>PQAI01000261.1 GCA_003105245.1 Betaproteobacteria bacterium | reverse complement strand
CCCCTGACGGGGTGTTTCAGCGCAGGGCGCGGGCGAGCCAGAGGGCGCAGGCGAGGACGACGACGGCGCCGCCCTGGTGCGCGGTGCCCAGGCCGACGGGGACGACCGCGAGCAGGGTCGCGATGCCGAGGGTGACCTGGGCGAGCACGGCGGCGGCGACGGTGCCGGCGGCCAGCCGCGCCTCGCGGCCGCTGGCGGGCGTGGCGAGGACTCGCCAGGCCAGCAGCCAGGCGCAGGCCAGCACGACGAGGGCGAGCGTGCGGTGCACGAACTGCACGGTGGCCATGTTGTAGCCGAAGTTCCTCCACCACGGCTCGATCATGAGGATCTCGGGCGGCACCCAGTGGCCGTTCATGAGCGGCCAGGTGTTGTAGGCGAAGCCCGCGCGGATGCCGGCCACGAGCCCCCCGGTGAGGGCCATGGCGAAGACGAGGACGGCGAAGGCGAGCCCTGCGCGGCGCAGGGCGCGCGGGGCACCCGAGGCGGCCGGCCGCAGCAGCCCGTGCGCCACCCAGAACATGGCCGCGAAGATGAGGAGCGCGAGGCCCAGGTGCGCCGTCAGCCGGAACTGGCTCACGCGCGGGTCGTCCACCAGCCCGCTCTTCACCATGTACCAGCCCATCGCGCCCTGCAGCCCCCCGAGGACGAATATCCCGGCGAGCTTCCACTTGAGGGGTCGGTCGAGCTGGCCGCGGACCCAGAACCAGGCGAGCGGCAGGAAGAAGGCCACGCCGATGAGGCGGCCGAGGAGGCGGTGGAAATACTCCCACCAGAAGATGGACTTGAAGCCCTCCACGTCCATGTCGTGGTTGCGCAGCTTGAACTCGGGCGTGAGCTTGTACTTCTCGAACTGGGCGGCCCAGTCGGCGTCGCTGAGGGGCGGGAGCGTGCCGATGAAGGGCTGCCACTCGACGATGGACAGGCCCGAGTGGGTGAGCCGCGTGGCGCCACCGACCACGACCATGGCGAAGACGAGGGCGCAGCAGGCCAGCAGCCACGCGGCCACGGACCGGCGGGCGGCGACGGGGTCCGCGGCCGCGGCTAGGCCGGGGGCGGGAAGCGTCGTGGCGTTCACGGGTTCCATGAGATCACAGGGCAAAACGGGATTTCTTGAACCCGTTCAAGTTTTTCATTGTACCGGCTGCCTAGCATACCCCCGTGACGTGCCGACCCACGGCCCGCGCCCCATTCCCAGGAGGAGAGACATGAGCCAGGTACCCGCCTCGCCCGGCCCGGACGACGACGTGAGCGACGAGCCCATCCCGATGATGCAGCAGCTCATCGACAACCCGTTCCTGCTGCTCTTCCTCGGCGTCGCGATGCCCACCGTCCTCTACATCGTCTGGGGCGTGATGGAAATCGTCGGCATCCCGATCGCCAAGTAGCGCCCCCGAAAAGAGAGAGAAAAAATGACCGCCATCCACTCCCCCGCCCAACGCGTCTGGTGGAAGCAGCCGCTGGACCGCGTCGAAGGCACCTGGATCGTCATCGCCTTCGTGTGGTGCCTGATCATGTTCTTCATGATGCCGTACTGGCACATCTACGGTAAGCAGAACCTCTCCAACGAGGCCTACCGCACCACCCCCGAGGCCTACCTCGCCAAGGCCCAGGCCATGGTGGACAAGTACAAGGTCCGCGAGGTCACCGAGCAGAACATCCCGGTGGTCCACCCSGTSCCGGGCAGCGACGTGTACCTGGTCGCCCGCCTGTGGCAGTGGTGGCCCATCCTCGAGCTGGAGGAGGGCCAGACCTACCGCCTGCACGTCATGTCSACCGACTGGCTGCACGGCTTCTCGCTGCAGCCCGAGAACATCAACGTGCAGATCCACCCCGGCTACGAGCACATCATCACGCTCACGCCGACCCGGGAAGGCACGTACTCGATCATCTGCAACGAGTACTGCGGGATCAACCACCACACGATGGCGAGCAAGCTCTACGTCGTGAAGCCCAAGAAGAGCTAGGGAGATCGCCATGGCCGTCAACCGCAACTTCCGCACCTGCCCCTCCACCGGCCTCGTCTACCACGAGCCCGCCGAGAAGCTCATCCGCTGGAACGCCGTCGCCGGCGTCGTCTCGCTCCTCGTGGGCGGCGTGCTGGCCCTCCTCGTCACGCTCACGCGCTGGCCCGCGGTGAAGCTCCTGCCGCCGGACTGGTTCTACCTCGCGCTCACCGCGCACGGGCTGGACATGCTGGTGTTCTGGATCATCTTCTTCGAGATCGCCGTGCTCTACTTCGCGGCCTCGACGCTGCTCAAGTGCCGGCTCGCGACCCCGAAGGTCGCCTGGGCCGCCTTCTGGCTCATGATCGTCGGCGCGGTGATGAACAACATCGCCGTGTTCAAGGGCGACTCCAGCGTGATGTTCACCTCCTACGTGCCGATGGGGGCGCACCCGCTCTTCTACCTCGGGCTCATCCTCTTCGCCGTGGGCGCGCTCGTCGCCGTGTTCGTGTTCTTCGGCACGCTGGTGATCGGCAAGGCCGAGAAGACCTACAACGGCTCGATCCCGCTGGTGACCTTCGGCGCCGTGACCGCGGCCATCATCGCCACCTTCACCATCGCCGCCGGCGCCATCATCCTGATCCCGACCTTCCTGTGGTCCGTGGGGCTGGTGAGCCACATCGACTCCCTCATGTACCGCACGGTGTGGTGGGGCTTCGGCCACTCCTCGCAGCAGATCAACGTCGCCGCGCACGTGTCGGTGTGGTACGCCATCGCCGCCATCGTCTTCGGCGCCAAGCCCATGAGCGAGAAGGTGAGCCGCACGGCCTTCGTGCTCTACATCCTGTTCCTGCAGCTCGCGAGCGCGCACCACCTGCTCGCCGACCCGGGCCTCACCTCCAACTGGAAGATCTTCAACACCAGCTACGCCATGTACCTGGCGGTGCTCGCCTCCATGGTGCACGGCCTCACGGTGCCGGGCGCGATCGAGGTGGCGCAGCGCGAGAAGGGCTTCAACAAGGGCTTCTTCGAGTGGCTGCGGAAGGCCCCCTGGGGCAACCCCTGCTTCTCGGGCATGTTCATCTCGCTGCTGGGCTTCGGCTTCCTGGGCGGCATCTCCGGCGTGATGATGGGCACCGAGCAGCTGAACCTCATCATCCACAACACGATCTACGTGCCGGGCCACTTCCACGCGACCGTCGTCGTGGGCACCACGCTCGCCTTCATGGCCCTCACCTACTTCCTCATCCCGACGCTCTTCCGGCGCGAGCTCATGTTCCCCGGCATGGCGAAGTGGCAGCCCTACGTCTACGGCATCGGCATGAGCGCCTTCTCGCTCTTCATGATGGGCGCCGGGACCCTGGGCGTGCCGCGCCGGCACTGGGACATGGCCTTCTCGGGCGCGATCCTGCCGCACGAGTTCCCGGGCACCGCGTACCTGATGATGGGCCTCACGGCCGTGTCGGGAATCGCGGCGGTCATCGGCGGCGGCATGTACCTCGCCATCACCGTGGGCTCCGTGTTCTTCGGCAAGAAGATCCAGACGCCGGGCTTCGAGCACGTCCCGGTGAAGAAGGGGATGGCGCCCGCGCCCGCCCCCGTCGCCGTGGCGCCGGCCGGCCACGGCTCGATCGGGCTGGGAGGCTTCGTCGCCCCGGGCACCTTCGTCCTGGCGATGGTGTTCCTCACCTCCTTCGTCCTCTACTACTTCGTGAACTGGAAGTACCTGTCGACCGTCTGGCCGCTCAAGTAGCCGGCCGGCCGCGGAGATCGARATGAAAGAGGATATTGTTCGGGCCGGCTCGTTCCTCGACCACGCCAAGATCTTCTTCGACCTGTTCAAGCTGCGCATCGGGTTCGCCATCGGGCTCACCGCCTTCGCGGGGGCCCTGGCGGTCCCGGGCCGCAGCGCCCCGGGGTGGCAGGTGGCGTTGCTCGTCGCCTGCGTCGTGGCGGCGTCGGCCTCGGCCGGCGCCTTCAACCAGTACGCGGAGCGCGACCTCGACGCCCGCATGGGGCGCACGAGGAACCGCGCCTTCGTCACCGGGCGCCTGGCGCACGGTCCGTTCTGGCTCGCCGTCATCGGCCTCATGCTCACCCTCTCGGTGTGCGCCACGGCGCTCGCCCTGAACCCGGTGGCCGCGCTCTTCGTGTTCCTGGGCGCCTTCTTCTACGGCGTCGTCTACACGGTGATCCTCAAGCGCCGCACCTGGCTCAACATCGTGATCGGCGGGCTGGCGGGCAGCTTCGCGGTCCTCGCCGGCGCGACCGCCGTGGCCCCCGACGCGGTCGGCCCCGTGGCCCTCGCGCTGGCCTGGATCCTCTTCCTGTGGACCCCGCCGCACTTCTGGAGCCTCGCCATCGCCTACCGCGACGACTACCGCGCCGCGGGCGTGCCGATGCTGCCCGTGGTGGTGGGCGACGCGCGCGCCGCCCGCGCGGTTCTCGGGGGGACGGTCGTCCTCGTCGCCTCTTCGCTCCTCCCGCTCGCCTTCGGCCTGGGCGTCGCCTACGCCGCGGGGGCGATCGCCGGGGGCATTGTCTTCCTGCGGGCCGCGGCCCGCCTCGCATCCGATCCGTCGCGCAAAACCGCGATGGGAAGCTTCCACGCCTCCCTCGCCCAGCTCTCGCTCCTGCTCCTTGGCGTGATACTGGACGCGGCCCTGCGGGGATAACCCGCATGGGCCAGGAATGCCGACCGCGCTGGCTGCCTACGGCGGCCGCGCTCGTCTTCGGGATCGTCTTCGGTGCTGCCCAGGCGCGAGCAGCCACCGAAGCCGCCTCCCTGGAGCCGGGCGCGACCCTCGCGCGCAGCCAGCGCGCCATCGGCATGACCGTGGGCGAGCACGCCCTGCGCGCCGCCGACGGCACGCCCTTCCGCCTGTCGCAGCTGCGCGGGCGCCCGGTGCTGGTGAGCTTCGTCTACACGGGCTGCTCGCAGGTCTGCCCCACGACGACCCGCTTCCTCGCCCGCGCCGTGGCCGAGGCCGACCGCACCCTCGGCCCCGGGCGCTTCGCCGTGGCCACCATCGGCTTCAACTTCCCCTACGACACGCCGGAGGCCATGCGCGCCTTCGCCAGGGCGCAGGGCATCGATCGCCGCGACTGGCACTTCCTGAGTCCCGAGGCGGGCACGGTCGAGGCCATCACGGGAGAGCTCGGCTTCAGCTTCGCGGCTTCCGCCGGCGGCTTCGACCACCTCACCCAGGTGACGGTCCTGGACGCGGGCGGCAAGGTCGTGGCCCAGGTCTACGGCGAGGACTTCGAGGTGCCCATGCTCGTGGGCCCGCTCAAGGCCCTTCTCACCGACGCGCCGATGCCGCAGGTGACGCTCGAGAACGTGGTCGAGCGCGTGCGCCTGCTGTGCACGGTCTACGACCCGCGCACCGGCCGCTACCGCCTCGACTACCGCATCGTCCTCGAGATCTTCACCGGGACCACGATCGTGATCGCCGTCCTCGGCTTCCTGCTCCGCGAGTGGCTGCGCAACCGCCGCCTGCGCGCGGGGCTGGGCTAGACCCATGCTCAAGCTCCTGCAACGACTGCTGCAGCGCCTATTCCTCCTCGCCGAGCGCGCGGCCAACGCCATCTTCGGCGAGAAGTTGAATCCCCTCTACCACCTGGGGGCGCTGAGCTACTGGCTCTTCTGGGTCGTGGTGGCGAGCGGCCTCTACCTCTACGCGTTCTTCGACACGAGCGTGACCGAGGCCTACGCCTCCGTCGAGCGCATCACCCACGCGCAACGCTGGGCCGGCGGCATCATGAGGAGCCTGCACCGCTACGCCTCCGACGGCATGGTGCTCACCATGGCGCTGCACCTGCTTCGCCACTTCGCCTTCGACCGCCACCGCGGCTTCCGCTGGTTCTCGTGGGTGAGCGGCGTGGTGCTCCTGTGGCTGGTCTACGCGGCGGGCATCAACGGCTACATGCTGCCCTGGGACCAGCTGGCGCAGTTCACGGTCACGGCCACGGCGGAGTGGTTCGACGCGCTGCCGGTCTTCAACGGCCTGCTCATCCGCAACTTCCTCACCGAGGACAGCGTCAACGACCGCTTCTTCTCGCTGCTCTCCTTCCTGCACATCGGCCTGCCGCTGGGGGTCCTCGCGCTCCTGTGGATCCACACCCACCGCGTGCCTCAGGCCAAGACCACGCCCCCCGCGGGGCTGATGGCGGGGCTGGGCGTGGCGATGATCGTCCTCTCGGTCGCCAAGCCCGCGCTCAGCCAGGCGCCGGCGAACATGGCCATGTCCGCCGCCGCCATCGACTTCGACTGGTTCTACCTGCCGACCTACGCCCTGCTCTACCAGTGGACGCCCGCCTCCCTCTGGGCGCTGACCGGCGGGCTCACGCTCCTCGCCGTGCTCGCCCCGTGGCTGCCGCCCAAGTTCGGGCGCCGCGAGGTGCGCGCCTTCCACATTCTCGCCAATCCCGACAACCGCATCGTGCGCGTGAAGGAGGACGAGTCGATCCTCGACGCCTGCCTGCGCGAGGGCCTGCCCATGGCCTTCGACTGCCGCAACGGCGGCTGCGGGGAGTGCAAGTGCGCCGTGCTGCACGGCGAGGTGGAGCTCGGCGCCTACCAGGAAAGCGCGCTGCCGGCCGCCGAGCGCGAGGCGGGCAAGGTGCTCGCCTGCGTGGCCAAGCCCGTCTCGGACGTCGAGATCGAGTACGTGCCGGCCGCGCGCGCCGCCCGCCCGGTCGCCGTGCACGAGGCCCGCGTGGCGTCGATGGACCTCCTCGCGCCCGACGTGATGCGCGTTCGCCTCGAGGTCGAGGGCGGCRGGCGGATCGACTTCTACGCCGGCCAGTACATCAACATCCTGCTCGACGACGGCCAGAAGCGCGCCTTCTCCTTCGCCACGGCGCCGCACGAGCCCGGKCCCATCGAGCTGCACATCCGCCGCATCGAGGGCGGGCGCTTCACCACCCACGTGTTCACCGCCATGAAGGTGGGCGAGCGCGTGCGCTTCGAGGGCCCGGTGGGATCGTTCTTCCTGCGCGAGGACGGCGAGAAGCCCGTCATCTTCGTGGCCGGCGCCACCGGCTTCGCGCCCGTGAAGAGCATGGTCGAGCACGCCTTCCACGCCGGGGTGAAGCGGCAGATGGTGCTCTACTGGGGCACGCGCCGGCTCGCCGACATGTACCTGCGCGAGCTCCCCGAGCGCTGGGCGGCCGAGCACCCGAACTTCACCTTCGTGCCGGTGCTCTCGGACCCCTCGCCCGAGGAGGGCTGGCAGGGCAGGACGGGCCTCGTGCACGAGGCGATCCTCGCCGACTACCCGGACCTCGGCGGCCACCGCATCTACGCCTGCGGCTCGGTCGCGATGGTGGAGGCCGCGCAGCCCGCCTTCGCCCGGCAGGGGCTCTCCCCCGACGACTGCTTCTCGGACGCCTTCAAGCTGGCGCCGCGCATCCACGCGAGGGAAGCCGACCTCGTGCGCCTGGGAGGACGGGCATGAACGCGCCGCTTCGCTACGGCCTGCAGGCGGTCCTCTACGCGGCCTTCGCGGCCACGCTGGGCTACTTCTCCACCTCGCCCGCCTTCGAGCCCCTGCCGGCGGGGCACGCCCTCATCCGCCTTTCGCTCAACCACGCCGGGCAGCGCAAGGCCGCCTGCCGCGTGCGCTCGGCCGAGGAACTGGCGAAGCTCGCCCCCAATATGCGCGCCGCGGAGGACTGCCCCCGCGAGCGCGCCGCCGTCCGGGTGAAGGTCGACCTCGACGGGCGCTCCGTGGCCGACATCACCGCCCCGCCGGCGGGGTTGTCGCGCGACGGCGCCTCCGTGGCCTACCGGCGCATCCCGGTGCAGGCCGGGACGCACCGCATCCGGGTCGCGCTCGCCGACGACGCCGCCGGCACCTTCGACCGCTTGCGCGAGGAGGAAGTCCGCCTCGAGCCCGGCCGCGTGCTGGTGATCGACTTCGAGCCCGGCAAGGGCGGGATCGTGCTGCGATGAACCGTGCTCGAGGAACGAGCCGGCCCATGACGACATCGGCCCTGCCCGCCCCCGGCCCCGCCGCGCTCGCCGTCGAGCGCGCCGACGCTCTCCTCGACGCTGCCTTCGGACAGCGTTTGAACCCGATGCGCCACCTCGGCGCCCTCGGGTTCTTCTTCTTCTGGATCTGCTGCGCCTCCGGCATCTGGATCTACGTGGGCTTCGACACCAGCGCCCTCGGCGCCCGCGAGAGCCTCGCCGCCATGGACCGCGGCGATTGGCCCCTGGGCGCGTTCGCGCGCGCGCTGCACCGCTACAGCGCCGACGCGGTGGTGGCGGTGACCGCCCTGCACCTCGTGCGCGAGCTCGCGCGGCGGCACTACGCGGCCTTCCGGCGCTTCGCGTGGCTCACGGGCCTCTTCGCGCTGGCCCTGATGTTGCTCGCCGGCATCAACGGCTACTGGCTCGCCTGGGACCAGCTCGCGCAGTGGAGCCTCACCGCCACCATCGAGTGGTTCGACGTGCTGCCGGTCTTCGACGGCTCGCTTGCGCGCAACGTGATCGACGGCGGCCAGGTGAACGACCGTTTCTTCTCGCTGCTCACCTTCCTGCACATCGGCCTGCCCCTCGGGATGCTGGCCGCGATGTGGGCCCACGTGCAGCGCGTGAGCCCGGCGCGCACCAGCCCGCCGCGCGACCTGGCGTGGGGATCGGCCGCGATGCTGGCCGCATTGAGCCTCGCCAGGCCGATTTCGCTCATGCCGGCGGCCGACCTCGCCTTCCTGCCCTCGCGCATCCCGCTGGACTGGTTCTTCCTCTTCCCGCACCCGGTCATGGCCTGGCTCGGCCCGGACGGCCTGTGGACGGTGGTGGCGGCCTTCTTCGCCCTCCTGGCCGCCCTGCCCTGGGCCACCCGCGTGCCGCGCGCCCCGGCCGCGCGCGTGAACCTCGACAATTGCAACGGCTGCGCGCGCTGCTTCGCCGACTGCCCCTACGATGCCGTGGTGATGGTGCCGCGCACCGACTCGCGCCACCACCCGCGCCAGGCCGAGGTCGATCCCCTGCTCTGCGCCGGCTGCGGCGTGTGCACCGGCGCGTGCCCCTCCTCGACTCCATTCCGCAGGGACGAGGTCCTCGCCACCGGCATCGACATGCCTTCCGCGGCCATCGGCGAGCTCCGCGCCCGCCTCGAGGCGCGCACGGTCGCGCTCGAGGGCGGCCCGAGGATCGTGGTCTTCGGCTGCCGCTGGGGCGCGGCGACGGACGCGCTGGAGAGCCGCTCCACGGCCGCCATCGAGTTCCTCTGCGCGGCGATGGCCCCGCCGTCGTTCGTCGAGTACGCGCTTCGCGCCGGCGCCGATGGCGTGCTCGTGGCGGCCTGCCGCGAGGGCGACTGCGAATTCCGCACCGGCGATGCGATCGTCGCGGCAAGGGTCGCGGGCGAGCGCAGGCCCGCCCTGCGCCCGAGCGTGCCGCGCGAACGCGTGCGCCTGGCCCACGCCGGGCGCTCGGACCACGCGGCGCTGCGCCGCGAACTCGACGACTTCCGCGCCGCCCTTTCGCGCCTCGGCCCGCGCGCGGCCGACCACCCCTCGTTGCCCAAGCGCCAGGAGATCCGCCATGGCTAGCCTTCCTCCCGTCGACGTCCGCGGCTTCCCCACCCCGCACGAGCCCCCTGCCCTCGCGCGACAGGCGGCCGCCGGCACGCGCTACGAGCTGCCGGTCGCGCGCGACGCCTCGGCGCGGCTCGCGGCCGGCTGGCTCGCCCTCGGCATCGCGGCCCTCGTGGGCTCCGGCATCTTCTCGCTGCTCCTCGTGCTGGCGCGCACCCCGGGCCTGAAGGACCTCTTCCCGGTGGCGAACTTCTTCCAGGTCGCCCTGGTGGCGCACGTGGACCTCTCCGTGCTCGTCTGGTTCCTGGCCTTCGCGGGCGTGCTCTGGAGCCTGGCGGGCGACACGCGCGCCCTCGGCCTGGGGAAGGCCGCGCTCGCCCTGTGCGCCGCGGGCACGGCCGCGCTCATGGTCGCGCCGCTCGCGGGCAACGCGGTCCCGGTGCTGGCGAACTACATCCCGGTCATCGACAACGCGGTCTTCATCGGGGGACTGCTGGCGCTCGCCGCCGGGGTGGCGCTCGCCATCGTGCGCACCTTCCTCGCCACGCGGACCTCCGGCACGCCGCTCGACGGCGGCGATGCGCTGCGCTGGGGCATCGTGGGCTCGGCGGTGGCCACCGCGATGGCGCTCGCCGCCTTCGGCTGGTCGTGGATGGAGGTCTCGCCGCTCCTCGAGCGCAAGGCCTACTTCGAGCTGCTCTTCTGGGGCGGCGGGCACGTGCTGCAGTTCACCTGGACGCTGCTCATGCTCGTGGCCTGGCTCTGGCTCGCGGGCGCCCTGGGCCTGCGCCCGGCGCTCTCGGCGCGCGTGACCCTCGTCGTCCTCACGATCGCGCTCGCCTCGGTCTTCGTGACCCCGGTGATCTATCTCGCCCACCCAGTGGCCTCGGTGGAGCACCACAAGCTGCAGACCTGGCTAATGCGCTTCGGCGGCGGGCTCGCGATCCCGCCCATCCTCCTCGCGCTCGCCTTCTCGATGCGGCGGCTGCCGAAGCTCGACGCCGCGAGCCGCCCGATCTTCGGGGCGCTCGCGGCCTCGATCGGGCTYTTCGCCGCCGGCGGGCTCATCGGCTTCGCGATCAGCGGCCCGAACGTGAAGATCCCGGCCCATTACCACGGCTGCATCGTCGGCGTGACGCTCGCCTTCATGGGCCTCGCCTACCACCTGCTGCCGCGGCTGGGCTACGGCACGCCGCGCTCGCGCCTGGCGGCCTGGCAGCCGTGGCTCTACGGCGGCGGCCAGCTCGCGCACATCGTGGGCCTCGTCTGGTCCGGCGGCTACGGCGTGGAACGCAAGGTCGCCGGCGCGGCCCAGGTGCTGCGCACGCCCCAGGAAGTGGCCGGCATGGGCCTCATGGGCCTGGGCGGGCTCGTGGCGATCCTCGGCGGCCTCGCCTTCGTGGTCGTCGTGATCGGCGCCTTCCGGCGCCGCGAGCCCGGCGCGCGATGACCTCCCCCACGCGGACCCGCGACGAACGCACGCTTTTCGCGGCGGCGGCCGCCTGCGCGGCCCTCGTCTTCGTCGTGGTCGCCTCCAGCGCCTGGCTGAGGCTCGTCGCCGCCCCCTGCCCGCCGGGAGGCTGCGCGGAGTTCGGCCCGGCCGACGCCGTGCGGCTCGCGCACCGCGTGGCCGCGATGGGCGTCACCGTCCTCGCCCTCCTCGTGGCCGCGCTGTCGTGGAAAGCCCCGTCCCGGCCGGGACTGCGGGCCGCCTCCGTCGTGCTGATCGTGCTCGTTGCCGCCCTGGCCATCGTCGGGCGGCGTTCGGCAGGCGCCGCGCCGCCGGCGATCCAGCTGGCGAACCTCCTCGGGGGCCTCGCGCTCCTGGGCACCTGTTCCGGATTGGCCGCGGCGGCGCCTGCCGCGCGCGGCCGCGTCGCCCTGCCCTTCGCCGGCGCGCTGGCGCTGCTCTTGGCGGCGATCGCGAGCGGCGGCGTGCTCTCCATCGTGCCGCCGGCCACCGGTTCGCCGCTGGCCCTCGGGCACCGGGGGCTCTCCTGGCTGGCCCTCGCGGCCTGGGGGCTCATCGCGCTGAGCGCCGCGCCCGCGCCCGCCGCGCGGCTCCTGGCGCGCGTGGCGGCGCTGTGCCTGGCGGGCATCGCCGTGCTCTCCGTGGCGGGGCAGGCGGGTCCCGTGGAGCGCTGGCTGCACAACCTGCTGTCGTCGGTCGCCATCGCCGCCGCGGTCGCCGGGACGCTGCGGGCGCGGATCGCCGCGCCCGGGCCGGAGCTGCCGGAACGCGCCTACGCCCGGCCCTAGGCCACGGCCGGGGTATCATGGGGGAAATTCCCGCCCCCGCCCCCAGCCGCCATGCAAACCGGAGAGTCGCGCACGCGCGGGCCGGACATCCCGGTCGAGCAGTTCCTCGTCAACCTGCCCCTCTTCAGCGACCTGACTCCCGAGGAGATCAAGCGCATCGCGGCGGGCACCCGGCGCATCTACGCGGCCAAGGGCGAGGCGCTCTTCAGCCGGGGCGAGCGCTGCGAGGGCTTCCACGTGGTCCTCTACGGGCAGGTGAAGCTCTTCGTCACCTCGCCGCAGGGCTCCGAGAAGGTGATCGAGATCATGGGCCCCGGCATCTCCTTCGGCGAAGCCATCCTCTTCATGGACATGCCCTACGTCGTGTCCGCCCAGGCGCTCAAGGATTCCCTCCTTCTGCACGTCTCCAAGGCCCTCGTCTTCGAGGAGATCGAGCGCGACCCGCGCTTCTCCCGGCGGCTCCTCGCGGGGATGTCGCGCAAGCTCCACCAGCTCATCCGCGACGTGGAGGCGTACTCGCTGCGCTCGGGCCTGGAGCGCGTGATCGGCTACCTGCTGCGCGACGACGCGCTCTCCGACGGCTCGGCCAAGTCGACCAGCGTCACGCTCCCGGCCAACAAGATGATCGTCGCCTCGCGCCTGAACCTCACGCCGGAGTACTTCTCGCGCATCCTGCACGAGCTCGCCGACGCGGGCCTCATCGTGATGGAGGGCCGCTCGGTCACGGTGCCCGACGTCGAGCGCCTGCGCACCTACACGGGCTAAAGCCGCGATGGCCGAGCGCAAGAACGCCGCCCGACTGCAAGCCGTCCGCCGCGAGGCCGCGCCGCTCGCTCCCGAGGTGGACGCCTGGCTCAAGGCCGCCGCGCTCGACGTCGCCGACGACGGCATCGTGATCTCGGACGCCACGCGCCCCGACGCGCCCATCGTGTACGTGAGCCCGTCCTTCGAGCGCCTGGTGGGCTACTCGGCCGACGAGATCCTCGGCACGAACTGCCGCATGGTGCAGGGCCCCGGCACCGACCGCGAGACGGTCAAGCAGATCGCCATCGCGCTGCAGCAGGGCAAGGTCTTCCAGGGCGAGATCCTCAACTACCGCAAGGACGGCACGCCGTTCTGGAACTTCCTGCGCATCGCCCCCATCCGGGACGCGAGCGGCAAGGTGACGCATCACGTGGGAACGCAGTCGGACGTGACCGAGCTGCACCTGTCGCGCGAGCGCGAGCACGAGCTTCGCGACACGGTGGCCCACGCCGCGCGCGTGCGCACCGTCGCCGCCCTCGGGGCCTCGCTTGCGCACGAGGTGAACCAGCCCCTGGCGGCCATCGTGGCCAACGCCGAGGCGGCCCTTCGCTTCCTCGCGAGCCG
This sequence comes from Betaproteobacteria bacterium, assembly GCA_003105245.1. Lineage (GTDB taxonomy): Bacteria > Pseudomonadota > Gammaproteobacteria > Burkholderiales > Usitatibacteraceae > FEB-7. The sequence continues at coordinate 13,262 of PQAI01000261.1, read as the reverse complement.
GGACACCGGCGAGGTCCGCGAGGCGCTCGAGGCGATCCGCGAGGACGCGCGGCGCGCAGGCGAGATCATCCTTCGCGCGCACCGGCTGGTGCGCAAGCAGCCGGTGGCGGCCGAGCCCGTCGACGCCGGGCGCATCGCCGCGGAGGTCCTGGAATTCACGCGCGTGCGGCTGCGGCACGCCCGGGTCGCCTCCACGCTCGACTGCCCCGAATCCCTGCCGCCGGTCACGGCGGACCCGGTCCAGCTCTACCAGGCCGTCCTCAACCTCGTCCTCAACGCCATCGAGGCCATGGAGGACAATCCCGCGCGCGCCGCGCGCACCCTGCGGATCGCGCTGCGGGCGGAAAGGGACGGCGTGCGACTTTCGGTCACCGACTCCGGGCACGGCGCCGACGACGCGACGCTCAAGCGCATGGCGCAGACCTTCCACACCACCAAGGACCGCGGCACCGGCCTGGGCCTGCTCGTCACGCGCTCGCTCGTCGAGGCGCACGGCGGCCGGCTCGACGTCGCCCGCAACCGCGGCCGCGGACTCACCTTCACCATCCACCTTCCGGGAGCAGAGCCCCCATGATCGCCGCCGAAGGCGTGAGCCTCTTCATCGTCGACGACGACCCGTCCGTGCGAACCTCGCTCACGCGCCTGCTTCGCGCCGAAGGCGTCGAGCCGCTGTGCTTCGCCACGGCGGAGGAGTTCCTCGACCACCTGCCCGCCGTCAACGGCCCGAGCTGCGCCCTCCTGGACATCGGGCTGCCGGGCAAGAGCGGCCTGGAACTGCACGGCCGCATGCAGGCGGTGCGCCCGGAGATCGCGGTGGTCTTCCTCACCGGCCACGGCGACGTGCCCGGCGCCGTCACCTCGATGAAGCGGGGCGCCGTCGACTTCCTGCTCAAGCCCGTCGAGGCCGCGACCCTCCTCGCCGCGCTCTCGCGGGCGATCGACCGGGCGCGCCTCGCGTGGTCCGACAAGTCCGCCAAGCGCGACATCGCGCTCAACTACGGCAGCCTCACGCCACGCGAGCGCGAGGTGCTCACGCACGTCATCGCCGGAAAGCGCAACAAGGTCATCGCGGCCGAGATCGGCACGACGGAGAAGACGGTGAAGGTCCACCGCGGGCGCATCATGGAGAAGATGCGGGTTCGCTCGGTGGCCGACCTCGTGCGCGCCGCCGACAAGCTCGGTATCAAGCCCACGCCCTCGCCGCCGCGCGGAAGGACGCAATGACCGCCCAGGCGCACAACGACGTCCTGCAGGCGCTCAACGCCGACGGACCGCTGCGCGCCAGGATCCGCGAGATCCACTGGGCGGTTCGCTCCTTCCTGCCCTTCGTGGCGCGCATCGCCGTGGCCGTCTACGACCCCAAGACGACCTACCTCAAGACCTTCATCCACTCGAGCGACGGCGACGACCCCCTGCCGCACTACCAGGTGCCGATGGGGGAACTGCCGTCCCTCAGGAAGCTCCTGGACGAGAAGCGCCCGCGCGTCATCCAGAACATGCTCACCTTCGAGACGGCCGAGAGCGAGCACGCGAAGCGCCTGGGGCGGGCGGGCTACGCGGCGAGCTACACGATGCCCATGTTCTCGAACGGAACGTTCCTGGGCTTCGTGTTCTTCAATTCCCGGCAGGCGGACGTCTTCACCGAGACCGCGCTCGCGCAGCTCGACATCTTCGGCCACCTCGTGTGCCTGCTGGTGATCCAGGAGCTCGCCTCCATCCGCACGCTCTCGGCGGCGCTCGAGAGCGCCCGCCACATCGTGCACGCGCGCGACTCGGAGACCGGCAGCCACCTCGACCGGATGTCGCGCTACGTCCGCCTCATCGCCCGCGGCGTCGCCGACAAGCACCTCCTCGAGGACGAGACCATCGAGTGCCTGCAGGCCTACGCGCCCCTGCACGACATCGGCAAGATCGGCATCCCGGACGCGATCCTGCTCAAGCCCGAGGGCCTCACCGACGCCGAGATGGACGTGATGCGGACGCACGCGAACCGGGGACTGGCCATCCTCGACGACCTGCTCACGAACTTCGGGATCGACATGCTCGCCGACAGCGAGATCGTGAGGAACATCGTGCTCTACCACCACGAGCGGGTCGACGGCCACGGCTACCCCTACGGCCTGGCGGGCGAGTCCATCCCCATCGAGGCCCGGATCGTGGCCACCGCCGACGTCTTCGACGCGCTCACCAGCCGGCGCCCGTACAAGGAGGCCATCCCGAACGGGACGGCCTTCATGATGCTCGAGCAGCTCGCCGGCACGCACCTCGACCCCGACTGCGTCCGCGCGCTCGTGGACAACCCCGAGGCCGTCGAGGAGATCCAGGCGCAATTCCGCGAGGACCGCGTCGGCTGATCAGCCGGCCGCGGCGAGCAGCAGCTCCCGCATGCGGGACGCCAGCGCGCCGGCCGTCGCGCCGGGGAGCCTCGCCGCGTCGTGCACGACGTTGAGGGCGAGCCGCCCGCCCCAGGTGCTCGCCGCGACGAACAGCGGCTGGTGCGCCATCGGGCAGAGCGCGAAGGAGATCTCGCGCACGCTCACCCCGCCCGCCTCGGGCATCGATCCCGCGCGCCCGACGTTGCTCAGCAGGAACGCCGGCGGCATGCGCCGCATCCACGCCCGGAATCCCGCGACGCCCTCGGCCGTCGGCGGGATCGTCTCGGCCGGCGCCGCCAGGTGGTAGAAGAGGTGCCCGCAGCCCTGCCCGATCTGGCGCCGCAGGTCGCGCGTGAGATGCCCCGCCAGCGCGCCCAGGCTCTCCGGCCCGCCCACCCGGGCGAGCGAGGAAAGCAGGGTCACGTAGAAGCCCGGCGTGGCGTCGTCCACGGGGGCCGCGAGGCTGCCGCGCAGGTCCACGGGGCTGGTGAGCATGAGCGTGGGGCTCGCTTCGCCTTCGAAGAGGCTTCGCGCGGCCAGGAGCTCCGCGGCGCCGATGAGCCCGTGCACGCTGGCGCCCTCCAGGCGCGCCCGCGCCGCGAGCCCCTCCACGACGCGCTCGTCGAATCGCAGGGCGTGGATGGCCGGGCGAACCTCGCCACCCTCCTCGCGGCGGAATCCGGGAACCGCGTCGGCGCGAAGCGGCTCGGCCTTGAGCTCGGCCTTCCAGGCCTGCGCCCGGGCAAGGCCCGCGTCGCCCGCGAGCGCCTCGGGAAAGAGCGCCATCAGGGAAGGCCTCGGCGCGACGGGGTCCCGGGCGCCGCCCGCGCCGCGCGCGTCGTCGATCAGCTCCGCCGCGAGGCGAAACCCCGACCGGCCGTCGCCGATCGCGTGGTGGAAGACCACCGCGAAGGCCCAGCGCCCCGCGGGCAGCCCGAACCAGTGCGCGCGCACGAGCGGCGCCTCGCCAAGCCCGAAGGGCACCGCCAGCCGCGCGGCCAGCGCCGCGTGCCAGTCCTCGCCGGCCGCCTCGCGCGTGAAGGCGGCAGCCGCGCCCGGGCGAGGCACGAAGGCGAGCCGTCCGGCGGCGTCGGTGTCGATCGCGACCGCGAGGGCCGGGTGCCTTTCCTGCGCCCGCGCCAGGGCGGCCTCGAGCCGGTCCGCCTCGAGCGGCCCGCTGCCTTCGGCCAGGATCGCGAAGTTCATCGACGAGCAGCGGTCGAGGAACCAGAAGAAGGCCTCGGCGCGGTCCAGCGGTCGGTCGAGCGGTCGGCTCACGGTGCGATGTCGGTGGGAAGACGCCCGCAGTGTGCGCCGCGGTCCCGCGCGCCGGGCTGACCCTCCTCAAAGTCCCTACGAAGTCTCGGACATTGATTGACACGCCGGTCCGATTGGCTATCATCGCCGGCATGGAAGGTGTATCCAACATGCCTGTTCTGGACGCCGACGGCTACCTCGTCGACCCGCGCGAGTGGACCGAGGAGTTCGCGGTCGCCACCGCGCGCAGGATGGGMATCGAGCTCGGCCCCGACCACTGGGACGCGATCCGCTTCATGCGCGCCTACTGGGAGGAGCACCAGATCGCCGCCGACGCGCGCTTCGTGATGTGGCACCTGATGGAGCGCCTGGGCCCCGGCGCGCGCAACCGCCTCTTCGAGCTCTTCCCGTACGGCTATCCCGGCCAGGCCTGCAGGATCGCGGGCATGAAGCGCCCGCGCGCCTGGAGCACCGGCTGACCGGCCTGCGCCGCCCGGCGACTTCCCCGCTTTCCGGCCAGCCGCGGCCGGCATTTCCCCAACGTTGCCCACCTTAGCGCGACTCCGGGCCCCCCGGATGTGAGCCCGCGCACAGTTCCGGTGCGCCCGCCGTTTCAGCTGAAAGGCCCGCACTGCGGGGACCGTACCCGCGACGGTTACAGATGAAATCCGGCCGGTTAGGGATGAAATCGGCCCTGTGACGCACTTCACAATCCCGCGGCCGGTCCACGGCCGATAGTGATCCGGAGCGACACCCAAAGCCAGGGAGCCCGGATCATGCGTACCCCCAATCCCGCCCAGCCGGCGCGCGACAACACCACCTCCATTCCCCATTCCACCGCCCCGGTGCCCGCCGGCGAGTCGAGCTGGACTTCGCTCCTCACCCGCATGCTGCTGCCGGCGATGCTCTTCGGCATCTCGGTGCTGGGCCTCGGCCCCGGCGCGGCAAAGGCCGCTCCCGCCGCCAACGCATCGCCGAAGGCCTTCGTGGCCGTGGACCTCCAGGCGGCGGTCAAGGCGTCCAAGACGCCCAAGGTCAACTGGGCCCGCGACCTCAATGGCACGCGGTACGTGCAGGTGATCGTCGTGAGCGATTCCTCCGATCCGGAGCTCGCCGACCTGCGCAAGTTCGTGCTGCAGACCGGCGGGTCGGTCCTCGCGCGCCACTCGGTCATCCGCGCGCTCACCGTGCAGATGAAGACCGGCACGGTCCAGGCCATGGCGCAGCGCAAGGACGTCGTGAGCATCTCGCCCAACCGCTCCACGGCCGGCACGGCCAGCACGATGGAAGAGGTAACCGGGGCCGTGGCCGCCGGCGTGCGCAGCGGCAGCACGCGCATCGGCTACGCCGGACTCGACGGCCTCGGCGTCGGCATCGCCGTGCTGGACTCGGGCGTCATGAAGGGGCACGACGCGTTCGTGGGCGGAGGCGGCACCCCCCGCGTGCGGCGCAACGTCAACGTGATGAACGCGAGCCTCGGCAACTGGACCACGGGCGTCGACCGCACCACCTCCCTCATGCCGGGCAGCGCCGCCCTCCTCGCCTACGAGGCGCAGATCGCCAACGACACGGCCCTCACCCAGGACGCGCACGGCCACGGCACGCACGTGGCCGCCGTCGCGGCCGGCAGCGCGGCCACCTACTCTCCCGACACCCCGGACACGAGCGGCATCGCCCCCGGCGCGAATCTCTACGACGTGCGCGTGCTCGACGGCGTGGGCCAGGGCACGGTGAGCGACGCGATCGCGGGCATCGAGTGGGCCCTCTTCCACGCCCGCGAATACAACATCCGCGTGATCAACATGAGCCTCGCCGCCTCCTCGGTGGAGAGCTGGCAGACCGACCCCCTGTGCGCCGCCGCGCGCAGCGCCACGGCCGCCGGGATCACCGTCGTGGTGGCGGCGGGCAATTTCGGCCAGTCGAGCGCGGGCGCGGAGGTCTACGGCGCCGTGGGCTCGCCGGGCAATGACCCGAGCGTGATCACCGTGGGCTCGGCCCACATGATGGGCACGCTCTCGCGCGGCGACGACACCATCAACCGGTTCAGCTCCCGCGGTCCCACGCGCAGCTCCCTGCTCGACGCCTCCGGCACGCGCGTCGTCGACAACCTGCTCAAGCCCGACCTCGTGGCCCCGGGCAACCGCATCGTCGGCGCGGCGGCCACCCGGGACGACCCGCAGGACCCGGCCTGGAACCACCTTGCCGCGACCTACGGCGACATGCTGGTCGCGCCCCTCGGGCTCGCCCAGCGCTTCGGCGAGACGCAGATGATGCTGAGCGGCACCTCGATCGCCGCCCCGGCCGTGGCCGGCGCCGCCGCGCTCCTCCTGCAGGCCAATCCGGGGCTCACCCCGCCCCTGGTCAAGGCGATCCTGCAGTACACCGCGCAGCCGCTGCCGGAGGCGAACCTCCTGCAGCAGGGCACGGGGCTCCTCAACGTCGAGGGCGCGGTGCGCCTCGCGCGCGCCCTTCGCACCGACATCGCCGCGGCCATCGCCGCCGGCACGATCCTCCCCGGCGACTCCCTGGTTGCACCCGGCGCGACGCTCCCGGCCGAGTACTCCTGGCTCGGCGACGCCTCCTTCAACTGGTCGCGCCTCGTCTACGCCGGCGGCCGGCACGTGTTCAGCGGGATGCCCCTGTTCACGTTGCACCAGCCGATCTGGGATCCGCGGCTCGCCTGGGTCGGCAACACCGTGCGCATGCGCCAGGTGCAGTACTGGTCCGGGGCGGGCATCCCGGACGCGACCTACGCGAAGATCGTCACCGAGACCGCGCTCGCCAGCCAGCCGCTGCTCTCCCGCGGCGTGCGCCGCGGCGACAGCCTCGCCGGCGCCAGCTCGGCGACGGCCCGCTCCGGGGTCTTCACGCCGACGGCGACGCTGTCGGGGTGGCTCGTGTCCGGCGGCGGCCTCGTGCTCACCGATGGCCTCGTGCTCTCCGAAGGCCTCGTGCTCTCCGAGGGCCTCGTGCTCTCCGAAGGCCTCGTGCTCTCCGAAGGCCTCGTGCTCACCGATGGCCTCGTGCTCTCCGAAGGCCTCGTGCTCTCCGAGGGCCTCGTGCTGAGCGAAAGCGGCAACTCGGTCATCACCTTCCAGTACGACCCGGCCGGCGAGTGACCGGATCCCCACCCGAACGTCAACGCGACCTCCGCGGAGGAAACATGGCGACGATCCCCCCCTGCATCCCCACGCCCGCGCCGGGTGCCCTCGACCATTCCCCCTGGCCCACGCGCACGCCGCCGGAAGCGGCCCCGAAGCCGCAGCACGCGCCGGAGGCGGCCGCCGGCGAGCCCGCCGGCAAGCCCGGCCGGGCGGTCTTCCGCCTCGACATGGACGACTACAGCCCGCAGGCGAAGGCCTACTGGTGGGTGACGACGGTGCTGGGCGCGTGCGTCCTCGGGCTCGCCCTCACGCAGGTGGCCGCCCTGGAAAGCGCCGCCCTCCTGCAGGTCGCCGCCGGTGCCATCGTGGCCGCGCTCATCGGGATGTTCCCGGTGCGCATCCCCGGCTCGAAAACCTCGCTCGCCGGCGCGGAGATCTTCATCTTCCTCCTGCTGCTCCTGCACGGGCCCGCCGCCTGCGCCGTGGCCGCGGCCGCCGAGGCGGCAGTGGCCTCGTGGAGGACCTCGCGGCGGTGGACCAGCCGCATCGGCAGCCCGACGATGGCCGCCCTCGCCATCTACGGCTGCGGCACCGTCTTCGCGCAGCTCGTCCCCGGCGCGGCCGCCGGCACGGGCTGGGAGCAGACGGCCCTCTTCGGCGGGCTGATCGCCTTCGCGCTCGCCTATGCCGCCGCCACCACGCTGCTGATGGTCTCGCTCATCACGCTCAAGCGCGGCGAGCGCGTGCAGCCCCTGCAGCTGCTCCACGACAACGCCTGGCTGGGCGTGGCCTACGCGGCCAGCGCCTCGATCGCGGGCCTGCTTCACCTGAGCTCGGCGAGCTTCGGGGCGCCGGTGCTGCTGGCGGCCATCCCGGTCATCGGCATGTTCCTCTCGACGCTGCACTTCTACTTCCGCCACGCGGAGGCCTCCGAGCGCGTGCAGGCCGAGCGCGTCGCCTCCGCGGAGCTGCGCATGGCCAAGGAGGTCGCCGAGGCCGCCAGCCGCGCCAAGAGCCAGTTCCTCGCCAACATGAGCCACGAGATCCGCACGCCCATGAACGGCGTGCTGGGCATGGCGGAGCTCCTCGCGGAGACCGAGCTCTCCGACAAGCAGCGCCGGCTGCTGGGCATGATCCGCGCCTCCGGGGAGTCGCTGCTCGCGATCATCAACGACATCCTCGACTTCTCCAAGATCGAGGCCGGCCGCCTGGACCTCGAGAAGGTCGACTTCGCCCCGCTGGCGGTCCTCGAGGACGTGGCGGAGCTCCTGGCCGCGCGGGCGCAGGCCAAGGGCCTCGAGCTCGTCGTGCGCGCCGAGGACGACGCGCCCGCCTGGGTCAACGGCGACCCGCATCGCCTGCGCCAGATCCTCCTGAACCTCGTGGGCAACGCGATCAAGTTCACGGACTCCGGCGAGGTCGTCGTGCGCTGCCTGCGCGAGACGYCCGCCGCGGGCTCCCCCGGGCGCCTGCGCTTCGAGGTRAGCGACACCGGCATCGGCATCCCGCCCGAGAAGAAGGCCCGGCTCTTCCAGGCCTTCGCGCAGGCCGACGGCTCGACCACGCGCCGCTTCGGCGGCACCGGCCTGGGCCTCGTGATCGCCAAGGAGCTCGCGCAGCTGATGGGCGGCGACATCGACGTGCGCTCCGAGACCGGCTTCGGCTCGACGTTCTGGTTCACGATCGACGTCTCCGCGCCCCTCGCGCCCGCCGTCGCCGTGCCGGCGCTGCACAGCCTCGCGGGCCGGCGCGCGCTCGTCGTCGACGACAACGCGACCGCCCGCGGCGTCCTCGAGCACCTGGCCCGCGGCTGGGGCATGGAGGTCACCGCGGCGGCCGACGGCGTGCAGGCCCTCGAGCAGCTTCGCGAGGCCGTCGACCGGGGCCGGCCCTTCGCCCTCGCCCTGGTGGACCTGGCGATGCCGCGGATGAGCGGCGTGACGCTCGTGCGCGCGATCAAGACCGACCGCGCCCTCGCGAGCCTGCCGGTGGTGATGCTCACCTCGCTGGGACGGGAGGAGGAGATCGCGACCGCGCGGCAATGCGGCGCCTGCGCCTGCCTGGGCAAGCCCGTGCGTCGCGACGAGATGCGGCAGGTCATCGTGGAGGCGATGTTCCCGGCCTCCGCGGCTCGCCCTGCCGGTCCCGCCGTCGCCGCCTCGAAGCCGCAGCTCGTCGGCCGCGTGCTCCTCGCGGAGGACAATCCCGTCAACCAGGCGGTCGCCGTCGGCATGCTCGAGTCCCTGGGCCTCGCCGTCGACCTCGCCGCCAACGGGCTGGAGGCCGTGGACCGCTTCGCGCACGGCCGCTACGACGCCATCCTCGTCGACTGCCAGATGCCCGAGGTCGACGGCTACGCGGCGACCTCCGAGATCCGCCGCCGCGAGCAGGCCACGAACCACCGGGTGCCCATCGTGGCGCTCACCGCCAACGCGCTCGAAGGCGACCGCGAGGTCTGCATCGCCGCCGGGATGGACGACTACGTCGCCAAGCCGTTCTCGCGCGAGCAGCTGCTCGCCGTGCTCTCGCGCTGGCTGCCCGCGCCCGGGGCCGCGCCGGCCCCCGCCGCGCAGGCCGCGGCGCCCGCCGATCCCGGCGAGCCGCCGGTCAATCCCCGCGCGCTCGACGCGATCCGCGCCCTGGGAGGCGCCGGCAGCCAGGCGCTGGTGCGCAAGGTGATCCTCGCCTTCCTCGACGACGCGCCCCCCGCCCTCGCGCGGATGCACGCCGCGGCGCAGGCGCAGGACGCCGCGGAGCTGCGCCGTGTCGCCCACGGCATGAAGTCCGCGAGCGCCAACGTCGGTGCCGAGCGCCTGTCGCGCCTGTGCAAGGCCCTGGAGGCGGCCGGCGGCTCCGGTCGGGCCGAGGGCAACGCCACGCTGCTGGAGGAGGCCGATGCGGAATTGGGGCGCGTCGTGGACGCGCTGCGCGCCGAGCTCGACCGGGAGGTGCCCCATGCGTCCCGCTGAGAGCCGCCCGCTGGCGATCATCATCGACGACGACGACGTGACGCGCATGCTGGTGCGCGCCACGCTCCTCAAGTTCGACTTCGAGGTGCTCGAGGCGCCCGACGGCCGCCGCGGGCTCGAGCTGATGGAGGCGGGCCCGCCCGACATCGTGCTGCTGGACGTGGACATGCCGGGCATGGACGGGTTCGAGGTGTGCCGGCGCATCCGCGACCGCTGGGACGCCACCGAGGTGCCGGTCATCATGATCACCGGCATGAACGACGTGGACTCGATCAACCGCGCCTACGAGTGCGGCGCGAGCGACTTCACCGCGAAGCCCATCAACTGGCCGGTGCTGGGCCACCGCGCCCGCTACGTGCTGCGCGCCTCCCAGTCCGCGCGCGAGCTGCGCGAGCTGGAGGAAAGGCAGGCCGCGATCGTGCGCGCGATGCCGGACATGATCTTCCGCATCGGGCGCGACGGCACGTGCCTCGACTTCAAGGACGGGTTCCGCTCGAAGGCCATGCTCCCGCCCGGCGGCTTCGTGGGCAAGAGCCTGTCGGTGATCCTGCCACCCGGCGTCGCGGCGGCCCTCGCACGCGCGGTGGGGCACGCCATCGACCGCGGCGAGGTGCAGTCCGTGCTCTTCCAGCTGCCGATGGACGACGGCCTGCGCCATTTCGAGGCGCGCCTGGCGCCGTGCGGGTCCGACTCGGCCATCGCGCTGGTGCGCGACGTCACCGCTCAGAAGCGCGACGAGGAGAGGATCCACCGCCTGGCCTACTTCGACGCCCTCACCGGCATGCCCAACCGCGGGCACTTCCTCGAGCGCGTGGATGGCGAGCTCGCCCGCGCGCGCCGGGAGGACCGGCGGGTGGCGCTGCTCTTCCTGGACCTCGACGGCTTCAAGCGGATCAACGACAGCCTCGGCCACGCCGCGGGCGACGAGCTGCTCAAGTCCGTGGCCGCGCGACTGAAGGAGAACCTGCGCGCGGGCGACGTCATGGCGCGCCCGACCGCGCGCGACGCCGCGATGCACTACGCGCGCCTGGGCGGGGACGAGTTCACCATCCTCCTGCCCGACGTGAAGGACATCGAGTTCGTGAAGATGATCGCCCGGCGCACGCAGTCGGTGCTCTCCCGGCCCTTCACCGTCGACGGCGAGGAGGTCGCGGTCTCGGCGAGCATCGGCATCTCGGTCTTTCCCGACGACGGCGACGACGCGGCCTCGCTGCTGCGCCACGCGGACGCGGCGATGTACCACGCCAAGGAGCAGGGGCGGAACAACTGGCAGCTCTACAGCCGGTCGCTCGCCTCGCGCGCCGCGGCGCGCTCGAGCCTGGAGAGCGAGCTGGCCCGCGCGGTGAAGGAAGGACAGCTGCGCCTGCTCTACCAGCCGCAGGTCCTCGCCAAGGACGGTCGCATCGCGGGCATCGAGGCGCTGGTCCGCTGGCAGCACCCCGAGCGCGGGCTCGTCCTGCCGGAGGACTTCCTCCCGGTGGCGGAGCAGAACGGGCTCATCGCCGACATAGGCGAGTGGGTGCTTCGCACCGCCTGCCGCCAGGTCTGCGAATGGCAGCGCGCCGGGCTCTTCGCGCCGCGGCTCGCGGTGAACGTCTCGCCTCGCCAGGCGCGCGCGCCCGGGCTCTTCCGGACGGTGTCCGCCGTCATCGCCGAGACGGGCATCGCGCCCGAGCTCCTCGAGCTCGAGCTCGCCGAGGCCATCGTCGTCAACCCGGACGAGCCCTTCGTCGAGGAGATGCGCCTGCTCCGGCAGCTGGGCGTGCGCTTCGCGATCGACGACTACGGCAGCGGCCACTCGTCGATGAACACGGTCCGGCGCCTGCCCATCGGCGCCGTGAAGATCGACCGCAGCTTCGTGCGCGCGGCGACCCCGCCCGGCGACGCGAGCGTCACGAAGGCCATCGTCGCCATGGCCCAGACCCTCGGCCTGGACGTCGTCGCCAAGGGCGTGGAGACCGTCGAGCAGCGCGCCGTCCTGCAGGCGGCCGGGTGCCCGCGGCTGCAGGGCTACCTCTTCGGCCAGCCGGTCCCGGCGGAGATGGTGGAGTTCATGCTGCGCACCGGCCGCACCGCGGGCGCGGGCGCCGGCGGCCGCGGGCAGGCCGGCGGCCGCGTCCCCGGGTCGCGTCAGCCCTTGAGGCAGGCCGACATGTAGGCCTTGCGCTCGTCGCCCTTGAGCTCCTTCGCCTTGGCCGTCGCGTTGCAGCGGCGCATCCGGTCCTGCTGGGTCTCGTCGGCGGGCGCGGGAGCCACCTTGGTCACGGGCGCCGGCGGCTTCGGCGCGCCATCGGCGGCGAAGGCGGGCAGGGCGGAAAGGAAGGAAACGGCGGCACAGGCCACGGCGTAACGCATGCGGATTCTCACGGGGTCACCTCTCGATCTCGGTTGGTCGTCGAAGGGAAGGCCCCGCTCGAGGGGCCTTCCGTCTTGCTGCGACGCCATGAGACCCGAGGCGACCGCGCGGCACGAGCCGAAATCGAATTTCCCCGCGTGCCGAATTCGCGTTGCGGCCGCGGGCGGGCGCCCTACTTCCTGAGCTTGGTGATGCCCAGCATCTGCATCACCTGCTTCTCGTAGAAGGGCTCCGAGGTGCCCTTCTTGAGCTTGCGGATGAAGTACTTCTCGAAGGCGATCTTGGCGAGGTGCACCCACTTGCCCTCGGAGAACCAGTTCACGTTGCGCGGCGGGATYTGCGGCAGGGCCACGAAGGCGATGCCCGTGTCGCCCATGTCCGCGAGGCACACCGCGTTCCAGGTGGCCTTCTCGGCGCCGGCCTTGCCGTCGAGCTCGGCGCGGATGTTGTGCGCCGTCGCGGTCACCATCGATTCGATCATGAAGCCCGTCTTCGGCGCCCCCGTGGGCACGGGCGTGGCCTCCACCGGCGGGATCGCCACGCACACGCCCACCGCGTAGATGTTGCGGTACTTCGGGTTCCTCTGGTTCGCGTCGATGAGGATGAACCCGCGCGGGTTCGTGAGCCCCTCGATCCCGGCGACGGCGTCGATGCCCTTGAAGGCCGGCAGCATCATCGAGTACCGGAAGGGCAGCTTGTGCTCCTTCTTCGGCTTGCCCTCCTCGTCGTGCTCGGTCACGTGCATCGTGCCCGCCTCGACCTTCGTCACCTTGGCGTTGCAGATCCACTTGACGTGCTTGTCGCGCAGCGCCGACTCCAGCATGGTCTTGGAGTCTCCCACGCCCCCCAGGCCCAGGTGGCCGATGTAGGGCTCGGCCGTGACGAAGGTCATGGGGACGCGGTCGCGGATTTTGCGCCGGCGCAGGTCCGTTTCCATGATGAAGCAGAACTCGTAGGCCGGACCGAAGCAGGAAGCCCCCTGCACCGCGCCCACGACGATGGGCCCCGGATCCTTCACGAAGGCGTCCCACGCACCGGCGGCCCGCTCCGCGTGGTCGACGTGGCAGATGGACTGCGTGTGGCCCTCGGGCCCCAGCCCCTCGACCTCGTCGAAGGCGAGCTTCGGGCCCGTGGCGATGACGAGGTAGTCGTAGCCGAGCATCGTCCCGTCGCCCAGCTCGACCTGGTTCTTCTCCGGGTG
>PQAI01000260.1 GCA_003105245.1 Betaproteobacteria bacterium | reverse complement strand
CGTGAAGCTCGCCGAGGGCCTCGCCGGCAAGGTCGCGCCCACCGACACGCTCTTCATCTACGCGCGCGCCGAGACGGGATCGCGCATGCCCCTGGCCATTCTTCGAGGTGGCGCCGGCGAGCTGCCCAAGTCCTTCGAGCTCGACGACTCCATGGGCATGACGCCCGCGGTGACGCTCTCGGGCACGCCTTCGGTCGTGATCGAGGCGCGCGTGACCAAGGCGGGCGGCGCCGTGGTCCAGTCCGGCGACCTCATCGGCACCAGCAAGCCCGTGGCGCCGGGCGCGAAGGGCGTCGCGGTGGTGATCGACAAGGTCGTTCCTTAAGCTGGCGATGACGAAGCATCGAAGCAACATGCCCGAAGTCCTGCAGGTCCGCGACCTCGCCTGCCGGCGTGGCCCGGCGCTGCTCTTCTCGGGCATCTCCTTCGAGGTGGCGGGCGGCGAGCTGCTGTGCGTGCGCGGGCCCAACGGCTGCGGCAAGACCACGCTGCTGCGCTGCGTGACCGGCCTCACGCGCCCCGACGAGGGCACCGTCCTGTGGCACGGCGAGCCCTCGCAGACCGATCCCGAGCGCATGCGCGCGGGCACGGCCTTCTCGGGACACCTGCCGGGGCTCAAGGACGACCTCAGCGCCGACGAGAACCTCGAGTTCATGCTCCGCCTTCGCGGCGCGCGCTCCACCCCCGAGGAGCGCCGCGAGGCGCTGGCCGCCGTGGGCCTGGAGAAGCGCCGCCGCATCCCCGCGCGCCGCCTGTCCGCGGGCCAGCGCCGGCGCATCGGGCTCGCCCGCCTGGCGCTCGACCCGGCCGAGCTGTGGGTGCTCGACGAGCCTCTCACCGCCCTCGACGACGCCGGCCAGGCGCTGTTCATCGACCTGCTGGCCCGCCACCTCGAAGGCGGCGGGCTGGCCCTCGCGGCCACCCACCACCGCCTCGCCCCCGCCTCCGGCGTGGTGCGCGAGCTGAGGCTCGCGTGAGCGGGGAGGCGGTGAGCGCGACGACCGCGCGCCGCGAACAGGCCCGCGGCTCGTTCGCCGGCGGCTTCTCGTGGGCCATGGCGCGCGACCTGCGCCTTGCCTGGCGGCACCCCGACGAGGCCGTGCTCACGGTCGCCTTCTTCGCCCTCGTGGCCTCGCTTTTCCCCCTGGGCATCGGCGCCGAGCCGCAGCTTCTCGTGCGCATCGGCCCGGGCGTGATCTGGGTCGCGGCGCTGCTCGCCGCCTTCCTCGCGCTGCCCGGCCTCTTCGCCGCCGACTACGTCGACGGCTCCCTCGAGCAGATGACCCTCTCCCCGCACCCCGCGCTGGGCTGGGCCGCGGGCAAGATCGCGGCGCACTGGATCGTCTCGGGCCTGCCCCTCACCCTGCTCTCGCCCCTCATCGGGCTGCAGTACGGCCTCGCCCCCGACACCCTGGCCATCCAGGCGCTTTCGCTCCTCGTGGGCACGCCGGTGCTCTCGCTCCTGGGGGGAGCCTGCGCGGCCCTGGCCCTGGGCGCGCGCGGCGGCGGCATGCTGCTCGCCCTGCTGGCGCTGCCCCTCTTCGTGCCCGTGCTCATCTTCGGGGCCGGGGCCGCCGAGGCCCAGGCCACGGGGCTTTCGCCCGCGCCGCACCTGTCGCTCCTCACCGCCGGCCTCATCGCCGCCCTGGTGGGGCTGCCCTGGGCGGTGGGTGCCGCCGTCAAGATCGCCGTGGACTGATGGGCGCGCCGGCCATGGCAATTTGCGATCCCGCAACCGTCCCTTCCCCGGCCGGGCGACAATGCCGCGTCGGGAAAACCGTCCTAACCCCATGAACTGGTTCTATTTCGCCTCTCCCGCCACCTTCTACGGGCTCGCCGGCCGCATGGCGCCGTGGTTCTTCGTCACGGCCGCGATCCTGGCCGCCTGGGGCCTCTACCTCGGACTCGGGGTGGCCCCGACGGACGCCCAGCAGGGCGAGGTCTACCGGGTGATCTTCATCCACGTGCCCACGGCCTGGATGTCGATGTTCCTGTACTTCGTCATGGCCTGCTACTGCGGGCTCACGCTCGTCTTCAACACGCGCCTGTCGGCGATGATGGCGAGGGCCATCGCCCCGACGGGCGCCCTCATGACCTTCGTGGCGCTGTGGACGGGATCCTTCTGGGGCCGGCCCACCTGGGGCACCTACTGGGTGTGGGACGCGCGCCTCACCTCGGAGCTGGTGCTGCTCTTCCTCTACTTCGGCTACATGGCGCTCGCCAACGCCTTCGAGGACCCGCGCCGCGGCGACCGCGCCTCGGCCCTCCTCGCCATCATCGGCGTGGTGAACCTGCCGATCATCTATTTCTCGGTGCAGTGGTGGAACACCCTGCACCAGGGCTCGAGCGTGAGCTTCAAGGGAACCAGCATGCACGTGACCATGCTCACCGGGATGCTGGTGATGAGCGCGGCGGCCTGGATGTACGCGATCGGCGCCACGCTCGTGCGCGTGCGCTCGGTGATCCTCGAGCGCGAGCGCCGGGCGCAGTGGGTCCGCAACCTTCCGGAGGCGGCATGAACCTCTGGTGGTCGAGCTGGGAAGCTTTCTGGGCGATGGGCGGGCAGTCCTACTTCGTGTGGATGTCCTACGGGGCACTTCTGGCCGCCGTCGTGGTCGAAATGGTTTCGCTGCGGCTGCGGCGCCACCGGGCGCTGGCCGCCATCGAGGAGGAACGCGATCTTGAAGCCGAGGACTAAACGCGCGGTGGCCATCGTCGGAGGCCTCGCCGCCCTGGGTGTTGCGGCCGCGCTGGTGCTGAACGCCTTCCAGTCGAACCTGGTCTTCTTCTTCACCCCCACCCAGGTGGCCAAGAAGGAGGTTCCCATCGACCGCAACTTCCGCGTCGGCGGGCTCGTCGAGGACGGCACCGTGGTGCGCCAGAAGGACGCCCTTTCCGTCACCTTCAAGATCACCGACGGGGCCGAGTCCGTCCCGGTCACCTACGTCGGGATCCTTCCCGACCTCTTCAAGGAGGGCAAGGGCGTGGTGGCCGAGGGCCGCGTGGGCACGGACGGCGTGTTCAAGGCCTCCCAGGTGCTCGCCAAGCACGACGAGAACTACATGCCGCCCGAGGCCGCCGACGCGCTCAAGAAGGCCGGGCACCCGATGGCCAAGGAGAACTTCGCCGGCCAGGGCGGGAAGGTGACGCGATGATCCCGGAGCTCGGCCAGCTCGCCCTCATCCTCGCGCTGCTGCTCGCCTTCGCGCAGGCCTTCCTGCCGCTGGCGGGCGTCGCGCTGGGCAAGCCCGCCTGGGCCGCCACGGCGCGCCCGGTGGCCATCGGCCAGTTCCTCTTCGTGTTCCTCGCCTGGGCGGCGCTGGCGGCCTCCTTCCTGAACCACGACTTCTCGGTCGCCAACGTGGCCCAGCACTCGAACCTGCGGCTGCCGGCGCACTACCGCCTGGCCGCGAGCTGGGGCTCGCACGAGGGCTCGATGCTCCTGTGGGCGCTCATGCTGGGCGGCTGGACGGCGGCCGTGGCGCTGCTCTCGCGCCACCTGCCCGAGCGCATCGCGGCGCGCGTGATCGGGATCATGGGCCTCATCTCCATCGGCTTCCTGCTCTTCATCATCACCACCTCCAACCCCTTCGAGCGCCTGCTGCCGCCGGCCGAGGACGGCCGCGACCTCAATCCCCTCCTGCAGGATCCGGGCATGGTGATGCACCCGCCGCTGCTCTACATGGGCTACGTGGGCTTCGCCGTCGCCTTCGCATTCGCGCTCGCCGCCCTCGTGGA
>PQAI01000259.1 GCA_003105245.1 Betaproteobacteria bacterium | reverse complement strand
CGCGGTCGAGGAGACCCAGTTGGGCCTCCAGTCGCCTGGGGCGAAGCGCCCGCCGGAGAAGCCCAGGGAGGCCGGGCGCGACCCGGAGAAGAGCCCCAAGGAAGGCCCGGCGAGGACGGCCGCGCCCGCGGCGAGGGCGAGCGCCGCGGCCGCGATCGCGGCCGCACGGCGCGCCCCCGGCGCGATCACGGCACCAGGATCGTGGACCCGGTGGTCTTGCGGGCCTCGAGGTCGCGGTGGGCCTGCGCCGCGTCCTTGAGGGCATATTGCTGGCGCGGGGCGATCCTGATCCGGCCGGCTACGACGTGGTCGAAGAGCTCGGCGGTGGCGGCGAGCAGCTCCTCGCGCTTGCCCACGTGCGTGTCGAGCGTCGGGCGCGTGACGTAGAGCGAGCCCTTCTGCGCGAGGATGCCGAGATTGAAGGCGTCCACGGGGCCGGATGCGTTGCCGAAGCTCACCATGAGGCCGCGCGGCTGAAGGCAGTCGAGGGACTTCACGAAGGTGTCCTTGCCGATGGAGTCGTACACGACGGGCACGCCCTTGCCCCCGGTGATCTCCTTCACGCGCGCGAGGAAATCCTCCTTCGTGTAGATGATCGTGTACGCGGCCCCGTTCGCCTTCGCGAGCGCGGCCTTCTCCTCGGAACCCACGGTGCCGATGAGGTTGGCGCCCAGCGCCTTCGCCCACTGGCAGGCGATGAGGCCGACGCCGCCCGCGGCGGCGTGGAAGAGGATCGTCTCGCCCGCCTTCACCGGGTAGGTGCGGCGCAGCAGGTAATGGACGGTGAGGCCCTGCAGCATCATGCACGCGGCCTGCTCGAAGGAGATCGCGTCGGGGAGCTTCACCAGGCGGTCCGCGGGGTGGATCTTCACCTCGGCGTAGGTGCCCAGGGGCCCCGTGGTCCAGGCCACGCGGTCGCCCGGCTTGAGCTCGGTGACGCCGGAACCCACCGACTCGATGACGCCGGCGCCCTCCCGGCCGATGGCCGAGGGCAGCGGCAGCGGATACAGGCCGCTGCGATGGTAGGTGTCGATGTAGTTGAGGCCGACCGCCTTCAGGCGGATGCGGGCCTCGTTCGGGCCGGGATCTCCGACGGCCACTTCCTCCCACTGGAGGACTTCGGGACCGCCGGTCTTGTGGAATCGGATCGCGTGGGGCATGGGGGTTCTCGGGATGGGAGATGCGGAAGCGCTATTCTGAACGAAGCCGGCGCCTCAGGTACCGAGGATGGTGCCGACCGTGACGCCCGCCGCCTTGGCCCACTCGGCGGCGGAGACCTTCTTGCCCTCCTCGGGCTTCACCTTGGAGACCTCGACCTGGCCGCCCTGGGCGGTGACGCGCATGGACTCGGCGCCGATCTCGGCGATCTCGCCGATCTTGCCCTTCACCGCGCCGAAGGTGCGCACCAGGTGCTTCCTCGAGCCGAAGAGCTGCAGCTTCTTGCCGCCGAGGGTGGTCCAGGCGCCGGGAGCCGGGTCGGAGCCGCGGATGACG
Organism: Betaproteobacteria bacterium; assembly: GCA_003105245.1. Lineage (GTDB taxonomy): Bacteria > Pseudomonadota > Gammaproteobacteria > Burkholderiales > Usitatibacteraceae > FEB-7. The sequence goes on along the minus strand of PQAI01000259.1, from coordinate 4,620 downwards.
TTGTGGATCCAGTCGACGTGCTGGTTCCAGTGCACCCGCGCCTCGGCGGCGCGGAACCACCCCTCGTAGGAAGCCTGCGACTCGTCCTGCACCACTTCCCGGTGCCTGCCGGACACCACGAGGTCGGCGGCCTCCAGCATCGCCGCGACACCCATGGGGAAGAGGCGGTCGAAGTAGACCGTGCCCAGCGTGTCGTTCTCGGAGACCGGCGTCTCCTTCTGCAGGATCACCGCGCCCTCGTCCAGTCCGTCGGTGGGGCGGAAGATCGTCAGCCCGGTCCTCGTCTCGCCCTTCGTGATGGGCCAGTTGATGGAGCTGGGCCCGCGGTACTTCGGCAGGAGCGAGGGGTGGTACTGGATCGTGCCGTGCTTCGGGATGTTCACGAATTCCTGCGGCGCGAACTGCAGCACGAAGGCCATGATGCCGATGTCGGCGCCCAGCTCCTTCATCGCGGCCGTCGCCTCGGGCGCCTTGAGCGAGGGGAACTGGAAGACCTCGAGGCCCTTCTCGAGGGCCGCCGTCTTCATGGGGTCGGGCTTGCCGCCCTCCTTCTCCGGGGCGACGAACACGCCCGCGACCGTGTCGCCGCGGGCGAGGAACGCCTCCATGACCGCCTTGCCGAAGTCCTGCTGTCCGATGATCGCTATGCGCATGGGGAGTTATCCGATCGAAAGTCTGTGGAAACGCCGATTACCGCCGATGCCCCGCCGATGGCCGCCGATAATTCGGGAATGGGTCGTCGATTGCGCCGACAAGTACATGTCTTGCTGCAGCCGCCAGCCACCCGTTCACGGAAATTGATCGGCGGCCATCGGCGGGGCATCGGCGGTAATCGGCGTTTCCCAAGTCGTTGGGTTACTGAACTCTCAGGCGGCCTTCTTGGGCGGCGCGGAGAAGGCACCCGCCGTCTTCATGGCGGAGATCTTCGCCTCGTCGTAGCCGAGCACGTTCTTCAGCACGTCGTCGGTGTGCTCGCCCAGGAGCGGGCTGCGCTCGATCCTCGCCGGCGAGGCCGAGAGCTTGATGGGCATGCCGACGTTGAACCACTTGCCGCGCTGCGGGTGGTCGAGCTCCACGTACATGTCGCGGCCGCGCACGTGCTCGTCGTCGGCGAGGTCCGAGGTCGACATGATCGGGCCGCAGGGGACGTCGATCTCGTTCAGGATCGCCATGAACTCGCGCTTCGTGTAGTGGCCGGCGAACTGGTTGAGGAGCCCCCACACCTTGGCCTGGTGCCGGCGGCGGTCGGCGATCTTGGCGAGGTCGGGATCCGTCGCGAGGTCGGGGTGGTGCACTTCCGGCCCGATGCGCTTCGCCAGCGCCTCCCAGACCGCCTCCTGGACCACCACGTAGATCCAGTCGTTGGGGCCGTGCGGCTTGCAGTGGATGGCGTTGCCGAGCTGGCCGCCGCCGGAGTCGTTGCCCGCGCGCGGCACGTCGCCCATCCCGGAGTAGGTCGGCACCGAGTACTCGGCGAGCTCCTGGCGCGTCAGGCGCTGGTGGTCGCGGAACTTGACGCGGCAGAGGTTCATCACGCCGTCCATCATCGCCACCTCGACGTACTGCCCCTGCCCCGTGCGGTTGGCCTGGTGCAGCGCCGCCAGGAGCCCGATCGCGAGGTGCAGCCCCGTGCCGGAGTCGCCGATCTGCGCGCCGGTGACGAAGGGCGGGCCGTCGGGAATGCCCGTGGTGCTCATCGCGCCGCCCATCGCCTGGGCGACGTTCTCGTAGGCCTTGAAGTCGGCATAGGGCCCGGAGGAGCCGAACCCCTTGATCGAGCCCACCACGATCCGGGGGTTGATCTCGTGGATCTTCTCCCAAGTGAACCCGAGGCGCTCGAGCACGCCGGGTCCGAAGTTCTCCATCATGATGTCGCACTTCTTCAGGAGGTCCACGAACACCTCCTTGCCCTCGGCGCTCTTCATGTTGACCGTGATCGAGCGCTTGTTGCAGTTGAGCATCGTGAAGTAGAGGCTGTCGGCGCCGGGGATGTCCCTCAGCTGCCCGCGCGTCGCGTCGCCCTGGGGCGGCTCGAACTTGATCACGTCCGCGCCCATCCAGGCGAGCAGCTGCGAACAGGTGGGACCCGCCTGGACGTGGGTCATGTCGAGGATTCTTACGCCTTTGAGTGCTTCCATGAGGGGCTCCGGCTGGCAGGGGTTTCGAACACAGAGGACACAGAGGTAACACAGGGGAAACCCGAATTTTACCCCGCCCTGCGCTCCATTCCTCTGTGTTGCCTCTGTGTCCTCTGTGTTGAAGTGCGATGGGTGGTCGTGTGGCGACGCCTACTTTTTCTTCGCGGTCGGGTTCAGCGCGGTGATGCGCCCGCTCTCGGTGCCCGCGCCCTCGTCGATGACGGCGTTGATGAGCGTCGGCCGGCGCGAGCGCAGGGCCTCCTCCATCGCGGCGCGAAGCTCCGCCGGGGTCGTGGCCTGCACGCCCACGCCGCCGAAGGCTTCCATGAGCTTCTCGTAGCGCGCGCCCTTCACGAACACGAGCGGCGAGGGATCCTTGCCTCCCGTGGGGTTCTTCTCGTCGCCGCGGTAGACGCCGTTGTTGTTGAGGATCACGACGCACACCGGCAGGTCGTAGCGGCAGATCGTCTCGACTTCCATGCCGGAGAAGCCGAAGGCGCTGTCGCCCTCGATGGCGATCACCGGCCCGCCGCCAACCACGGCGGCCGCGACGGAAAAGCCCATCCCGATGCCCATCACGCCCCAGGTGCCCACGTCCAGGCGCTTCCTCGGCTTGTACATGTCCACGATGCTGCGCGTGAAGTCGAGCGCGTTGGCGCCCTCGTTGACGAGAATGGCGTCCGGGTTGGCCTTGACGATGTCGCGCACCACGTTGAGCGCGCTGTGGAAGTTCATCGGCACCGGGTTCTTCGCGAGCGTCTCGGCCATCTTGGCGACGTTCTTGTTCTTGCGCTCGGCCACCGCATCCAGCCACTCCGCGGGCGGCTTCGGCCAGCCGGCGCCGATCCCGGCCAGCAGCGCCGACACGCACGAGCCGATGTCGCCCACCACCGGGGAGTCGATGCGCACGTTGCTGTCCGCCTCCTGCGGCGAGATGTCGACCTGGATGAAGCGCTGGTTGCCCCACTCCTTGGAGCTCTTGCCGCCCCAGGTCTTGCCCTTGCCGTGCGAGAGCAGCCAGTTCAGGCGCGCGCCCACCAGCACGACCACGTCGGCCTCGGGCAGCACGAACGAGCGGGCGGCGGAGGCGCACTGCGGGTGCGTGTCGGGCAGGATCCCCTTCGCCATGGACATCGGCAGGTAGGGGATGCCGGTCTTCTCGACGAGCGCCCGGATCTCGGCATCGGCCTGCGAATACGCCGCGCCCTTGCCCAGCAGGATGAGGGGGCGCTTCGCGCCCTTCAGCAGGTCGAGCGCGCGCTTGACGGCCTCCGGGGCGGGAATCTGGCGCGGCGCCGGGTCGACCACCTTGATGAGCGACCTGCGGCCCGCCTCCGCGTCGACCGCCTGCGGGAAGAGCTTCGCCGGCAGGTCGAGGTAGACGCCTCCCGGGCGGCCGGAGACGGCGGCGCGGATGGCGCGCGCCACGCCGACGCCGATGTCCTCCGCGTGCAGCACGCGGAACGCGGCCTTGCAGAGGGGCCTCGCGATGGCGAGCTGGTCCATCTCCTCGTAGTCGCCCTGCTGCAGGTCGACGATCTCGCGCTCGCTCGATCCGGAGACGAGGATCATGGGAAAGCAGTTGGTCGTGGCGTTGGCGAGCGCCGTGAGGCCGTTGAGGAAGCCCGGCGCGGACACCGTGAGGCAGATCCCCGGCTTGCCCGTCATGAAGCCCGCGACGGACGCCGCGTAGCCGGCGTTCTGCTCGTGGCGGAAGGAGATCACCCGCATTCCGGCCGCCTGCGCCTTGCGCGTGAGGTCCGTGATCGGGATGCCCGGCAGCCCGAAGATCGTGTCGATGCCGTTGAGCTTGAGCGCGTCGATGACCAGGTGGAAGCCGTCGGTCGTTTCCTGCGCCGGCGCGGTGGCGGCGGCGTGGCCGCCCGGGGCGGTCGAGGCGGCGGTATCGGTGACGGTGGCCATGGTTTCCTCCTCGTGGGGGATGCCCGGCGCGCGCCGGTGGCGTATCGCGCGGGCAGCTTCGGGATGTTCGTCGGCCGCGTCGTCGTGGGGCTCGGCCGCATTGAATCGCGCTAGAATGGTAGGGAACCGCGCGAGCGCACCGCCTTGATGCGGGTCAATTGTCCCCTTCCCCCATGACCCTGCTGGCCAATCACCCCGACCGGGAAGAGATCAGCGCCCAGCTGCGGCGCAACATCGTGCTCCGGCGCCTGGCGGCGAAGGCCTTCGGCGAGCTCGAGCCCGTCCTGGCGATCGTGGACTATCGCAAGGGGGACGTGCTGCTGACCCAGGGCGCCCACGACATGGAGCAGTACTTCGTGCTCGACGGGGTGCTCAAGCGCGTCGTGTCGAATCCCGAGGGCAAGGAGATGATCCTGCGCTTCGCCAAGGAGGACGACATGGAGACGAGCTACGCCGCCTGGCGCCTGCGCACGCCCGCGCCGTACTCCATCCGCGCCGTCACCAAGGCGCGCGTGGCGAAGATGCCCCTGCCCCAGTGGGCCGCCTTCCTGGACGGCCA
>PQAI01000258.1 GCA_003105245.1 Betaproteobacteria bacterium | reverse complement strand
GATCTCGGCCTCTATCTTGTCCAGGAAGCGCAGCTTCCTCACCAGCGAGCAGCCGGCGTCGTAGTTGCGTTCGCCGCCCAGGGCGCGCGCCAGGAGCGACTGCATCTCGCCCCGCTCGGCGTGGATCTCGCGGCGAAGCCCCTCGAGCGCGGACTCGTCGCGATCCGCGCGCCCCTGCGCCACGGCCTCGCGCCACTCCATCTGCTGCAGGAGGAAGTCCGGCGGCATGGCGGTGTTGGATTCCTCGCCCGTGTCGAAGCCCTTGAGGCCCAGCAGGTAGCGCGCGCGGTCGACGGGGTTGCGAAGCGTCCGGTAGGCCTCGTTGGCCCGCGCCGCCCACTGCATCGCCACGCGCCGCTCGGCCTCGCTCGCCGAGGCGAAGCGGTCGGGGTGCACGCGCCCCTGCAGGTCGCGGTAGGCGCGCTCGAGCGCGGCCGCGTCCAGGGCGTAGGAGACGGGCAGGCCGAGGAGCTCGAAGTGGTTGCGGGAGAATTCGGGCGTCATGGATGCGGAAAGGGGGCGTGCGGCACTCCCTCCCGTCGCTGGATGTTCGGCGCGTTCCCCGGCCGCGGCCGGCCGGGGAACGGGGTCAGACGTTGAACGACTCCCCGCACCCGCAACGGTCCTTCTCGTTCGGGTTGTGGAACTTGAAGCCCTCGTTGAGGCCCTCGCGAACGAAGTCGAGCTCCGTGCCGTCGAGGTAGGCGAGGCTCTTCGGGTCGATGAGCACCTTCACGCCGTTCGACTCGAACTGGAGGTCGCCCTCCTGCGCCTCGTCGGCGAACTCGAGCTTGTAGGCCATGCCGGAGCAGCCGGTGGTCTTCACCCCGAGGCGAAGGCCGATGCCCTTGCCCCGCTTGGCGATGTAGCGCTGCACGTGCTGTGCCGCGCGGTCGGTGAGCGTCACGGCCATTTCAGTCCGCCGCCTTCTTCGCCGGGTCCTCGCCCTCGCCGTACTTCTTGCGGTAGTCGGCGATGGCGGCCTTGATCGCGTCCTCGGCGAGGATCGAGCAGTGGATCTTCACCGGAGGCAGCGCCAGCTCCTCCGCGATCTGCGTGTTGCGGATTCCCGCCGCCTCGTCGAGGGTCTTGCCCTTCACCCACTCGGTGACGAGCGAGGAGGAGGCGATCGCGGAGCCGCAGCCGTAGGTCTTGAACTTCGCGTCCTCGATGACGCCGCCCGCGCCGACCTTGATCTGCAGCTTCATCACGTCGCCGCAGGCGGGCGCGCCCACCATGCCGGTGGCCACACCTTCCTCGTCCTTGGCGAAGGAGCCGACGTTGCGGGGATGCTCGTAGTGGTCGATGACCTTGTCGCTGTATGCCATTTGCTTGCCCTCGGTTACCCTCACCCCGACCCTCTCCCGGAGGGAGAGGGAGGATCAGTGTGCCGCCCACTGGACGGTGTTGAGATCGATTCCTTCCTTGTACATCTCCCACAGCGGGCTCATCTCGCGCAGCTTGCCGATGCGCTCGTGGATGAGCCTCACCGCGAAGTCGATGTCGGCCTCCGTGGTCCAGCGGCCGATGGTGAAGCGGATGGAGCTGTGGGCCAGCTCGTCGTTGCGGCCGAGCGCGCGCAGCACGTACGAGGGCTCGAGGCTCGCGGAGGTGCAGGCCGACCCCGAGGAGACGGCCAGCTCCTTCATGCCCATGATGAGCGACTCGCCCTCGACGAAGTTGAAGCTCACGTTGAGGTTGTGCGGCACGCGGTGGTCGAGGTCGCCGTTCACGTAGACCTCCTCCATGCCCTTCAGGCCCGCGAGCAGGCGGTCGCGCAGCATGCGGATGCGCTCGCCCTCGGTCGCCATCTCCAGGCGCGCCAGKCGGAAGGCCTCGCCCATGCCCACGATCTGGTGCGTGGGAAGCGTGCCGGAGCGCAGGCCCTTCTCGTGCCCGCCGCCGTGCATCTGCGCCTCCAGGCGCACGCGCGGCTTGCGGCGCACGTAGAGCGCGCCGATGCCCTTCGGGCCGTAGGTCTTGTGCGCCGAGAAGCTCATGAGGTCGACCTTGAGGCTGGCGAGGTCGATGGGCACCTTGCCCGTGGCCTGGGCCGAGTCGACGTGGAAGATCACGCCCTTCGCGCGGCAGATCTCGCCGAGCCTGTCGACCGGCTGGATCACGCCGATCTCGTTGTTCACCAGCATCACCGAGGCGACGATCGTGTCGGGACGCAGGGCCGCCTCGAACTTCGCCGGGTCGACGAGCCCCGTGGGCTCCGGGTCGAGGTAGGTGGCCTCGAAGCCGACGCGTTCGAGCTCGCGCACGGTGTCGAGCACGGCCTTGTGCTCGGTCTTCACCGTGACGATGTGCTTGCCCTTGGCGGCGTAGAAGTGCGCCGCGCCCTTGATGGCGAGGTTGTTCGACTCCGTGGCGCCGGAGGTCCACACGATCTCCTTCGGGTCGCAGTTCACGAGCTTCGCGACCTCGGCGCGGGCGTTCTCCACGGCCTCCTCGGCCTCCCAGCCGAAGGCGTGGCTGCGCGAGGCGGGGTTGCCGAAGTGCTCGGTGAGCCAGGGGATCATCTTCTCGGCCACCCGCGGGTCCACCGGCGTGGTGGCGGAGTAGTCGAGGTAGATCGGCATCTTGCGGTCGTTCATGGCGTGCATCCTGCGGGAGGGTTCAGACGGTGATCGTGGGGCCGTCGGCGCGGGAGGAGCGCGTGCGCGGCGCCACCACGGACACCGGCTTGGTGCGCTGCTTCTCGACCAGCTGCGCGAGCGAGACCTGGGACAGGAAGCCGAGCACGGTGGCGTTCAACTCCTCCCACAGGTCGTGCGTCATGCAGCGATGGTTATCGTGGCAGTTCTCCTTGCCGCCGCATTGCGTGGAGTCAATGGACTCCTCGACGGCGTTGATGATGTCGGCCACCGTGACGAGGGAGGCGTCCCGCGCCAGGTGGTAGCCGCCGCCGGGCCCGCGCACGCTCTCCACGAGCGAGCGCCGGCGCAGCTTCCCGAAGAGCTGCTCGAGATAGGAGAGCGAGATGCGCTGCCTCGCGCTGATGCCGGCGAGCGTCACCGGCCCCTTCGTCGAGTGCAGCGCGAGATCGAGCATCGCCGTGACCGCGAACCTGCCTTTGGTGGTGAGACGCATCGGGACCTCGTCGTTTGTCGGGGATGAGGCCGGTAAACCCGACCTGATTKGTCAAGTATAKGAAAGACCGAGGGGAATRGTCAACTATTGCGGAGTCAGGAATTCGGGCGGGTCGCGGCGACCGTSAGGCGGGGTTCMTTATCCSMTTGTTTTTCTTSRWYTTTCCCYTCMAGSGCCTCGAGGCGGCGGACGAGCTCGGCCAKCCGSCCGTCSATGTCCTCCGTCTTCGAGCCGAGGGTCTGCAGGACCTGGTTGAGGGGGTCGTCSAGGTTGCCRCTCACCGCGTAGGCGTCGAAGGCCATGCGGGCGGCGGTGTGGTCCTCCACGATGCGCGCCGGGATGCCCACCACGGTGGCGCCCGGGGGAACGGGCTTCACGACCACGGAGTTGGAGCCGATCCTGGCGCCGTCTCCCACCTCGAAGGGCCCGAGGATCTTGGCGCCGGCGCCCACCACCACGCCCTTGCCGAGCGTCGGGTGGCGCTTGCCCTTGTTCCAGGAAACGCCGCCCAGGGTGACGCCGTGGTAGAGCGTGCAGTCGTCGCCGATCTCGGCGGTCTCGCCGATCACCACGCCCATCCCGTGGTCGATGAAGACGCGCCGGCCGATGGTGGCGCCGGGATGGATCTCGATGCCGGTGAGGAAGCGCGAGAAGTGCGAGGTCAGGCGGCCGAGCCACTTGAACCCGTGCGTCCAGAACGCGTGCGCCAGCCGGTGGAAGGTGAGCGCGTGGAATCCCGGATAGCAGGTGAGGACCTCCCACATCGTGCGGGCGGCGGGGTCGCGGGCGAAGACGCAGCGGATGTCTTCGCGGGTCCTGTCGAACATGGCGGTGCGCTCGGTTTCTCGGTTCAGTAGGGAAATCTACTATTCCCCGAGTAAAATAATCAACTATTGGACGGCTGTCCGGCCGGCACGTTCCCCGGAATCCGCTCCCGCCACCCTCTTCCATGCGCCGCTTCGCCGCCCAATACCGCGACTTCTTCCGCCAGCCCGACGTCGCGACGCTGATGGCGGTCTCGCTCCTCTCGCGCATGCCCATCGGCATGGTGGGGCTCGCGATGCTCATGTTCCTGCGCGAGTCGCTGGGCTCCTACGCGCTCGCCGGCGCCGTCTCGGGAACCTACTTCGTCGCGATGGCGATCGGGGCCCCGATCCAGGGCAGGATCATCGACCGGACGGGACCGAAGCCCACGCTCGCGGTCACCGGCGTCGTGCACCCGCTCGCGCTCGCCGCGATCCTCCTCGCCTCGGGCCGCGACGCCGGATTCCCGGCCGTGGCCGCCGCGGCCGCCGTCGCGGGCCTGTTCGCGATGCCCATCACGGTGCTCACGCGCACGCTCTGGCGGCACCGGTTCACGCGCGAGGAGGACCGGCGGCGGGCGTTCTCGGTCGACGCCGTGCTGATCGAGGTGAACTTCACGCTGGGCCCCGCGATCGTGGCGGGCACGGTGGCCGCCGCCGGCACGCAGGCGGCCTTCCTGCTCGCCGTCGCGGTGACCGTGGCCGCCCTGCTCGTCTTCGCGTTCTCGCCGGCGCTGCGCTACTTCCGCCGGGAGCACGGCGGCGAGCGCCACATGCTGGGACCGCTCACGGAGCCGCGCCTTCTCCTCGTCTTCGCGGCGACCTTCGGGATCACCACCAGCTTCGGGTTCCTCGAGGTGGGCTACCCGGGCTTCGCGACGGCCCTCGCGGTGCCGGCGCTGGGCGGCCTCTTCCTGTCCGTGAACTCCCTGGGCAGCGCCATCAGCGGCGCGATCTTCGGGGGTCTCACGTTGCGCGCGCCCATCGAGCGCCAGTTCGCGGCGACCACGGGCCTCATGGTGGCGCCGCTGCTGATGCACTGGTTCGTCGGCGCGCCGGCCGCGTTCGCGCTGGTGGCGTTCCTGGCCGGCGCGGCCATCGCCCCCACCATCGCGTGCCAGTCGGTCCTCGTCGCCCGCCTCGCGCCCTCGCACTACGCCACCGAGGCGTTCACCTGGTCCTCCACCTTCATCGTGAGCGGGCTGGGTGCCGGCATGGCCGTCGGCGGCTGGCTCATCGAGAACGCGGGCGCCAAGGCGCCGTTCCTCGGCGGCGCGGCCGTGATGGCCTGCGTGAGCCTCGGCGTCCTCCTCTTCCTCGCCCGCGGCAAATCGTAGTCAGGTCGGGAAACCCGGCCAGATCACTTTCGCTCGTGGCGGGCGAAGGAGTCGAGCATGCCGTGCAGGAGCGCGACCTCCTCGGCCTCGAGATCGAGCCGCGCGGCCAGCCGCCGCATGCGCTCGTCGAGCCGCCCCGGCTCCCGCGGGTCGAGGAAGCCGCTCGCGACGAGCATCCGGGCCAGGCGCGCGTGCAGCGCCTCGAGGTCCGCGCCCGTGGCCCGGGCGCGACGCGGACGCTCCGGCACCGCGAAGGCCGCCGCGGCGAGCGCGAGCTCGTAGCCGGCCACCTGCACCGCCGCGGCGAGGTTGAGCGACGGGTACTCGGGGTTCGCCGGAATCGTCGCGTGGCGCTGGCAGGCGAGGATCTCGTCGTTGCTGAGCCCCGAGGTCTCGTTGCCGAACACGAGCGCCACGGGGCCGTCGGCGGTGGCGGCGAGCGCCTCCGGGGCCAGGGCCCGCCACTCGCGCGCGGGATGCGCGAGGTCGCGGCCGCGGGCGCTGAATCCCACCGCGAGCACGCGCGCGGCCAGCGCGTCGCGGAGCGTCGGCACCACGCGCGCGCGGTCGAGCAGGTCCACGGCCCCGGCCGCCAGCGCGTCGGCGTCGGGATGGGGGAAGTGGCGCGGGGCCACCAGCACGAGGTCGTCGAGCCCCATGGTCTTCATGGCGCGCGCGGCCGCGCCGATGTTGCCGGGATGGCTCGTGCGCACGAGCACGACGGCCACGCGCGAAAGGGGGGATGGCGCCTTCATCGTATAATTCTGCCTCACGACACTCCCCGCCGCCCCGCCACGGGCCGGCCCCGCTCTTTGCCATGCACCCGATGCTCAACACGGCCGTGAAGGCCGCGCGCAAGGCCGGCTCGATCATCGTCCGCGCCTCCTCCGACCTCGACCGCCTCACCGTCCGCCGCAAGGCGCACAACGATTTCGTCTCCGAAGTCGACCACGCCGCCGAGGACGCCATCATCCGCACGCTGCGCGAGGCCTATCCGTCGCACGCCTTCCTCGGCGAGGAGAGCGGGAGCTCCCCGAAGGCAAGCGAGTCCGAGCACCTCTGGATCATCGACCCGCTGGACGGCACCACCAACTTCCTGCACGGGTTCCCGCAGTACTGCGTCTCCATCGCGCTCAAGCACAAGGGCGTCCTGCAGCAGGCGGTGATCTTCGACCCCAACCGCAACGAGCTCTTCACCGCCACGCGAGGCGCCGGCGCCTTCCTCAACGACCGGCGCATCCGCGCGAGCGCCACCGACAAGCTCGAGGACTCGCTCATCGGCACCGGCTTCCCGTTCCGGGAGTTCGCGCACTTCGAGGAGTACATGCGCATGTTCTCCGAGGTCACGCGCCGCGTGGCCGGCGTGCGGCGCCCGGGATCGGCCGCCCTGGACCTCGCGTGGGTCGCGGCGGGACGCACCGACGGCTTCTGGGAAATGGGCCTCTCGCCCTGGGACATGGCCGCGGGCGCGCTGCTGGTGCGCGAGGCGGGCGGCATGGTCGCCGACTTCGAGGGCGGCGAGACCTTCCTCGAGAGCGGCCGCATCGTGGCCGCCAACGCGAAGATCTTCCCGGCGTTCCTGCAGGCCCTCAAGCGGCGCGGCTGAATGCTCCGGGTCCTCGTCCTCTACGCCTCCGAGGATGGCCAGACGCGCAAGATCGCCACGCGCGTGGCCGAGCTCCTGGCGAAGAAGCGGATCGACGCCCACCTGCGCGACGCCAGCAGTTCCCGCGCCGCCGCCCACCTGGCCTCGTTCGACGGCATCGTGATCGGGGCCTCGGTCCACTACGGGCACCATCGCCGGGAGCTGCGCAACCTCGTCGCCGAGCACTCGGCCCTGCTGCACACGCGGCACACCGCGTTCTTCTCCGTCTCCCTGTCCGCGGGCGGGCCCACGCCCGACCGCGACGGCGCCAAGCGCTACCTCGAGGAGTTCATCGAGGACACCGGCTGGCTGCCCGACCAGTCCGCGGCCTTCGCGGGCGCGATCCGGCACTCCCGGTACTCCCTGGTGCGCACGATCATGCTGCGGCTTTCGCTGCTCACGAAGGGCATGCCCGAGGCCGGCGACCACGAGTACACCGACTGGCACGCCGTGACCGCCTTCGTGGAGACGTTCGCCCGGCGCCTCGACACGCCCAAGCGCTAGGCGCCCACCGCCCTCTGCAGGAGGGCACCGGCCGCCAGCAGGCCGCCGAAGCCCAGCTCCAGCTTCACCGTCCGGAAGAGCAGGAGGTTGAACGCCGGCCCGGGAGGCACGTTCGCGAAGTCCGCCTGCAGCCGCCGCGCCGTCGGCAGGAGGGCGAGCGGCAGGAGCAGCCACGGCGCCCGCTCGAGGCCGGCGGCCGCCATCGCGAGCGCGAAGGGCGCCCAGAGCGTGGCGGCGTAGAGCCTCGCCGAGGCGTCCTTTCCGTAGCAGGCCGCGAAGGTGCGCCGCCCCGTGCGCCGGTCGTGCTCGGCGTCGCGATGGTTGTTCACCGCGAGGACCGCGGCGGCGTGCGAGCCGATCGCGGCTGCCGCCAGCCACACCGACGGCCCTCCCACGCCCGCGTAGAGGTAATAGGTCCCGACGACCGCCGCCACGCCGAAGAAGGCGAACACCGTGAGCTCGCCGAAGGGCGTGTAGGCGATGGGGCGCGGCCCGCCCATGTAGGCGAGCGCCGCCAGGACGGATGCGGCGCCGAGCACCGGCACGACGGGACCCGCGTGCGCCGTGAGCGGCGCACCGATGGCCACGGCGCCGGCCACGCCCAGGGCGATCGCGCGGCGCACCTCCGCGGGCGTGAGCCAGCCGTGCGCGGTGGCGCGCGG
>PQAI01000257.1 GCA_003105245.1 Betaproteobacteria bacterium | reverse complement strand
GCGGCCCGATGGCGCGGCCGTCCGCGTGCGCGAGGAGGTAGTTGTGGCGCTCGCCGAAGGTGTTGGACACCTCGCACAGGACGGCCGCGAGCCGCCCCGCCCGGTCGTGGCAGTAGTAGATCGCGATGGGGTTGAAGACGTAGCCCAGCACGCGCGGGAAGGCCTGCAGCAGGATCTCGCCGTCGGCGTTCCGCACCCCGGCGCTGGCGAGCTGCGCGCGCACCCACGGCTCGAGCGGCGAGCCGTCGCGCGGCCCGTGGTCGCGGCTCATGAGCGAGAGGAGGTTCCAGCGGTCCACCGAGAAGATGCCGCGGCCGGCCCCGGCCATCGCCGAGAGCGGCACGCGCAGGAAGAAGACGGGGTAGGCGAACGCGTGGCGCACCGGCCGGCGGCGGGCGTGGAAGACGCGCCCGAAGAGGATCTGCGCCCGCATCACGCCGCCCAGGGGATCGGAACGCCAATCTGCCGGGCGACGTTCACCGCCGAGACGAGGCCGTCCTCGTGGAAGCCGTGGCGCGTCCAGGCGCCGCAATACCAGGTGCGGTCGCGGCCCTGGAGCGCGGCCACGCGCCGCTTGGCCTCGTCGGAGCCCTCSAGGAASGCSGGGTGGTGGTASTCGAAGSTCGCGAGCACGCGCTCCTCGCGGGGGACGTCCACCGGGTTCAGGGTCACCATCACCGGCGAGGTGAAGGGCAGCGGCTGCAGGCGGTTGAGGAGGTAGGTGAGCGWGACCGGCTCGTCGGAGAGGCCCGGCTTCGGCGCGTGGAAGTTCCAGCTCGCCCACGCGCGGCGCCGGCGCGGCAGCAGGCGCTCGTCCGTGTGCAGCACCGCGAGGTTGGGCTGGTAGGGGATGGCCTTGAGCACCGCGCGCTCCTCGGGGGAGGGCTTCTCCAGCATCGCGAGCGACTGGTCGGTGTGGGTCGCGAGCACCACCTGGTCGAAGCGCTCCGTGCCCGCGTCGGTGGCCACCTCGACCCGGTCGGGAAAGCGCCGCACCTGGCGGACCGGCGTGGCGAGCCGCACGTCCGGCAGTCCGGCCACCAGCCTTCGCACGTACTCGCGCGCGCCGCCCCTCACGGTGCGCCACTGCGGCCGGTTGGTGACCGCGAGAAGCCCGTGGTTCGCGCAGAACTGCAGGAAGGTCTGCATCGGGAAGCGGTTGATCTGCGTGGCCGGCGTCGACCAGATGCAGGCGGCCATCGGCACGAGGTAGAGCTCGCGCACCTCGCGGCCGTAGCCGCGCGCGTCGAGCCACTCGCCCAGCGTGCCGGAGACCGCGGCGCCGGAGGCCGCCAGCCGCGAGGCCTCGCGGTTGAAGCGCAGCAGGTCGGAGAGCATGCGCAGGAACCGGGGGTTCACCAGGTTCGACGGCTGCGCGAATACCGTCCCCAGGTTGGTGCCCGACCATTCCAGCGCCCCGTCGCCGATTCGCACGGAGAAGGACATGTCCGAGTCGGCGGCCTGCACCCCGAGGGCGGCGAAGAGCTTCACCAGGTTCGGGTAGGTCCGGTCGTTGAAGACGAGAAAGCCCGTATCGACCGGATGGGTAATGCCGTCCACCGTGGCGTCCACGGTGTTCGTGTGGCCCCCGGGATAGGCGTTGGCCTCGAAAAGCACCACCTCGTGGCGCTTCGAGAGCAGCCACGCGCTGGCGAGCCCCGAGATTCCGGCTCCGATGACGGCGATCCTGGACATGAGCGCGCAAGGTTGGGGCAGGCCGCCGCCGCCTCCCATCGGACCATGGTCCTACGCCGGAACATGTGAAGCTAGAATGGCGGCATGGGCGCCCCCGAGTTCGAGGCGAAGATCTGCGACCCGCGCGACTTCCCGGCGCGCGCTGCGGCGCTCGTCCGCCCGCTCGTCTTCACCAACGGCGTCTTCGACATCCTGCACCGCGGCCACGTGACCTACCTCGCCGAGGCGCGCGCCCTGGGGGCGGCGATGGCGATCGCGCTCAATTCCGACGCCTCCGTGCGCCGCCTGGGCAAGGGCGGSGACCGGCCCATCAACCCGCTGGAGGACCGTCTCGCGGTGGTGGCCGCGCTGGAGAGCGTGTCGCTCGTCACCTGGTTCGACGAGGACACGCCCCTCGCGCGGATCCTCGAATGCCGGCCCGAGCGCCTCGTGAAGGGCGGCGACTGGACGCCGGAGCGCATCGTCGGCGCCCGCGAGGTCCAGGGCTGGGGCGGCACCGTGCATTCCATCGCCTTCCGGCACGACCGCTCCACCACGCGGCTCCTCGAGAAGATCCGCCTCTAGTCACGTCCCCGCCATGAACGACCGCGCCCCCCTCCCCGCCACCCTCGTCGAGCGGCTTCGCGCCATCGTGGGCGACCGCGGGCTCCTCACGGAGGCCCCGGACCTCGAGCCCTACGCCGTCGACTGGCGCGGGCAGATCCGCGGGCGGCCGGCCCTGCTGGTGCGGCCCGCCTCGACGCAGGAGACGGCCGACGTGGTCGCGCTGCTCGCGGGGGCCGGCGTGGGCATCGTCCCGCAGGCGGGCAACACGAGCCTTTGCGGCGCCTCGGTCCCCGACGCCTCGGGCACGCAGGTCATCCTCAACGTCTCGCGCATGAACCGCGTGCGCGCCGTGGACCTGCAGAACAACACTGTCACCGTCGAGGCCGGCTGCGTCCTCGCGGAACTGCAGCGCGTGGCGGCCGACAACGACCGCTTCTTCCCCCTTTCCCTGGGCGCGGAAGGCAGCTGCGAGGTGGGCGGCAACATCTCCACCAACGCGGGCGGCACCCAGGTGCTGCGCTACGGGAACATGCGGGAGCAGGTGCTGGGGCTGGAAGTCGTGCTGCCGGACGGCCGCGTGTGGGACGGCCTGCGGGGCCTGCGCAAGGACAACACCGGCTACGACCTCAAGCACCTCTTCATCGGCGCCGAGGGAACGCTGGGCATCGTGACGGCGGCCGTGCTGAAGCTCTACCCGAGGCCGCGGGCGATCGCGACGGCCCTGGTCGCCGTTCCCGACCCGGCCGCGGCGGTCGACCTCCTGGGCCGGCTGCGCGCCGCCTGCGGCGAGCGCGTCACCGGCTTCGAACTCATCGCGCGCGTGTGCCTGGACCTCGTCTTCCGGCACATCGCGGACCGCCGCGACCCCTTCGCCACGCCCTATCCGTGGTACGCGCTCGTGGAGCTCTTCGACAGCTCGGCGGAAAGCTCGCTCGCGCAGCTCCTCGAGGACGCGCTGGGCGAGGCCGCCGAGGCCGGCGTCGTCACGGACGCGGTGATCGCCTCGAACGAGTCGCAGCGCCTGGCGCTGTGGGAGCTGCGCGAGAACGCCTCGGACGCGCAGAAGGCGGAGGGGGTCAGCGTCAAGCACGACGTCTCCGTGCCGGTGAGCCGCATCGTCGAGTTCATCGGGGAGGCCGACCGCGCCCTGGGCGCGGCCTTCCCGGGAATCCGCACCGTGGCCTTCGGGCACGTGGGGGACGGCAACCTGCACTACAACGCCTTCCCGCCGCCGGGCGAGGCGCCCGATTTCGGCCAGTGGACGCCGCAGGTGAACCGCGTGGTCTACGGCATCGTGCAGCGGCTGGGCGGCTCGATCAGCGCGGAGCACGGCATCGGGACGCTCAAGCGCGACGAGCTGCCGCACTACAAGGCCGCGCTCGAGCTCGACCTCATGCGCGCCATCAAGGGCGTGCTCGATCCCCGCGGGATCATGAATCCCGGCAAGGTGCTCAGGCCATGAACCCCGAGATTCCCGAGGACGCGCGCGCCTTCTTCGAGCTCTCCAACCGCTTCGTGGCGCTGGCCAACGACCTCGCCCAGGAGCACGGCTCGGCGCGCGTGGCGGCGGCCATCCTGTGGGCGGCCTCGCGCTACGGCGCCTTCGCGTGGGCCATGAGCGGCGCCCCCGGCAAGCAGGACCCGGCGGAGGCCCTAGACCTCTTCAGCGCCCAGTACCGCAAGATGATGGAGGACAACCTCGCGCGCATCCTCGCGGAGGTCAACGAGCCCCAGGGATAGGCGAGGATCGCGGGACTCGATGCGCGGCCCTCATTTCGCGGCGCGAAGCCTGACCTCACCTTCCTGCGGCGCCGCCTTCGCGGGGTCGTCCCGCCAGCGCTCGGCCTGAAGCCGCACCACGTCGGAAAGGGAGCCCGTGCGCGCGAATTGCTCGCGCAGCCAGCCGCTGTCGTTGGCCGCCGCCTCCGCGCGCGCGCCGATGGCGGCGATGGCCTCCGCGCAGCCCAGCTCGGAAGCCACGCGCTGCACGCGATACAGGGTGGCCAGGAGATCCTCGCGCAGGCGGATGTGGGTGTGCGTCCCGGGGTCGGCGAGCATGGCCTCGAAGCCGAAGCGGCAGGCCTGGAAGCGGTTGTAGCCGTAGACGCGGTAGAGCGGCTCCACCGCGCCTTCGCGGCGGTTGCGCAGGAGCTCGGCCGCGAGGCACTGCGCGTAGGCCGCCAGTTCCGCCGCGGCCGAAACGGTGAGCGGCGTGTCGCCGATGCGGATCTCGATCGTGCCGTACTCCGGCTTCGGGCGGATGTCCCAGTAGAAGTCCTTCATGCTGGCCACGATCCCGTAGCCCGCCATCTCGTCGAAGTAGCGGTTGAACTCGTCCCACGAGCCCACCGGGGGCAGGTGGCCGGCCAGCGGGAAGGCCGACACCGCGTGCAGGCGCGAGGTCTCGAAGGAGGTGTCCTCGCCCTGGGAGAAGGGCGAGGAGGCCGACAGCGCGATGAAGTGGGGGATGTAGCGCGCCATGCGGTGCGTGAGGTACACGGCGTCGTCACCGGACTCCACGCCCACGTGGATGTGCTGGCCGAAGACGGTGAACTGCTTGGCGAGGTAGCCGTAGAGCGCGGAGACCTTGAGGAAGCGCTCGGCCGGGAAGATGCGCCGGTCGCTCCAGCGGTGGAAGGGGTGCGCGCCCCCGCCGGCCACCGCCAGGTTCAGCCGCCCCGCCTCGCGCACGATGGCGTCGCGCACCTGCACGAGGTCCGCGGCGAGCTCCGGGAAGCGCCGGTGCACGGCGGAGTTCACCTCGATCATGCTCTCCGTGATCTCCGGCTTCACCTCGCCGGGCAGCGGCACCTTCGCCAGGCGTCGCAGCAGGTCCGGCGCGCCGCGCGTGAGGTCGTGGTCGCGCGTGTTGAGCACCATGAGCTCCAGCTCCACGCCGAAGGTGAGGGCATCGGACTTCGCGAATTCGAGGGGCATGGGATCCTCCTATCGGGCCTGGCCGGCCACGCCCTGCGCGACGGGCGGAGCGGGACGGCGGTCGGGCTCGGCCTCGCCGGCGAAGCGAAGCCCCCACTGCACGGCGAGCGGTCCCGCGAGCTCCATCGCCACCAGCGCGGCGAGCAGCACCGCGGCCAGCTGCTGGCCGAACTCGGGGTAGAGGCGCGCGACGTCGTGCTGCAGCAGCAGGGCGATCGAGGACATCGGCAGCAGCGTCGCGCCCAGGGCGAGCGCCTGGCGAAGACGCAGCCCGCCCAGGGACGCGAAGACGAAGACGCCCGCGAGCTTGCCCGCGGCGCGCGCGGCCACGAGGATCGCGGCCGCCCAGCCCGCCGTCTCGAACGCGGAGAGCGGCAGGCTCGCCCCGGTGATCACGAAGAGCACGACGTAGAAGAGGCGCGAGGCGCGCCCGAGGTCCACGGCCATCAGCTCGTGGCCGCGGCCCTCGTTGCGGGAGAACATTCCGAAGGCGAGGAGCGCCAGGATCACCGAGAGCTTGCCCGCCTGCGCGAGACCCACGGCGGCCACGACGAGCCCCGCGACGAGCGTGAAGTGCAGGTCGGGACTGCGGTCCAGCATCCGCGCCAGCGTGCGCGCCACGCTCGCCATCGCCCCGCCCAGCGCGAGGGAGCCCGCGAAGAGGTAGAGCGGGTGCAGCACCGCGTTCGTGAGGTCGAGCCGCACCTCGTAGTGCACCGTGGCGAGCAGCATCGTCACCACCACGGAGGCGAGGAGGCTGTTCAGCGCCACGAGCGTGAAGGCGCGCTCGGTGACCTGCCCCTCGGCGCGCGTGTCCTGCGCCACCAGCAGGACCACCGCCGGCGAGGTGGCCATCGCGATGGCGGCGGCGAGCCCGGCCTGCAGCGGCGTGAAGTCGAGCGCCGAGAGCGCGGCGAAGACGGCGGCGAAGACGAGGACGCACTCGCCCACGCTCGAGGCCGCGAGCGTCCAGTCGCGCTTGAGCCAGCCGAGGTCGAGGCGGCGGCCGAGGTCGAAGAGCACGAGGCCGAGCGCGATGTCCACGAAGATCCGCGCCTCGTCGAGGAGCGGCCCGATGTTCATGGCGGAGGCGACSGGSGCGATGGCGAAGCCCACCAGGACGTAGCCGACGATGCGCGGCAGGCGGAGCTGGCGGGCGGCYTCGCCKCCCAGCATGCCGGCGACCAGCAGGACGCCGAAGAGCAGCGGGTAGCTCAGCGTGAGCGGGAGCTCCGGCAGGAAAGGCAGTGCGGCCATGGGTCTTCCTCCCAGGGATTCGGGGAACCGGCATGCGCTCGGAGGAAACGCGTCCCCGTGGGCGGGGATCTCGACGAAACGCGCATGAACGCGCGCCCCGGATTATCATTCYGGCACGAGAAATCGCGCCGGTTCCCTTTCGACGGGGTTCCGGCGCCGAAGTTCCCGGCCATCCGGCGCGCGAGAACGCCGGAATGCCGGGCCCCAGGGAGCCTTGATGGCGCAGACGACGTATACGAACACGCTTCCGCTCGAGTCCATGCTGATGGAGTACCAGCTGGTCTCCGTGCTCGGCGTGGGCGGCTTCGGGATCACCTACCTCGCGCGCGACACCCACCTCGAGAAGGACGTCGCGATCAAGGAGTACTTCCCGGCGGCCGACGTGGCGCGCACGGACGGCGCCACGGTGACCCTTACCAACACGCAGCGCACGGACGAGTTCCAGGCCGGGCTGGACCGCTTCCTCAAGGAGGCGCGCACGCTCGCCGGATTCAGCCATCCCAACATCGTCCGGGTGAACCGCTACTTCAAGGCCCACGGCACCGGCTACATGGTGATGGACTACGAGGAGGGGCAGTCGCTCAAGGAGTGGCTGAACGTGCACCCCTTCCCCGACGAGGTCGTGATCAAGGGCTTCCTCGCGCCCATCCTCAGCGGGCTCGCCAAGGTCCACGACGCGGGGTTCCTGCACCGCGACATCAAGCCGGACAACATCTTCCTGCGCAAGGACGGCACGCCAGTCCTGCTCGACTTCGGCTCGGCCCGCGCGACGAAGGGCCCGACGATGCGCACGCTCACCACGCTGGTGACCCCGGGCTACGCGCCCTTCGAGCAGTACACCTCGAAGGCCGAGCAGGGGCCGTGGTCGGACATCTACGCGATGGGCGGCGTCCTCTTCTTCGCCGTCACCGGCGAGAACCCGCCGGACGCCCTCTCGCGCATGAAGGGCGACACCGTGGCCGACATCCTCGCCCGCGCGCACGGCCGCTACGTCGACGGCTTCCTGGAGGCGATCTCCTGGGCGCTCAACCTCGACGAGAAGAAGCGCCCGCAGACGATCGCCCAGTGGCGCACCCGCATCCTGGGCGAGCCCGAGGCCGCCGCCCCGCCCCCCGACTTCGTGCTCGACGAGTTCGGCAGCGCGGGGGAGTCCGCGCCCGAGGCGGGCGCGGCGACGATGAAGGCTCCGGCCACCGCCCCGCCTACCGCACCGCCCACCGCCCCGCCGACGTCCCCCGCGGCGAAGGGCCAGCCCGCGGCCGGGCCGGCCACCGGCTCGCTCAACACGCAGGACATCTCCTCGTTCCTCGACCAGCGCGAGAAGATCGAGAAGGCGCTCCACGACAAGTTCCAGAAGGTCCTCACGGTCATGTTCACGGACCTGAAGGGCTCCACCGCCATCGCCGAGTCGGCCGGCGACATCGCCGTGCGCGCGATGCTCAGGAAATACCACGACCTCTGCCTGATCGCCGTGAACCGCCACGGCGGCACGCTGGTGAAGACGATCGGCGACGGCTCGCTCTCGCACTTCGTCGACGCCGCCGCGGCCTGCCGGGCGGCCTGCGACATCCAGCGCGGCATGGAGGAGATCAACCTCGCCGGCAAGTACAAGACGCTGCTCCTCGCGCGCATCGGCATGCACACGGGCGAGTGCATCCTGGAGAAGAACGACATCTTCGGCGACGTGGTGAACACCGCCTCGCGCTTCGAGTCCTCGGCCCACCCGGGCGAGGTCTTCGTCTCGGAGGACACCTACAACGCGCTCCCGGACAAGACCGAGTTCTACGCCCGCTTCGACCGCGAGGTGACCCTCAAGGGCAAGAGCATGCCCTTCAAGGGCTACACCGTCTTCTGGGACCCGAAGGAGATCGAGCTCGACAAGAACCGGCCGCAGGAGGCGCCCGCCGCGAAGCAGGCCACGCCCGCCTGGAAGATCGCCGCCTACGTGGCCGTCCCGGTCCTGGTCGTCCTCTCCATCGCGGTCTGGATGAAGGGCGGCGACACCCTGACCGGCGACTCCCGCCGCACGATCCAGCACTCCATCGACACGAAGTGAGGCGGGGCTCCCGCCCCGCCCGTCATCCCGTCAGCCCGTC
>PQAI01000256.1 GCA_003105245.1 Betaproteobacteria bacterium | reverse complement strand
GGGTGCCAGCAGAAGTACGGGATGAAGATCCCGTTCTCGGTGGCGGCCTCCATGACGGTCTGGCCGGCCTTCGCCTCGATCTCGCGGCCGTCGATGGTCAGGCGAGGCATTCGAGCCTCCCGTCGAACTTCGAGCGCTTGTTCTGGATGAAGTACTCGAACTCGTCGCGGTACTTGTTGAGGATGCCCACGGTGGCGTAGCCGGCGGCGTCGCCCATGCCGCAGATCGTCGTGCCGTCGTTGGCGTGCGAGATCGCGTAGAGGCGCTCGATGTCCTCCGGCACGCCCTGGCCCGCCACGATGCGGTCGATGATCTTGTGCATCCAGCCCATGCCCTCGCGGCACGGCGTGCACTGGCCGCAGGACTCGTGGTGGTAGAAACGCAGCAGAACCTGCAGGAACCTCACCATGCAGGTGCCCTCCGCCACGGCGATCATGCCGCCCGAGCCCAGTCCGGAGCCGGCGGGGTTCACGGACTCGTGGCTGAGCGTGAGCGGCTCGATCTCGGCGCGCGTGAGCACCTTCGTGGAGATCCCGCCGGGGACGACGCACTTCAGCTTCGCGCCGTGCAGCATGCCGCCGCAGTCCTCGTCGAGGAACTTCGCCCAGGGGTAGCCGTACTCGACCTCGTAGACGCCGGGCTTCGCGATGTGGCCGGAGATCGACACGAGCTGCGTGCCCGGGCTCTTGGGCGTGCCCACCTTGCGGAACTCCTCGGCGCCCATGCGGATGATGCCGGTGATGTTGGCGAGCGACTCCACGTTGTTGATGACCGTGGGCTTCTGGAAGAGGCCCCGGACGGTGAGGCGCGGCGGGCGGTTCCTCGGGTAGGGCTTCCGGCCCTCGATCGAGGTGATGAGCCCGGAGGCCTCGCCACAGACATAGGAACCCGCGCCGCGGTACACGACGAGGTCGAGCGCGAACTCGCTGCCGAAGACGGGCTTGCCCAGGAGCCCCGCGGCGTAGGCCTCGTCGACGGCGCCCTGGATGCGGCGGTAGGGAAGGTCGAACTCGCCGCGGATGTAGACGAAGGCGTGGCGCACGCCCAGCGCGTAGGAGGTGATGAGCATCGACTCGACGAGCAGGTGCGGCGCGTTCTCGAGGATCCAGCGGTCCTTGAAGGTGCCGGGCTCGCCCTCGTCGGCGTTGGCGCAAAGGTAGTGGATCTCGCCCGGGATGGGCTTCATCACGCCCCACTTGCGGCCGACCGGGAAGGCGGCGCCGCCGTGGCCCAGCAGGCCCGAGGCCGTGACCTCCTTCGTGACGTCCGCCGGCGCCATCTTCAGCGCCTTCTCGAGCGTCTGGTAGCCGCCGCGGGCCTTGTAGGCCTCGAGCGTGTGCGAGGTGGGGGTCACCTCGAAGGTCATGATGAGCTGGCGGCCGGGCATGGCTATCTTTTCTCCCCGGCTCGTTCCTCGACCACGAGTCCCTCGATCAGCCGGTCCAGCTCTTCGAGCGTGAGGTTCTCGTGGTAGGCGTCGTTCACCATCATCACGGGCGCGGTGCCGCAGGAGCCCAGGCACTCGACGGTGGAGAGCGTGAACTTCCCGTCCGCGGTGGTCTCGCCCGGCTTCACGCCGAGGCGCTTGCAGGCGTGCTCGATCACGCCCTCGGCCCCGCGCATGGAGCAGGCGATGTTGCGGCAGACCTGCAGGTGGTGCCTTCCGATGCCCTCGCGCCGCAGCATCGTGTAGTAGGAGAGCACCTCCTCGACCTGCACGCGCGGCACGCCGAGGTAGGCGACCAGCCCGTCGATGTCCTCGTCGGCCACGAAGCCGCGGTCGGCCTGGATGCGGTGCAGGCAGGGCAGGACGAGGGAGGACTCGAACCCCGCGGGGAAGCGCTCCTTCATCTTCTCGAACTCGGGGATGAGGTGCTTCACCTGTCGCACTCCCCGCCGATCATGTTGATGGAGCCGAAAGTCGGCACGAGGTCGGCGAGCTGGTAGCCCTCGAGCATCTTGTGCGCCCCGCCCATGTGCACGAAGCTGGGCGCGCGGCAGTGAACCTTGTACGGCGTGCCCTCGCCGGTGGAGACGATGTAGAAGCCGAGCTCGCCGTTGGCCCCCTCGTGCGCCACGTAGATCTCGCCGGCGGGGACCTTCGGGCCCTCCATCACCAGCTTGAAGTGGTTGATGAGCGACTCGATCTCGCCGTAGACCAGGGGCTTGTCGGGGAAGCTGCAGCGGCGGTCGTCGACGTTGATCGGGCCGGGCTCGAGCATCTCGACGCACTGGCGGATCATGTGCACCGACTCGTCCATCTCGCGCATGCGCACGTAGTAGCGGTCGTAGTTGTCGCCCTTGATGCCGACGGGAACCTCGAAGTCGAGCTCGGGGTAGGCGAGGTAGGGCGTGTCCTTGCGCAGGTCGAGGGCGAGGCCCGTGGAGCGCAGCATCGGCCCGGTGTAGCCGTAGGAGAGCGCGTCGGCCTGGGAGAGCACGCCCACGTCGCGCATGCGGTCGATGAAGATGCGGTTCCGGTCCACCAGCCCGTGCACGCGGCCCACGAAGTCGTCGGTCTGGACGAGGATCTCCTCGAGGCGCTCGAGCCAGCCCGGCGGCAGGTCGCGGGCGAGGCCCCCGATGCGGCCGTACGAGTGCGTGACCCGGGCCCCGGTGAGCGCCGCGATGTGCTCGTACATGTAGTCGCGGATCATCACCATGTAGAGGAAGGCGGTCATCGCCCCCAGCTCCATCAGGCTCGCCGCGATGCAGGTGATGTGGTCGCACAGCCGCGAGTACTCCGACAGGAGCGTCCTCAGCACCACCGCCCGGCGCGTGAGCTCCACGCCCATCAGCCGCTCGACGGCGTCGCAGTAGGCGAAGTCGTTGATGAGCGGCGAGCAGTAGTTCAGCCGGTCCATGTACGGGATGCAGTTGTGCCAGGTGTGCGCCTCGCACTCCTTCTCGAACCCGCGGTGCAGGTAGCCGCAGTGCACGTCCGCGCGGATGACGCGCTCGCCGGAGAGCTCCGCGAAGATCTGGATGGTGCCGTGGGTGGCCGGGTGCGACGGGCCGATCGAGACGACGACCGTGTCGTCGCGCTCGCCGGGGCCGAAGGCGGAGCGGACGGGGTTGGCGATGCGGGGGCCGGCGTCCATGGCTAGCCCCTCTCCCCGAGCTCGAAGCCCGGCCGGTAGGCGACGAGCGGCTGCTCGCGCTCCTTCGGGTAGTCCTTGCGCAGCGGGTGCCCGACGAAGCCCTCGTAGAGCAGGAGCGGGCGCAGGTCGGAGTTGCCCTCGAAGCCGATGCCGTACATCTCGTGGCACTCGCGCTCCATGAAGGCGGCCGAGCCGTAGAGCGCCGTGAGGGAGGGCACCGACGGGTTCGACTCCGGCACKCGCGCCTTCACGCGCACGCGCACCTTGTGCGAGGTCGAGTAGAAGTGCCAGACCACCTCGAAGCGCGGGTCCTGGCCGGGCCAGTCGACCGCCGTCACGTCGAGGAAGACGTCGAACGAGAACTCCTGCAGGAGGGCTYTCGCGGCATCGGCCACCGCGCCGGGCGCGAGGTTCACGACGAGGATGCCGTGGGACACCGTGGTCGAGGAACGAGCCGTCCCCGACGAATATCCCTCCTCCTCCCTGGCAGCCACGCGTGCCGCGATCCGGTCGAAAACCTCGGCGCCCATTTTTTTCAGAAATCCTTCGTCACGATCACGTGCTTCTGGCGCGCGATCTTGTCCTGCAGCTGCATGATCCCGTCGATCACCATCTCGGGCCGCGGCGGGCAGCCGGGGATGTAGACGTCGACGGGGAGGATGCGGTCGATGCCGGGCACCGCCGCGTAGTTCTGGTAGAAGCCGCCGCTCGTGGCGCACACGCCGAAGGCCATGACCCACTTCGGCTCGCACATCTGCTCCCAGACCTTGAGCAGGACCGGCGCCTGCTTGTGCGTGACGGTGCCCACCACCATGAGCAGGTCGGACTGCCGCGGCGAGAAGCGCGGCAGCGCCGCGCCGAAGCGGTCGGTGTCGTAGGGCGTGGAGCTCACCGCCATGAACTCCATGGCGCAGCAGGCGGTGACGAACGGGTACGGGAAGATGGAGAACTTGCGCGCCCAGCCGATGAGCTCGTCCTTGCGCGTCGAGATGTACTCGAAGGCCGCGCTCTTGCCGGGACTGCCGGCCGGCTCGATGGGGATGATGCGGCGCTCGGCGCTCATTCGCGTACCGCCTCCAGCAGGCGGGCCTTGTACACGTAGAGAAGGATGAGGACGAGGAGCGCCACGAAGATCCCGAGCGTGAAGATCATGAACCCGGTCAATGGCTTGGCGCCCAGGGCCCAGATGAAGAGGAACACGGTCTCGAGGTCGAACAGGATGAAGATGATGGCGACCGCGTAGTACTTGATCGGCACCGCCTTCACGTTGTGGGTGTCCACCGGCGTGGCGCCGCACTCGAAGGGCTCGAGCTTCACCTCGGTGTCCTGCGGCTTCGGCCCCAGGAACTTGTTGAGGAAGAGCATGAGGGCCACGACGCCGAGGATCGCGGCCATGTACAGGAGGAAGACTACATAGGGGTTCATTGTCGGCTCGGGGCGGCTCGTGCGGCTGCCGCTTTTTTCCTGCACGGGCAGATTAGCCTTTCGTCCAATGCCCTCTTTGACGCACGTCAACCCGGACCGAGCGCGGGAAAAGCGCCTTTTCCGGGCAACGGGCAAAATGCGGGCCATGGATCGACGACGACTCGCCGCCATCGCCGGGGCGCTGGCGGTGTGCACGGCGGGCGGCGCGCTCTGCGCCTGGCTGCGCACGCCGCTTCCCTGGATGATCGGGCCGCTCGTCGGCATGGCGATCCTGCAGTTCGGCGGCGCGAGCCTCGAGGCCCCGCCCGGCGGCCGCCAGGCGGGCCAGCTCACCATCGGCGTGGCCCTCGGCCTGTACTTCACCCCCGCCGTCGCGCGCGAGGTGGTGGCCAACGCGCCCGCGCTCTTCGCCGCCGCCGCGGGGGTGTTCCTGATCGGGGTGGCGACGAGCCTCGTCCTCGAGCGGGCCGCGCGCACCGACCACGCCACGGCCTTCTTCTCCACCGCCATCGGCGGCGCCCAGGAGATGGTCGTGCTCGCCGACCGCCACGCGGCGCTGGCCGACCGGGTGGCGCTCGCGCATTCGCTGCGGCTGCTCGTCGTCCTGACCAGCGTCCCCGTGGCCATCACGCTGCTGGGCCAGACGGGCACCGACGACTACCGCCCGGTCGCCGTGCCCTTCGACCCGGCGGGGCTCGCGACCCTGGCGGCCCTCGCGCTCGCCGCCGCCTTCGCCTGGCAGCGCACGCGCCTCCCCAACCCGTTCATGATGGGCCCGCTCGCGCTGGTGATCGCCCTCACCGTGGCGGGGCTGCAGTTCTCCTCGATCCCCTCGTGGCTCACCAACGCCGCCCAGCTCCTGCTCGGCTGCAGCCTCGGCGCGCGCTTCCAGCAGAGCTTCCTGCGCGAGGCGCCGCGCTTCGTGGCCGCCGTCCTCGCCTCGGTGGCCGTGATGCTCGCCCTGTGCACCGCGCTCGCCTTCGGCGTGGCCTGGTCCATGGGACTGCTGCCCGCCACGATCCTCCTCGCCTGCGCCCCCGGCGGCATCGCCGAGATGGCCATCACCGCCAAGGTCCTGCGCGTCGGCGTGGCCTTCGTCACCGCCGCGCACGTGATCCGCTTCGCCATCGTGATGCTCCTCACCGAGCCCGCCTACAAGCTCCTCGCAAGGCGCCGGGCCACGATATGATCGGAACGCCGGAGACCACGCCATGACCGCCCGCCGCAAGAAGCCCGAGGAGCTGCGCAGCCACCGCTGGTACGGGGTGGACGACATGCGCTCCTTCGGCCACCGCTCGCGCACCGCGCAGATGGGGTTCCACCGCGCCGACTACGCGGGCAAGCCCGTGATCGCGATCCTCAACACCTGGAGCGACATCAACCCCTGCCACACGCACTTCCGGCAACGGGCGGAGGAGGTGAAGCGCGGGATCTGGCAGGCGGGCGGCTTCCCGGTCGAGATGCCGGCGCTCTCGCTCTCCGAGCCCTTCCAGAAGCCCACGACGATGCTCTACCGGAACCTCCTCGCCATGGAGGCCGAGGAGCTGCTGCGCAGCTACCCCGCCGACGGCTGCGTGCTCATGGGCGGCTGCGACAAGACCACCCCGGGGCTCGTGATGGGCGCGCTGGCGATGAACCTGCCCGCGATCTTCATGCCCGCGGGCCCGATGCTGCGCGGCGACTTCCGCGGCCAGCCCCTGGGCAGCGGCAGCGACACCTGGAAGTACTGGGCGGAGCTGCGCGCCGGCAACATCACCGCGGAGGACTGGAAGGAGGTCGAGGCCGGAATCGCGCGCTCCCCCGGGCACTGCATGACCATGGGGACCGCCTCGACGATGACGAGCGCGGCCGAGGCCATGGGCCTCACGCTCCCCGGCGCCGCCTCGATCCCCGCCGCCGACTCCCGCCACGCCCAGATGGCCTCCCTCACGGGCCGGCGCATCGTCGACATGGTGTGGGAGGACCTGAAGATCCGCGACGTGGTCGACGCGCGCGCGATCGACAACGCCGTCACCACGGTGCTGGCGCTCGGCGGCTCGACCAACGCCATCGTGCACCTCATCGCCGTCGCCCGCCGGGCGGGCGTCGCGCTCGACCTCGCGCGCTTCGACGCGTTGGCGCGCAAGACCCCCGTGCTCGCCGACGTGCGCCCGTCGGGCCGCTTCCTGATGGAGGACTTCTTCTATGCCGGAGGCCTGCGCGGCCTGCTCTCGCGCATCGCGGACCTCCTGGACGGCTCGGCGCGCACGGTGAACGGCCGCACGCTGGCCGAGAACCTCGCCGGCGCGCGCGTGTGGAACGACGAGGTGATCCGGCCGCGCGAGCGGCCGCTCGTGGCCGGCGACGGGCTCGCGGTGCTCACCGGCAACCTCGCTCCCCGCGGCGCCGTCATCAAGCCGCCGGCCATGGAGGCGCGGCTGCACAAGCACGAGGGCCCCGCCGTCGTGTTCTCGAGCTACGACGACATGGCCGCGCGCATCGACGACCCCGCGCTCCCGGTGACCGCCGACTCGGTGATCGTGCTGCAGGGCGCCGGTCCCCAGGGCGCGCCCGGCATGCCGGAGTGGGGCCAGCTTCCCATCCCGAAGAAGCTCCTGAGAGAGGGCGTGCGCGACATGGTGCGCATCTCGGACGCGCGCATGAGCGGCACGAGCTACGGCGCCTGCGTGCTGCACGTGGCGCCCGAGTCGCACGTGGGCGGGCCGCTGGCGCTCGTGCGCGACGGCGACCGCATCGCGCTCGACGTGCCCGGCCGCCGGCTCGAGCTGCGCGTGGGCGAGGAGGAGCTCGCCGCCCGGCGCGCCGCGTGGCGGCCGCCCGCGCCGCGCTACGAGCGCGGCTTCGGCGCGCTCTACCTGGAGCACGTCCGGCAGGCCGACGAGGGCTGCGATTTCGACTTCCTCGAGGAGGGCAAGCCCACGCCCGACCCCGAGATCCACTGAAGGGGCAGGCGATGAAGCGCAACTGGATCGGCGGCCTTTGGGTCGAGGGCGAGCGTCCCTCCCCGAACATCAATCCCTCGGACACGACCGACGTCGTCGGCGACTACGCGCAGGCCGGGGAGGCGCACGCCCGTGCCGCCATCGCCGCGGCGCGCGAGGCCTTCCCGAAGTGGGCGGCGGCCACGCCGCAGGCGCGCGCGGACGCCCTGGACTTCATCGGCACCGAGATCCTCGCGCGCAAGGCCGAGCTCGGCGACCTGCTGGCCCGCGAGGAGGGAAAGACCCTTCCCGAGGCCATCGGCGAGGCCGGGCGCGCCGGGCAGATCTTCAAGTTCTTCGCGGGCGAGGCGCTGCGCGTTCCGGGCGAGAGGCTCGCCTCCGTGCGCCCGGGCCTGGACGTCGAGATCACGCGCGAGCCCCTCGGCGTGGTCGCCGCGATCACGCCCTGGAACTTCCCCATCGCGATCCCGGCCTGGAAGATCGCCCCCGCGCTCGCCTACGGCAACTGCGTGGTCTTCAAGCCCGCCGACCTCGTGCCCGGCTCGGCCTGGGCGCTGGTGGAGATCGCGAGCCGGAGCGGACTGCCGCCCGGCGTCCTCAACCTCGTGATGGGCCGCGGCTCCGTCGTGGGCCAGGCCTTCCTCGACGATGCGCGCGTCGACGCCATCACCTTCACCGGATCGGTGCAGACGGGCCGGCGCGTCGCGCAGGCGGCGGTGGCGCGCATGGCGAAGTTCCAGCTCGAGATGGGCGGCAAGAACCCGCTCGTGGTGGCCGACGACGCCGACCTCGCCGTGGCGGTGGAGTGCGCCGTGCAGGGCGCGTTCTACTCCACGGGACAGCGCTGCACGGCCTCCTCGCGCCTCGTCGTCACTTCCGGCATCCACGACCGCTTCGTGGCCGCGCTCGTCGAGCGCACGCGCTCGCTCGTGGTGGGCGACGCGCGCGCGAAGGACACCCAGGTCGGCCCCGTGGTCGACGCCTCCCAGCTCGACCAGGACCTGCGCTGGCTCGAGATCGCGCGCAAGGAAGGGGCGCGCGTCGGCTGCGGCGGCCAGGTGCTGGAGCGCGGCAAGCCCGGCTTCTACCTTTCCCCCGCCGTGCTCCTCGACGCCACGAACGCCATGCGCTCGAGCCGCGAGGAGATCTTCGGCCCGGTGGCGAGCGTGATCCGCGTGAAGGACTACGA
>PQAI01000255.1:659-10578 GCA_003105245.1 Betaproteobacteria bacterium | reverse complement strand
TGCGCCGCCGCGACGAAGTCCGAGACCGACTCCTCGGGCACGAGGGCGTAGTCGGGCGCGATGCAGGTCTGCCCCGCGTTGAGGCACTTGCCGAACATCACCCGGCTCGCGGCCTCGTCCACGGGGAAACCGCGGCCCACGATGGCGGGCGACTTGCCGCCCAGCTCGAGGGTCACGGGCGTGAGGTTGTCGGCGGCCGCGCGCATCACGTGGCGGCCGACCCCGCTCGAGCCCGTGAAGAGCAGGTGGTCGAAAGGCAGGCGGCAGAAGGCCTGCGCGACCTCGGGGCCGCCGTTGGCCACCGTGACCTCGCCGCCCGGGAAGTATCGCTCCGCCAGCCGCGCGAAGAGCTCGCCCGTGGCCGGCGTCGTCTCCGACATCTTCACCATCGCGCGGTTGCCGGCCGCCAGAGCCGGCACGAGGGGGCCGACGGCGAGGTAGAGGGGGTAGTTCCAGGGCACCACGATGCCCACCACGCCCAGCGGCTGCGGGAACACCTGCGAGCGTCCGGGCAGGAACCAGAGGCTGGTGGCGCGCCGCTGCGGCCTCATCCAGCGCCGCAGGTGGCGCCTGGCGTGGCGGATGCCTTCCAGCGAGGGAAAGATCTCCAGGAGCTCGGTCTCGTGCCGCGACCTCCCGCCGAAGTCGCGCGAGATGGCCTCCGCCCATTCGCCGGCGTGCTCCTTCACCAGGGACTCCAGTCTGCCCAGCAGCGCCTTGCGTTCGGAGGCGGCCGGGAACGGCTTCCGGGCGAAGGCCTCGCGATGGCGGGCGAACTGGGTATCGATGTCGGGGGGCACGGCGAGGGCGGTTGACGCAGATTCAAACGCTCGTTTCAATCACTCGTTAGAATAACGCATCCCCGAGGCATCTGCGAACCATGTCCTCCTCCGCCCCCGCCTCCGGCGACGCTCCCGCGTCCCTGCGCCAGAACCTCGAGAAGCTGCGCGAGCTGCGCGGACGGGAAGCGCACGGCCACACCCCGCCGCGGCTCGTCGAGGTGAAGGCCTGGCAGGCCGGGCGCCTCGCCCGCACCTATGCCGACCTCGCCGCCAATCCGCGCTACGCCAAGGCCACGTCGTTCTTCCTCGACGACCTCTACGGCGCGAAGGACTTCAGCGGCCGCGACCAGGCGATGCTGCGCATCTACCCGGTGATGGTGAGGACTCTTCCCACCAGCGCCGTCGAGACGGCCGCGCTCGCCATCGAGGTGGACGCGCTCTCCGAGGAGCTGGACCGCCGGGTCGCCGCGTGCATCGAGTCCGGGCCCGTCACCGAGGCCTCCTATGGCCGGGCCTACCGCGAGGCGGGCACGCGCGCCCAGAGGCAACGCCAGATCGAGCTCATAGACGAGGTGGGCAAGCGCCTGGACGTGCTGGTGGTCAAGCCGTTCATCTACGCCACCCTGAAGCTCATGCGCGGCCCCGCGAGGCTCGCGGGACTGGACGACCTTCAGGTCTTCCTCGAGCACGGCTTCGAGGCCTTCCGGCACATGGGCGGCGCCGTGGAGTTCCTCGCGACCATCGCGGAGCGCGAGAACCGGATCCTCAGCCGGCTTTTTTCCGGGCACCCGAGCCCGTTTTCGGACTGACGGGCTTCTTCGGCGCGGGCTTTTCCCCCGGCTGGCGGGCGAAGAGCGTGTCGAGTTCCTCGTGCACGGCGCGCTCGATCGACCCGCGAAGGGCCTTGAGCAGGAAGCCCAGCGTCACCGTGAGGTGCAGGTCCTTTTCCGTGAGGACGAGCTTTCCGGTGACGCCGGGGCGGTCGAAGTGCAGCGTGTTGCCGGTCCAGCTCCCGGCGAGGCCGAATTTCCTGCCGAGGTCCGCGGCCATCTCGTCGGCCGCGTGCCGCGCGGCCTTCATGCCGAGGTGGTGGACCCGCTTCAGGTCGATGTCGGCCACGGTCGCGGGCGGCTCAGAGGTCGATCTTGAGGTTGGCCTGCTTCACCACCTTGCCCCAGGTCTCGATCTCGCTGCGCACGAACTTGCCGAATTCCGCGGGCGGCTGGCCGCCGGCCACYGCGCCCTGCATCTCCCAGACGTTCTTCAGCTCCGGGGACTGCAGGGCCTTCACGACCTCCTGGTACATGCGGTCCACGATCTCCTTGGGCGTGCCCTTGATGGCCCACATCGCGTACCAGGTSGTCACCTTGAAGTCGGGGAAGCCGGACTCGACCAGGGTGGGCACGTTGGGCGCGATCGGCGAGCGCTTGTCCGAGGTGACGGCGAGCGCRCGCAGCTTCCCGGCCTTGATCTGCGGGGCCGAGGTGCCCATGCCGTCGAAGGCGCAATCGACCACGCCGGAGAGCAGGTCCTGCATCATCGGCCCGGCGCCGCGGTAGGGCACGTGCGTGAGGTTGACCCCCGCCTGCGACTTGAAGAGCTCGCCGACGAGCTGGTGCGAGGTGCCGTTGCCGGCCGAGCCGAAGTTGAGCTTGCCGGGGTTGGCCTTGGCGTAGGCGACGAACTCCGGGAGGTTCTTGAAGTCGTGCTTGGGGTGCACGACGATCACGTTGGGCACGTAGGCCAGCACCGTCACGGGCTCGAAGTCCTTCTCGAGGCCGGCGTAGGGCAGCTTCGTGTAGAGCGTCTCGGCGATCGTGTGGTGGATCGCGCCCACGAAGAAGGTGTAGCCGTCCGGAGCCGCCTTGGCGGCGATGCCCGCGCCGACCGTGCCGCCTGCGCCGCCGTAGTTCTCGACGATCACGGTCTGCCCGAGGGCGGTGGTGAGCTTGGCCGCGAGCGGACGCGAGAACGCGTCCACGCCCCCGCCCGCCGGGAAGGGGTTGATGAACTTGATGGGCTTGTTGGGCCAGGCCTGCCCGAAGGCGCTTCCCGCGAAGGCGAGCAGCAGGGCGGCCGCGGCGGCCACGATTCGGTACTGCATGGTCAGGGTTCCTCCTCTTGAAATTGTGGACGTGCCGGTTGCGGGCCTCCGCAGTGGCGCCATCATACCGTCGACCTCAGCGGCCGGGGCCCATCAGCTGGTCCGGAAGCCAAGTGGCGATTCCCGGGAAGACGCACAGGAGAACCATGAACCCCAGCATGATGAAGACGTAGGGCATGGAGCCCCGCAGGATCACACCCAGGGGCACCTCGGGGGCCACCCCGCGCAGCACGTAGAGGTTCAGTCCCACCGGAGGCGTGATGAGCCCCACCTCCAGGTTGATCGTGAGAAGCACCGCGAACCAGATGAGGTCGAAACCGTTGGCGTCGAGCACCGGCGTGAGGATGGGCATCAGCATGAGGATGATGGCCACCGGCGGCAGGAAGCAGCCCATGAGCAGCAGGAATAGGTTGATCGCGAGCAGGAGCACCCACTTGTTGAGCTTGATCGCCACCAGCCATTCGGCCGCCGACTGGGAGACGTAGAGCAGCGACATCATGTAGGAGAAGAGCGCCGCGGCCGCAATGATCATGAGGATCATGCTCGACTCGCGCACGGTGTCGCGGAAGATGTGCCAGAGGTCCGAGAGCCGCCAGGTCCGGTAGATCACGACCACCAGCAGGAGCGCGAGGAAGGCGCCGATCGCGGCGATCTCGGACGGCGTTGCGAGGCCGCCGTACATGAAGTAGCCGATGGCGGCGATGATCGCGAGGAAGGGGAGGACCCGGACCATGCCCTCCATCTTCTCCTTCAGCGTGAAGTGCTCGTCGACGACGATGAGCTCCCTTTTCGCCACCAGCGAGGCGAGCCACGCCCAGGCGGAGAAGAGCAGCACAAGGAGGATTCCCGGGACGACGCCGGAAAGGAAAAGCCTGCCGATCGAGGTCTCGGTCGCCAGGCCGTACAGGATGAGCGTGATGGACGGCGGGATGAGGATGCCCAGCGTGCCGCCGGCGCAGATGGCCCCGGTGGCGAGCGCCGGCGGGACGCCGCGCCGGATCATCTCCGGCACTCCCGCCTTGCCGATCGCCGCCGCGGTGGCGGGCGAGGAGCCGCACACGGCGGAGAACATTCCGCAGGCGAGGATGTTGGCGATGATGAGCCCGCCGGGCACGCGCGCGAGCCAGCGGTAGAGCGAGTTGTAGATGTCCTTGCCGGCGGCGGAGACGCCGATGGCCGCGCCCAGGAGGATGAAGAGCGGGATGGTGAGCAGGGCGAAGGAATTGAGCTCGTCCATGAACTGCGTGGCCACGACGGCGAGGCTCGCCGGACCCTTGAACGCCATCAGGAACACGACCGCGACGAGGGCGAGTCCCCACGCGATGGGGAATCCGGAAAAGAGCACGACGGTGGTGACCACCAGGATCAGCAGGCCGATCTGGAGTTCGTTCAAGGCCTAGGCCCCCTGTCCGGAGACGGGGGCACCCGCCTCGGGGCCGGACTCCGTGCGGAACAGCTCGGCGACGTACTGCAGCGCCGTCAGCCCGAGGCCGACGGGCATCAGGGCGAAGAAGGGCCAGCGCGGCGGATTCCACAGCGAGCCGCTGCGCTCGTTCTTGTGCATCGCCTCGAGGGTTAGCTGCAGCCCCTCCCAGGCGAGATAGAGGCACACGGCGAGACCCAGGAGGGCGAGGACGCGCGCCAGGATCCGCCGGCCACGGGGCCCCAGCAGGTGGGAGAAGAGGTCGACGCCGATGTGGCCGCGCGTCTTCAGGCAGAACGGGGAGCCCACCAGCACGGCGCCCACGATGAGGTAGGTGGCCAGCTCGATCTCCCACCACGTGGAGTTGCCGAGCCAGCGGTAGACCACCATGTAGCAGACGATGAGCGTCGCCGCGACCAGCATCGCGGAGGCTGCCACCGCGCAGGCGTCGGAGAGCCGGTCGACGAAGCGAACGAACTTTCGCAATGGGTTTCCTGGCGGCGACGGGCCGCGAGCGTGCGGCGGGAAGCAAGGGCGGGGCGGCCGCGGCCGCCCCGCGAGCCTCACTTGGTGGCGGTGATCAGGTCGAGGAGCTGCTTCGCGTCGGCGGACTTCGCCGTGAACTCCGGCCAGGAGGTCGTCTTGGCCAGGGCGATCCAGGCGTCGAACTCGGGCTTGGTGAGGGCGCGCACCTTGGCGCCGGCCTTCGTGTAGGCGTCCACCATGTGCTTCACGGCCTCGCGCTGCCCGGCGGCGAAGAACTCGTCGCTCTTGTCGGCCGCCTCCTGGAAGATCTTCTTCTGCGCCGGCGTGAGCTTGTCCCAGGCGGCCTTCGACATCACCAGCGGCTGCATGAGCCACCACAGCGTGTAGTCGCCGCCGACGGTGGCGAACTTGGTCTGCTCGTAGATGCGCATGCTCACGAAGGTCTCGGCCGACGTGAGCGTGGAGGTGAGGACGCCGGACTGCAGCGACGGGTAGATCTCCGTCGACGGGATGTTCAGCACGGAGGCGCCCGCGGCCTTCAGCATGCTCTCGAAGGTGGGGTCGGCCGCGCGCATCTTCTCGCCCTTGACGGTGTCCGGCCCGCCGATCTCGCGCGTCTTCGAGGCGAAACCGCCGGGGGTCCACCACCAGGTCACGATGTGCACGCCGTTCCTCTCGGCGACTTCCTGCAGCTTCTTGTGGAAGGCACTCCCCTTCAGGCGCATCGCGTGGTCGATGCTGGTGATCGTGCCGGGCATGATCGTGATCGACATCTCGGGCACCTTGCCGACCGCGTACGACATCGGGAAGACGGCCATCTCGAGCGTGCCGGACTGCAGGGCGTCGAATTGCGCCACCGGCTTGATGTTGAGCGAACTGCCGGGGTAGATGCGGAACTTGAGCGACGGGTCCTTCTTGTTGACCTCCTCGACGAACACGCGGGTGGCCTTGTCCCGGCCGTCGGTGTTGGCCTTGAACTGGTGCGAGATCTTGATTTCCTGTGCCACCGCGGGCAGGGCCAGGACGGCGGCGGCGACGAGCGCGAGCGCCCCTTGCCGGATGCGGCTGTTCATGACGGTCTCCTCTTTCTGGCGGCTCGATGGGGTTGCCGTCTAGCGCGGCAGTGGCCGGAACTTACGCGATTGCGGGGCGGAATGTAAACCTCGCGGGTCAAGCGGCCTTGGCCGTCGCCGGGCGGGCGCAGGACGCGAGGTAATCCATCGCCGCCTGGGCGCCGCCCTTGCGGTGCGGCACCCCCGCGAGCGCGAGCCCCATTTCGACCCCGGCGAGGGTTCCCATGAGCGTGAGGTCGTTGAAGTCGCCCAGGTGCCCGATTCGGAATACCTTGCCCGCCAGCCGCCCCAGCCCCATGCCCAGCGACATGTCGAAGCGATCGAGGATGGCCGCGCGCAGCTTGTCCGCGTCGTGGCCCGGGGGCATGAGGAGCGCCGTGAGCGAGGAGCTGTATTCCTCGGGCACCGCGCACAGGACCTCCAGCCCCCAGGCGGCCGCCGCGCGGCGCGTGGCCTCGGCGTGGCGGTCGTGGCGGGCGAAGACGTTCGAGAGGCCTTCCTCCTCGAGCATGGCGATCGCCTCGCGCAGGCCGTAGAGGAGGTTGGTTGCGGGCGTGTAGGGGAAGAAGCCCTTGTCGTTCGGTCCCAGCATCTCGCCCCAGTCCCAGTAGGAGCGCGGCAGCTTCGCGGCCTTGCTCGCGGCGAGCGCCTTGTCGGAAAGGGCGTTGAACGACAGCCCCGGCGGGAGCATCAGCCCCTTCTGCGAGCCGCCGACGGTGACGTCCACCCCCCACTCGTCGTGGCGGTAGTCGATGGAGGCGAGGGACGAGATCGTGTCGACGAGGAGCAGGGCGGGGTGGCCCGCGTCGTCGATCGCCTTGCGCACCAGCGGCACGCGGGTGGTGGCGCCGGTGGAGGTTTCGTTGTGCACGACGCAGACGGCCTTGATGGCGTGTCCCTTGTCGGCGGCGAGGCGTTCCTGGATGGCGGCGGCCTCCGCGCCCCGGCGCCAGTCGCCCGGGATGAGGTCGATTTCCAGGCCCAGGCGGCGCGCGAGCTTGCACCAGAGCGAGGCGAAGTGCCCCGACTCGTACATGAGCACCTTGTCGCCGGGAGACAGGACGTTCACGAGCGCGGCCTCCCAGGCGCCCGTTCCCGAGGCCGGGTAGATCACCACCGGGTGGCGGGTCTTGAAGATGCGCCGGATGCCGCCCAGGACCTCCTTGCCCAAGGCCTCGAACTCGGGCCCGCGGTGGTCGATGGTCGGGCGGTCGATGGCGCGAAGGACTCGATCCGGGACGTTGGTCGGACCGGGGATCTGCAGGAAATGGCGGCCGGCTGGCATGGGTACTCCTCCGTGTCTTGGAACCGGGGCCCGCGCGCGTCATTGCGGCCGGCCCGCATTTTCTGTCCATAATGCCGCAGGCGGCCGCCGGACTCCATGGCGGCCGGTAAAAGCCCTGATGACCTCCGCTCACCCGATCCGCTTCACCTCCGACCGCGACGCCCCCCTCCATCCCCTCGCGGACCGCCTGCGGCGGGAGGTGGACGGCGACGTCCTCTTCGACCGGGCGAGCCGCGGGCGCTACGCCACCGACGCCTCCATCTACCAGATCGACCCCGTGGGCGTGGTGGTGCCGCGGACGGCGGAAGCGGCAGTCACCGCGATCCAGATCGCCATTGAATCGGGTGTCCCGGTCCTGCCGCGCGGCGGCGGCACCTCGCAGTGCGGGCAGACCGTCGGCGCGGCTCTCGTCATCGACGCGAGCCGGCACCTGAACGCGGTCGTGGAAGTGGACCCGCAGGCGCGCCGGGCGGTGGTGGAGCCGGGCGTGGTGCTCGACACGCTGAACGCGCAGCTCAAGCGCCACGGCCTGTGGTTCCCGGTCGACGTCTCCACGGCGGCGCAGGCCACGCTGGGCGGCATGGCCGGCAACAATTCCTGCGGCTCGCGCTCCATCGCCTACGGCTACATGGTGCACCGCGTGATGGCCATCGACGCCTGCCTGGCCGACGGCACGCGCGGGCGCTTCGGCCCGGCGGCGGAAATCTCGCACCCGGCGGTCCGTGCCCTGTCGGAGCGCGCGGCCGCGCTCTGGGAGCGCGAGAAGGACGAGATCGAGGCCCGCTTCCCCAAGGTGTCGCGGCGCGTGGCCGGCTACAACCTCGACTGCCTGGCGCGCGAGGGACAGAACCTCGCGAAGCTCCTCGTGGGCAGCGAAGGCACGCTCGCATGGTTCGAGCGCCTCACCCTCGACCTGGCACCCCTTCCGAAGCACAAGGCCCTGGGCGTGGCCCACTTCCCGCGCTTCTACGACGCCATGGACGCGGCCCAGCACATCGTGAAGCTCGGGCCCTGCGCGGTCGAGCTCGTCGACCGCACGATGATCGAGCTCTCGCGCGCGATCCCGGCCTTCGCGCCCACCATCAACGCCTACGTCCGCGGCCAGCCGGACGCGATCCTGCTGGTGGAGTTCGCGGGGGAGGACCGCGACGAGCAGGTGCGCGGCGTGAAGCGCCTGGGCGAGCTCATGGCCGACCTGGGATTTCCCGGCGGGGTGGTGGAGCTCCTCGAGGCCGGGCAGCAGCGCGAGCTGTGGGAGGTGCGCAAGGCGGGGCTCAACATCATGATGTCGATGAAGGGCGACGGAAAGCCCGTCTCCTTCATCGAGGACTGCGCCGTGCCGCTGGAGCACCTCGCGGAGTACACGGACAAGCTCTCCGAGGTCTTCCGCAAGCACGGCACCGAGGGCACCTTCTACGCCCACGCCTCGGTGGGCTGCCTGCACGTGCGCCCGGTCCTCAACATGAAGGGCGACGGGCGCCTGCGCATGCGCGCCATCGCGGAGGAGGCGGCCGACCTGGTGCGCCGCTACAAGGGCGCCTACTCGGGCGAGCACGGCGACGGCCTCGTGCGCTCGGAGTGGATCGCGCCCTTCTTCGGGTCCCGGCTCACGGCGGCGCTCTCCGAGATCAAGGGCTGGTTCGACCCGAAGGGGCTCATGAACCCCGGCAAGATCGTGAACCCCCCGAAGCAGGACGACCGCTCGCTCTTCCGCTACAAGCCGGACTACAGCCCCCGGGCCCCGGCGACCGTCCTCGACTGGAGCGCGTGGGGCGGGCTGCCCGGCGCGGTCGAGATGTGCAACAACAACGGCCACTGCCGCAAGTTCGACGCCGGCACGATGTGCCCGAGCTACCGCGTCACCCGCGACGAGGCGCACCTCACGCGCGGGCGCGCCAACACGCTCCGGCTCGCGCTGTCGGGCCAGCTCGGGAGCGAGGGCTTCGTGTCGGAGGCCGTTCGAGAGGCCTTCGAACTGTGCGTCTCCTGCAAGGGTTGCCGGCGCGAGTGTCCGACGGGCGTCGACATGGCGCGCATGAAGGTGGAGTTCCTGCACCACGATCGCGCCGCGCGCGGCTTCAGCCTTCGCGATCGCCTCGTCGGCATGCTGCCCGCCTACGCGCCCTGGGCCTCGCGCATGGCGCCGCTCGTCAACGCCGCGCAGAAGCTCCCCGGCGTGCCGCGGGCGCTGCAGGCGCTGGCCGGGTTCGACGCGAGGCGCCCGCTTCCCGCGTTCAGCGCCGATCCCTGGCTCGCGGGCCAGCCGCCGCACGCGCCGCGGGGCGGGCGCGAGGTGCTGCTCTTCGCCGACACCTTCAACAACTACCTCGAGCCGGGAAACCTCGCCGCGGCGCGCCGCGTGCTCGAGGCCGCCGGCTACGAGGTGGTACCGGCCCGGGCCGCGGATGCGCGACCCTTGTGCTGTGGCCGGACCTATCTCTCGGCCGGGATGGTCGACCGCGCCAAGGCCGAATCGGCGCGCATGATCGAGGCGCTGTCGCCGTGGATCGAGCGCGGCGTGCCCGTCGTCGGGCTCGAGCCCTCGTGCCTGTACTCGCTCAAGGACGAGTTCCTCGCCATGCACCCCGGCGACGCGCGCGCGAAGGAGCTGGCCGAGGGGGCATTCACCTTCGAGAGCTTCCTCGCGCGGGCGCTTCGCGAAGGGGCGAAGCCTGCATGGCGCGAAGGCGCGGCGCCGGAATTCGTCGTGCACGGCCATTGCCACCAGAAGGCCTTCGGCGCCTTCGAGGACACGCTCGCGCTGCT
>PQAI01000255.1:0-475 GCA_003105245.1 Betaproteobacteria bacterium | reverse complement strand
GGCGCCGCGCGCGAGGCCGTCCATCCCGCGGTGGCCCTCGCGGCGTGCCTCGCGAAATGAGCGCGGCCACGATCCTCGACGCGCTTCGCGACGCCGTGGGGTTCGAGCCCCTCGGCCCCCCGGCGGCCAACCTCACGCTCGGCAAGGGCACGCTCGACGGCCGGCCGGTGCGCGTGGCCCTCGTGGAGAACCGGATCGCCAGCGGTTCCATCGGCAAGGCGGAGGTGGCGAAGCTCGTGCCGCTSTTCGCGATCGCCGCGCGCGARAAGGCRCCCGTGGTCCTCTTYCTCGACTCCGCSGGCGCGCGCRTCTCSGAGGGMCTSGAGGCGCTGGGCGCCTTCCGGCGCCTCTTCCGCGAGGCGCTCGCCGCGCGCGTGGCGGGTGCGCCCGTCGCCGCGATCCTGGGACGCAACTGCTTCGGCGGGGCGAGCATGCTCGCTCACGTGGCTCGATCGCGCCTCTTCAGCCCCGGCAC
>PQAI01000254.1 GCA_003105245.1 Betaproteobacteria bacterium | reverse complement strand
CCGAACTCTTCGGCCTGCTTGCGGTAATCGCCCACCTGCTTCTTCACGAAGGCGTCGAGCTCCGGGCCGACCAGGTCGAAGGGCTGCAGCCCGCGCTGCGCGCGCAGGTCGGCGAACTCCTTCGTGGCCATGGCCTTCTTGAACATGTCCTGCCAGGCCTTGTAGTCGGCATCCGGGACCTTGGGGCCGGTGTAGAAGCCGCGGATGATGGGCCACTGGATGTCGTAGCCCTGCTCCTTGGCCGTCGGCACGCCCGCGAGCTTGCCCTGGACGCGCTTGTCGGCGAGGACGGCGACCATGCGGATGTTGCCCGCCTCGGCCTGCGGCTCGTCGGCGGAGACGTCGCCGAACATCACCTGGATGTGGCCGCCCATGAGGGCCGTGGTGGCCTCGCCGTTGCCCTCGAAGGACACCCAGCGCATGGCCTTGGGGTCGATGCCCAGCTTCTTGGCGAGGATGGCCGCCTTCGTCCAGTCCTGGCTGCCGACGGTGCCGCCGCCGCCCATGGGAACCTTCGAGGGATCGGCCTTGATGGCGGCCATCACCTCGCCCAGGTTCTTCCAGGGGGAGTTCTTGCCCACCGAGATGGAGCCGTAGTCGGCGCCGACCGCGGCGATCCACTTCACGTCGTTCTCCGTCCACTTGCCGAACTTGCCCTGGGCGATGTTGAGGAGCGACCCGCCCGAGAAGGCGACGATCACGTTGGGGTCGGCCGCGCGCTGCGCCACGACCGTGTTCATGGCCACCGCGCCGATCCCGCCGGGCATGTAGGTGGCGCGCATCGGCTCCTTCAGGAGCTTCAGGTCCTGCAGCGAGGTCTGGGCGAGCTTGCAGGTGAGGTCGAAGCCGCCGCCCGGCTTGGCGCCCACGATGCACTCGGGCTTGTCGATGGCGGCGAACGAGGGAAGGCTTGCGGCAACGGCGGACAGGGCGAGAATCGCGACGGACTTGCGCATGGGACTCCTCCGGAGGGTCGGGTACGGTATCGAACGGGGGTTTCGCGGCCGGCGGGCCGCGGACCCCTCTGGTGCCTACAATGCAGAATAGCCGGGCAAGCTTTCAAGTGGCTTTCGGTGCAAGCGAGGGGTGGGCAATGAGGATCCTCCTGGTCGAGGACCACGTGGAACTGTCGCGCTGGGTGGGTCGCGCGCTCGAGAAGAGCCGCTACACCGTGGAACGGTCGATGAACGGGGCCGACGCCGACGCGCGCCTTGCCACGGAACAGTACGACGCCGTGATCCTGGACCTTTCGCTCGCGCGCCTGGACGGGCTCGAGGTGCTGCGGCGCCTGCGCGCGCGCGGCTCCCGCACGCCCGTGCTCATCGTCACCGCCCGCACGGAGCTGCAGGACCGGGTGCGCGGCCTGGACCTGGGCGCCGACGACTACCTCGCGAAGCCCTTCGAGCTCGACGAGCTGGAGGCGCGCCTTCGCGCGCTGCTGCGCCGCTCCCAGGCCGGCGGCGAGACCCGCCCCGCCTGCGGCGACCTCGTCCTCGATCCCGCCAGCCGCGCCTTCGAGCTCGCCGGCAGGCTCCTCGCCCTCACCCCGCGCGAGCACGCGGTGCTGGAGTCCCTCCTGCTGCGCGCCGGCAAGGTGGTCGCCAAGGAGCAGCTGCACCAGCGCCTGTTCTCCCTGGAGAGCGACGCGAAGCCCGACGCGATCGAGGTCTACGTCCATCGCCTGCGGCGCAAGCTCGAGGGCGCGCGCGTGCGCATCGTCACCCTGCGCGGCCTGGGCTACCTCCTCGAGGAGGTGAAGGCTTGAGCGCCCGGCGCCCCGCGCCGGGGCTCAAGTCGCGGCTGCTGGGGTGGCTCCTGCCCGCGCTCGCGCTGCTCGTCGCCGTGAACACCATCGCGACCTACCGCACGGCGCTCTCGGCCGTGAACACCGCCTACGACCGCTCGCTCCTCGCCGTCGCGCGCGCCGTGGCCGACCGCGTGGAGCTTCGCGACGGGCGCGTCGTGGTGGAGGTGCCCTACGTGGCGCTCGACTTCTTCGAGTCCGACCTGCGCGGGCGCGTCTACTACCGCGTCGGGGGCCTGGACGGCCGCTCGGTGTCGGGCTACGACGACCTGCCGCCGCTGCCCGCCGGGGTGCCGCGATCCGAGGACTACTTCGCGCTCGCGCGCTTCTACGACGACCACTATCGCGGCGAGCCCGTGCGGGTCGTGGCCCTGCACCAGCCCGTGTTCGACGACCAGACCCGGGGAATGGCGCTCGTGCAGGTGGCCGAGACCCTGGTGTCGCGGGAAGTCCTCACGCGCAGGCTCATGGTCGACACCGTGGCGCGCCAGCTGCTTCTCGTCGCGCTGGCGCTCCTCGTCACCGTCGTCGTGGTGCACACGGCGTTTCGCCCCCTGGGCCGGCTGCGCGAGGAGCTGGATGCGCGCGCCGCGGGCGACCTCTCCCCCATCGAGACCCGCGACGTGCCGCGGGAGGTGGGCGCGCTGGTGGCCGGGATGAACGACTACGTCGCCCGGCTGCGCGGCACCCTGGATCGGCAGGAACGCTTCATCGCGGATGCCTCGCACCAGCTGCGCACGCCCCTCGCGGTGCTTCGCGCCCAGACGGGGCTCGCCGCGCGCGAGGACGATCCCGCGCGCCTTCGCGAGACGCTCTCCGCCATGGATCGCTCCGTGGGCGACACGATCCACCTCGCCAACCAGCTGCTCACCCGCGCCCGGGCCCAGCACGGCATCGCCAACCCCTCCTTCGGCGACCTCGACCTCGCGCAGGTCGCCCGCGAGGCGTGCCTCGAGCTGGGGGGCGAGGCGGTGGCCAAGCGGATCGACCTCGCCTTCGAGGGCGAGCACCCCGTGCCCCTCCGCGGCGACCCCACGCTCGTTCGCGAGCTGGTGAAGAACCTCGTCGACAACGCCATCCGCTACACGCCCGAGGGCGGGAGGATCGCCGTGCGCCTGTCGGGCCCGGGCGAGCCCGCGGCGATCGAGGTGGAGGACAGCGGCGAGGGGGTCGCGGAGGCCGACCGCGAGCGCGTCTTCGAGCCCTTCCACCGCCTGGCCTCCAGCAAGCAGCCGGGAGTCGGGCTGGGGCTTTCGATCGTGCGCGACATCGCGCGCGCGCACGGGGCGCGCA
The DNA here is from genome assembly GCA_003105245.1 of Betaproteobacteria bacterium. Lineage (GTDB taxonomy): Bacteria > Pseudomonadota > Gammaproteobacteria > Burkholderiales > Usitatibacteraceae > FEB-7. The sequence continues at coordinate 8,163 of PQAI01000254.1, read as the reverse complement.
TCGACCTCGGCGATGGCGCGGGAGGGATCGGGCTGAAGGTGCGGGTGCGCTTCCCGCCGCCGGCTAGTCCGGCTTCGGCACCACGCTGAGCTGCGGCGGTCCGGGCTCCTGGGCCACGGGCGGGACCTCCTCGCCGGGAAGCTCGGCGCGCTCGATGGCGGCGAAGCGCTCGCTGATCTTGCGGCTGGAGATCTGGACCTGGCCCGCGTCCTCGTGGGCCTGGCGGATGTGGTCGGCGAGCTTGCGCATGCGCTCGTCGAAGCGGCCGAAGTCCTTGCCGAGCTTTCCCAGCTCGTCCTTGATGATGTGGATCTGCTTGCGGGTCTCGACGTCCTTGAGAACCGCGCGCGCGGTGTTGAGCACCGCCATCATCGTCGTGGGCGAGACGATCCACACCCGCCGCTGCCCGGCGTATTCGACGAGGTCGCGGTGGTGCGCGTGGATCTCGGCGAAGACGCTCTCCGCCGGCACGAACATGACCGCCCCCTCGCCCGTCTCGCCGGGGATGATGTACTTGTCCGCGATGTCGTCCACGTGGCGGCGCACGTCCGCCTTGAAGACGCCAGGGGCCACCCTGTCGGCCCCGTCGGACATCATCCGCTCGTAGTTCTCCAGCGGGAACTTGGAGTCCACGGCGATGAGGCCCGTGGGCTCGGGGAGCTTCAGCACGCAGTCGGCGCGCACGTTCTTGGCGGTCTGGAAGGTGTACTGGAACTCGTAGGCCGCCTCGGGGAGCACGTTCTTCACGATGTCCTCGAGCTGGCGCTCGCCCAGCGCGCCGCGCGAGCTCTTGCTGCCGAGCAGGTTCTGCAGGCTCACGACGCTGCCGGTGAGCGTCTCGATCTTCTTCTGCGCGTCGTCGATGGTCTGCAGGCGCGTCATCACGCTGAGGAACGTCTCGTTGGTGCGCTTGAAGCCCTCGTCGAGGCGCTCGCTCACCTTGCCGCCGATCTCGGAGAGCCGCTGGTCGACCTTCTCCTGCAGCGCGCGCTCGAAGGCCTGGAGCTGCTCGCGGTTGCGCGCCAGCTCGTCGCCGACGGCGCGGCGAAGGCGGTCGCCCTCCTCGCTCTGGCGCGAGGCGATGCGGTCCGAGGAGGAGGCAAGCCCGCTCGCCAGGTCCGTGAGGATGGCGCGGTGGTGGGCCTCGCGGTCGCCGGCCACCTCGCCCGGCAGGCTCTCCACGCGGCGGGCGAGCCGGACCGCCACCACGAGTACCACCACCGCGGCGATCGCGGCGACGGCGGAGAGGATGACGGCGAGGGCTTCCAAGGCGTCGGTCAGGCCGCCTGTTCCTCGCGCGCGGCGCGCTTCCTGTCGTGCTCGAGGAGGTGGCGCTTGCGCAGGCGGATGTTCTTGGGCGTGACTTCCACCAGCTCGTCGTCGTCGATGAACTCGACCGCGCCCTCGAGCGTGAGCTGGATCGGCGGCGTGAGGAGCACGTTCTCGTCCTTGCCGGCGGCGCGCACGTTGGTGAGCTTCTTGCCCTTCACGGGATTGACGATGAGGTCGTTGTCGCGGCTGTGGATGCCGACGATCATGCCTTCGTAGACGCGCTCCCCGGGCGAGACGAACATGCGGCCTCGATCCTCGAGGTTCCACAGCGCGAAGGCCACGGCCTCGCCCTGCTCCGAGGAGATCAGCACGCCGTTGCGGCGCGACGGCAGCTCGCCCTTGACGGGGGCGTACTCGTCGAAGACGTGGCTCTTGATGCCCGTGCCGCGCGTGAGGGTCATGAATTCCATGTGGAAGCCGATGAGGCCGCGCGAGGGCATGCGGTAGTCCAGGCGCACGCGCCCCTTGCCGTCCGGGACCATGTCCTGGAGCTCCCCGCCGCGCCGGCCCAGCTCCTCCATCAGGCGGCCCTGGTGGTCCTGCTCCACGTCCACGGTGAGGATCTCCCACGGCTCCATCTTCACGCCGTCGACCTCCTTCACGACCACTCGCGGCTTGCCCACCGCGACCTCGTAGCCTTCGCGGCGCATGTTCTCGATCAGGATCGTGAGGTGCAGCTCGCCACGGCCCGAGACGCGGAAGATGTCCGCGTCCTCGGTGTCCTCGACTCGCAGGGCGACGTTGGACATGAGCTCCTTCGTCAGGCGGTCGCGGATCTGGCGGCTGGTGACGTACTTGCCTTCCTGCCCGGCGAAGGGAGAGGTGTTCACCTGGAAGTTCATCGTGAGCGTCGGCTCGTCCACGCCCAGGAAAGGCAGCGCCTCGGGACTGAGGGGGTCGGCGAAGGTGGCGCCGATGGTGAAGTCCTCGATGCCGGTCACCGAGACGATCTCGCCGGCGGCCGCCTCGTCCATCTCGACCTTCTCGAGCCCCTGGAACGAGCGCACGAGGCCGATCCTCGCCTTGCGCGGGGCGGCGTCGCCCGCGAGGATCGTCACTTCCTGCGCCTTGCGGATCGTCCCGCGGCGAATCCTGCCGACGGCGATCCGGCCCAGGAAGCTGGTGTAGTCGACCGCGCTGATCTGCAGCTGCAGGGGGCCCTCGGGATCGCCGACGGGCTCGGGAACGTGCTCGAGGATCGCGTCGAAGAGCGGGCGCATGTCGACGCCCTTCGTGGCGGCATCGAGGGACGCCCAGCCGTTGAGGGCCGAGGCGTAGACGACGGGGAAGTCGAGCTGGTCCTCGTTGGCGCCGAGCTTGTCCATGAGGTCGAAGGTCTGGTTCACCACCCAGTCGGGGCGGGCGCTTTCGCGGTCGATCTTGTTCACCACGACGATCGGCTTGAGGCCGAGGGCAAGCGCCTTGCGCGTGACGAAGCGCGTCTGCGGCATCGGGCCCTCGACCGCGTCGACCAGCAGGACCACGCCGTCGACCATCGACAGCACGCGCTCCACCTCGCCGCCGAAATCCGCGTGGCCGGGGGTGTCCACGATGTTGATGTGAACGCCGTGGTAGTCCACCGCGGTGTTCTTCGCGAGGATGGTGATGCCCCGCTCCTTCTCGATGTCGCCGGAGTCCATCACCCGCTCGGCGATGTGCTGGTGCGCGGCGAAGGTGCCCGCCTGGTGCAGGAGCTTGTCGACGAGCGTGGTCTTGCCGTGGTCGACGTGGGCGATGATGGCGATGTTGCGCAGGGGGCGCGGCATGGATTGTCCTAGTGCTGCGGTCAAAACCGCAGGAAATTCAGCAGTTTAGCATGCCGAGCCCGGAAACGCGATAGCGCCATCATGCGCCCGGCGCGGGCGGGGGTGAAGGGTAGCGTCCCCTTCACTTCTCCGGCCGGTTGCGCATCCAGTCCGCGGTGCCGAAGAAGGCCTTGGCGAGCGCGCGCTGCAGTTCCGGGTCCACGCCCTCCTCCTCCATCGCCTGGCTCATGCACTTGAGCCACTGGTCGCGCTCGTCGATGCCGATGGCGTACGGCAGGTGCCGCGCCCGCAGCATCGGGTGCCCCTTCTTCTGCGCGAAGAGCGGCGGTCCGCCCAGCCAGCCGGACAGGAACCAGAAGAGCTTGTCGCGCGAGTCGTCGAGGGTCGGCGGATGGAGCTTGCGGATACCCGCGTAGGCGGGCTCCAGGTCCATGAGGTCGTAGAAGCGGTCGACGAGGGCGCGCACGGCGGACTCTCCGCCCAGGCTCTCGTAGGGGGTGGGCCCGGCCGTCTGTCGGGGTGCGTTCATGCGGGCGGTCTCGCGAGGGGCGCGTATGCTAGCATGCGCGCCTTTTCGATCCGCTCCGCCCCTTGAAGCTCGCCCTCAAGATCGACGTCGACACCTACCGCGGCACCCGCGAGGGCGTGCCCCGCCTGGTGGACCTGCTGAAGAAGCACGGCGCCGGCGCCACCTTCCTCTTCAGCCTCGGCCCCGACCACACGGGCCGGGCCATCAAGCGCGTCTTCCGCCCCGGCTTCCTCGGCAAGGTGGGCCGCACCTCGGTGCTGTCCCACTACGGGATCCGCACCCTGCTCTACGGGACGCTCCTGCCCGGCCCCGACATCGGGAAGCGTTGCGCGCCGATCCTCAGGAGCGTGCGCGACGCGGGCTTCGAGGTCGGCATCCACACCTGGGACCACGTGAAGTGGCAGGACGGCGTGGGCCCGGCCGACGAGGCGTGGACCGAGCGCCAGATGGCGCTCGCGCGCGACCGCTTCCGCGAGATCTTCGCCGCCGAGCCGAAGGTGCACGGCGCGGCCGGATGGCAGATGAACGTCCACGCCTGGCGGCGCACGCAGCGCTTCGGGTTCGACTACTGCTCGGACTCGCGCGGCACGCATCCCTTCCTGCCCGTGTGCCGCGCCGAGATCGTCGCCTGCCCGCAGCTGCCGACGACCCTTCCCACCCTGGACGAGCTCATCGGCCTGGACGGCGTGACGGAAGCGAACGTGGCCGACGCGCTCCTCGAGCGCACCCGCGAGCCCCGCGATCACGTGTTCACCCTGCATGCCGAGCTCGAGGGCATGAAGCTCGCGCCCGCCTTCGAACGCCTGCTGGAGGGCTGGAAGGCCCAGGGCTACGAGCTCGTGGCCCTGCGCGACCTGCACGCCTCCCTGGACCCCGCCGCCCTGCCCCTGCATGCCGTCCAGGACGGCGAGATTGCGGGGCGAAGCGGCACCCTGGCCCTGCAGGGGCCGGGCTTTCTTCCTTCCCCATCAACGCCATAGCTTGCGTTTTTCAAGGAACTTGGCCACTATAGGTCGCGGTCAACTCTTTGGRCCCCCTGGATGAGCGAACGCAAGKCAGTCCCGGATTTCGAGCTCCCGGTGACCTCGCCCCATCAAGATGGGGACCCCCGTGGCAACCAGCGATTCCGGCTCTCGGCCTTCAAAGGCCACCCGCTCATCCTCTACTTCTACCCGAAGGACAACACCCCCGGCTGCACGGACGAGAGCCTGCAGTTCCGCGAGCTGCACGCGCAGTTCGCGGAGGCGGGGTGGGCGATCTTCGGGGTGTCGCGCGACTCCCTCGCCTCGCACGAGAAGTTCCGGCAGAAGTTCGGCTTTCCCTTCGAGCTGCTGTCGGACGCCGAGGAGAAGGCCTGCGCGATCTTCGGCGTCATCAAGATGAAGAACATGTACGGGAAGCAGGTGCGCGGCATCGAGCGCAGCACCTTCGCGATCGACCGGGAAGGTCGCATCGCGCGCGAGTGGCGCGGCGTGAAGGTGGCCGGCCACGCGAAGGAAGTCCTCGACTTCGCGAAATCGCTCTGACTTCCCGCGGATTTCCCACCCCCGGCGCCCAGCCCTGATGCCCAACGACAACCTGCGTGACTCGCCGCGCTCCGAAGCCGGCGAGGCGTCATCCCACGCCCCGGAGTCCTCGGAGGCCCCCATGCACCGCAAGCGCGACAGCCACGGCGAGGGACGGTCGGCACGGCAGGCGGCCGCCGTGAAGCTCTTCGTCCTCGACACCAACGTCCTCATGCACGACCCCACGAGCCTCTTCCGGTTCGAGGAACACGACGTGTACCTGCCGATGGTCACGCTCGAGGAGCTCGACGACAACAAGAAGGGCATGAGCGAGGTCGCGAGGAACGCGCGCCAGGCGAGCCGCTTCCTCGACGAGATCGTCTCCTCCGGCGAGGGCGACATCGAGTCGGGCTACGCGCTGAAGGGCAAGACCCACGGCGAAGCGCTCGGGCGGCTCTTCCTGCAGACGCACGCGGTGTCGGCGGAGATCCCCGAGTCGGTGGCATCCCAGAAGGCCGACAACGTGATCCTCGGCGTGGCCATGCACCTCAAGCAGCGCTTCCCGAAGCGCCAGGTGGTGCTGGTGTCCAAGGACATCAACATGCGCATCAAGGCGCATGCGATCGGGCTGCCGGCCGAGGACTACTTCAACGACAAGGTGCTGGAGGACACCGACCTCCTCTACACCGGGATGCTCGAGCTCCCCGAGGACTTCTGGGACCGCCACGGCAAGGACGTCGAGAGCTGGCAGGAGCACGGCCGCACGCTCTACCGCGTGAAGGGCCCGCTGGCCCCCGCGATGCTCGTGAACCAGTTCGTCTACCAGGAGGGCGACCGGCCCTTCTACGCCGTGGTGAAGGACGTGAAGGGCCGGGTGGCCACGCTCCAGACCCTCAAGGACTACTCGCACCACAAGAACAACGTCTGGGGCATCACCTCGAGGAACCGCGAGCAGAACTTCGCGCTCAACCTGCTCATGGACCCGGAGGTCGACTTCGTGACGCTGCTGGGCCAGGCCGGCACCGGCAAGACCCTCCTCACGCTCGCCTCCGGACTCATGCAGACGCTGGAATACAAGGTCTACAGCGAGATCATCATGACGCGGGTCACCGTCCCGGTGGGCGAGGACATCGGCTTCCTCCCCGGCACCGAGGAGGAGAAGATGACCCCGTGGATGGGCGCGCTCGAGGACAACCTCGACGTCCTCATGAAGACCGACGACGAGGCCGGGGACTGGGGGCGCGCGGCCACCGCCGACCTCATCCGCAGCCGCATCAAGGTGAAGAGCCTGAACTTCATGCGCGGGCGCACCTTCATCAACAAGTACCTCATCATCGACGAGGCCCAGAACCTCACGCCCAAGCAGATGAAGACGCTCATCACGCGCGCCGGGCCGGGGACGAAGGTGGTCTGCCTGGGCAACATCGCCCAGATCGACACGCCCTACCTCACCGAGGGCTCCTCGGGCCTCACCTACGTCGTGGACCGCTTCAAGGGCTGGGGCCACAGCGGCCACATCACCCTCACGCGCGGGGAGCGCTCGCGGCTCGCGGACCACGCCGCCGAGGTGTTGTGACCCATCGCGTGCTCGTCACCGGCGCGAGCCAGGGCATCGGCCGCGCCTGCGCGGCGCGCCTCGCGCAGGACGGCTACGACGTCGTCAACATCGACCTGAAGGCTCCGGCGCAGGCGCTTGCCCGCGAGACGTTCGTCGCGGCCGATCTCTCGGACGAGGCCGCCACCGCAAAGGCCCTCGCCGAGGCCCTCGCCGCCGGCCCCATCACGCGCCTCGTGAACAACGTCGGCACCGTGCGCCCGGGCTCCCTCGAGGAGGCGACCTCGGCCGACCTCGCCGCCGTGGTGAGCCTGAACCTGCGCTGCTCGATCCAGTGCGTCCAGGCGCTGCTGCCCGGGATGAAGTCGGCGCGGTTCGGCCGCATCGTCGGGATCTCCAGCCGCGCCGCGCTGGGGAAGGAACTTCGCACCGTCTACGCGGCGACGAAGGCCGGCATCGAGGGCATGACCAGGGTGTGGGCGCTCGAGCTGGGAGCGCACGGCATCACCGCGAACGCCGTGGGGCCCGGCCCCATCGGCACCGAGCTCTTCCATCGCGTGAACCCGGCGGATTCTCCGCGCACGAAGGCCATCATCGAAGGCATCCCCGTCAAGCGCCTGGGAACGCCGGAGGACGTGGCGCACGCCGTGGCCTCGCTCCTGGACGAGCGCGCCGGCTTCATCACCGGCCAGGTGCTCTACGTCTGCGGCGGGATGACGGTGGGAAACGCCGGGGCCTGAGGCCGCCTCACCCGCGGAAGGACGAAAACGCCGCCACCGCGCGGTCGACGCCGGCCGCGTCCACGTCGAGGTGCGTGACGAGCCGCGTGCGCGGGGAGACGATCGCGATCACGCCCTGCGCGGCCAGGTGCTCCTGCAGCCCCGCGCAGCGCTCCTTCGCGACCTTCACGAAGACCATGTTCGTCTGCGGCGACTCGACCTCGTAGCCGGCGCCGGCGAGTCCCCGGGCCAGGCGCTCGGCGTTGGCGTGGTCGTCGGCCAGGCGATCCACGTGGTGATCCAGCGCGTGGAGTCCGGCCGCGGCGAGGATGCCGACCTGGCGCATGCCGCCACCCAGCATCTTGCGGATGCGCCGCGCCTTGTCGACGAGCCCGCGATGCCCCACGAGCACCGTGCCCGCGGGCGTGCCCAGTCCCTTCGACAGGCACACGGAAACGGTGTCGAAGCCCGCGCACAGCGCGGCGACCGGCATGCCGAGCTTCACGGCCGCGTTGAAGATGCGCGCCCCGTCGAGGTGGGTGGACAAGCCCCTTTTCCAGGCGAGAGTCACCGCCTTCGCGAGGTAGTCGCGCCCGATCACCTTGCCGCCGATGGTGTTCTCCAGCGCGAGGAGCCGGGTGATGGCGAAGTGGGAGTCGTCCGGCTTGATCGCGGCCTCCACCATCGCGAGGTCGAGCGTGCCGTCGGGCAGGTTCTGGATCGGCTGCGGCTGTATCGAGCCCAGCACCGCCGCCCC
>PQAI01000253.1 GCA_003105245.1 Betaproteobacteria bacterium | reverse complement strand
GTGAACGGCGGCTACAGCGAGAACTTCGCCTCCATCAACCGCGGCAAGAAGAGCGTGGCGCTGGACCTCAAGAACCCGGCGGACCGCGATTTCGCGCGCGCGCTGGTGCTCGAGGCCGACGTGCTGGTGGAGAACAACCGCCCGGGCGTGATGCAGCGCCTCGGCCTGGGCTGGGACTGGTTCGGTCCGAGGAAGCCCGCGCTCGTCTACTGCTCGATCTCCGCCTTCGGCCAGGTGGGGCCGCGCTCGACCGAGGGCGGCTTCGACCTCACGATCCAGGCGGCCACGGGCGTGATGAGCGTGACGGGCGAGCCCGACGGCGCGCCGGTGAAGTGCGGCGTCCCGCTCTCGGACTTCGCGGCGGGGCTCTACGCGGCGTTCTCGATTTCCGCCATGGTCGCGCGCGTCCGGGCGGGTGGCCCCGGCGGCACCATCGACGTGCCGATGTTCGCCACCACCATCGCCATCGCGGCGCTGCAGACGAGCGAGTACTTCGGCACCGGGAAGAACCCGCGCAAGCTCGGCTCCGCGCATCCCCGGAACGCCCCCTACCAGGCCTACCGCGCCGCCGACGGCTGGTTCGCCATCGCCGCCGGGAACAACAAGCTATGGCAATCCGTGTGCGAGGTGGTGGGAGCGCCCGAATGGGCGCAGGACCCGCGCTTCGCCTCGACCACGCTGCGYGCGGCGAACCAGGGCGMGCTCAAGGACATGCTCGAGGCACGGTTCGCGGGCGACACGTCCCGCGCGTGGCTGGAGCGGTTCCGCGCGGCAGGCGTGCCCTCGGCGCCCATCAACGGCTACGCCGAAGCGCTGGCCGATCCCCAGGCCGAGGCGCTGGGGCTCGTCGTTCCCGCGACCCTTCCCGGCGGCCATGCCACGCGCACCGTGGGCTGCCCCATCCGCCTCGATGGCGGGGCGGTGGCCGTGAACACGACCTTTCCCGCGCTGGGCGAGCACACCGCCGCCCTGCGCGCGCAGCCGAAGGAGCAGCCATGACGAACGACACCGACCGCATCGCGCCGCTGCGCGAATTCGTGAAGGCCATGACGCGCCTCGTGGAGCGCACCGACGACGAGGCGGCCCTCCTCGCCGGCGCAAGACCGCTCCTCGCGAGGCTCATCGCGGACGACGCCTGGCTTCCCGAGGAGTGCGCGCGGCCCGACCCGCAGTTCTACCGCCAGTACCTGCTGCACTGCGACCCGCTCGAGCGCTTCTGCGTGGTGAGCTTCGTGTGGGGGCCGGGACAGAAGACGCCCGTGCACGACCACACCGTGTGGGGTCTCGTGGGGATGATGCGCGGGGCGGAGCGTTGCCGGCGCTACGAGCGCGCCGCCGACGGCACGGTGCGCGCGGCAGGCGAGGAGCAGGTGCTGAAGCCCGGGGAGATCGAGGCCGTCTCGCCGACCGTGGGCGACATCCACACCGTGGCGAACGCCCTGGCGGACAAGCCCTCGGTGAGCATCCACGTCTACGGCGCCAACATCGGGGCGGTGCGCCGGCACGTCTTCGACGCGTCCACGGGCGCGGTGAAGGACTTCGTCTCCGGCTATTCGCTGGCCACCGTGCCGAACCTGTGGGACCGCTCGGCGGTCGTCCGCGCCGGGATCGCATGAGCGGGGGAGTCGCCACCGCGTGGATGGACCGGCCGGAGAAGGGCAATGCCTTCTCGGCCGCTGCCGTGGAGGCGCTTTCCGCTTCCGTCGCCGCCGCCATCGCCGACCCTTCCGTGCACACGCTCGTGATCCGGGGGCGGGGCAGGCACTTCTGCACCGGCTTCGATCTCTCCGACCTCGGGACGGAGACAGACGCCTCGCTTCGCGACCGCTTCGTCGCCCTCGAGAAGCTGCTCCAGCTGGTGTGGCACGCGCCGGTGCGCACGGTGGCGGTGGCCACGGGGCGCGCGTGGGGGGCGGGAGCGGACCTCTTCGCTTCCTGCGACATCCGCGCGTGCACGGGCGACACGACGCTTCGCTTCCCCGGCTCCGCGTTCGGGATCGTGCTCGGCACGCGCCGGCTGGTGGAGCTCATCGGCTGGGACCGCGCACGGCCGCTCGTTTCCGAAGGCGCAACGGTCGATGCGGCCGGAGCCCTGGCGGCGGGACTGGCGACCGACCTCGTGGAAGGCGACGTCGAGGCGTGGCTCGCCGCGCGCTGCACGCCGCCGGTCGCCGACCGCGCCACCCTCGCGCAGATCCGGGAGGCCACGCGCCCCGACCGTCGCGCAGAGGACCTCGCGAGCCTGGACCGCTCGGCCTCGCGGCCGGGGCTCGTCTCGCGGATCGAGACCTACCGCCAGGGGTTGCGCAAGTAGAACCTGCGCGCCGGACGGATCAACCGGGACGGCGGGCGATGAAGGTGCGGAAGCGCTTGAGCTTGTCGCCGGGCGCCGGGAAGTCCTCGATGCTGTCGTGCAGGACCTCCCAACCCTCGAACGGCGCCGCGATCTCTTCGGGCTCGAAGAGGTAATACTCCTCGGGATCGAACATCGCGAGGAACGTGGTGCCCGCGATGAGGGCGTTCACCACCGCCACGCCGCCCGGCTTCGCCGCGTCGCGTATCGCCGCGAGGCCGGCGAGCGCGTCCTCGCGGGCGAAGAACATGAGGAGACCGATGCAGTTGACCGCGTCGTACGTCTCCTCGGGCCGCCAGCCCTTCAGGTCCACGGTCCTCACCCAAACGTCGAGCCCGGAGGCGATCGCCCTTTCGGCGAGGTCCTCCACCGCGTTCTCGCAGGCGTCGTAGGCCGTGACGTGCGCGCCGCGGGCGGCGGCGGCCATGGCGAGGTTGCCCAACCCGCAGCCGAGGTCGAGGACCTTGCCCATCAGGTACGGCAGTGCCCGCACCTCGAAGGGGTTGAGCTGGTATTCGTGGGCGGCGATCTGGCGCTCGAACTGGGCGCCGAAGAACTCGACCGCGTGGGGCTTTCGCGGGGGCATGACAGCCCGGATTCTACCGTGGACGCACCTCCAGCACCGCCATCATCCCCGCGTCCTCGTGCTCCAGGATGTGGCAGTGGACCATGCGCTTTCCCGGCATGTCCTGGCGCATGCGGATCGTGGCGGTCGTGCCCGAGGGCACGTCCACGGTGTCGATCCACGCCGCGTAGGGTGCTGGCGTCGCGAAGCCGCCGGAGCCCCGGCTCACGAGCTGGAACTGCGTGCCGTGGACGTGGATGGGGTGGTCCATCATCGTCTGGTTCGCGATTTCCCAGTCCTCCACGTCGCCTGCCGTCGAGACGTAGTCGACGCGGTTCATGTCGAAGGGACGGCCGTCGATCAGGAAGCTTCCCGCGCCGGCCATCATGCCCATCCCCGATTGCGTGAGCGTCACGCGCTTGCGCGCCACCGCCGGGCCGAGGCTCGCCACGGGCCGCAGCGAGGACGGGACCGCGAGCGGGCCGACGGGGGACTCGGCCGTGGTCGCGAGCGTGAGCAGGTCCTCGGCCGCGTAGGTGCCCATGCCCATCGTGTCGATGGCGTGGCGCTGCGCCCGCAGCGTGAAGCGCGCGCCGGGCGTGCTGCTCGCCGTGACGACGATCTCCACGCGCTGCGCGGGCGCGACGAGGACCTCGGAGAGCGGCCCTACCGGCGCGCCGAGGAGACCGCCGTCGGTGCCCACCAGCGTGAAGGCGTGGCCGTCGAGGGAGAGCCGCAGGTAGCGGGCGCTCGTCGCGTTGAGGATGCGCCAGCGCTGCGTGGACCCCGGACGCACGCTGTGCACCGGCAGCCTGCCGCCGTTCACCAGCAGCTGCTCGCCCTGGCGACCCACCGTGAAATCCATGGCCGTGCCCGGCGACACCTGGCCGCTCGCATCGAGGCGGATCCCCGTCACCAGCATCGTCACCTCGGGGAGGTGCGCCAGCGGATCGTCGCCCGCGCGCACGATGAAGGGTGCCGCGAGCCCCATGGACACCTGCTGCGCGGTGGTCTGGTGCGCGTGCGGGTGGTACCAGTAGGTGCCGGCCGTGCCCGGGGGCAGGTCGAACTCGTAGATGCGCGTGGCGCCTGGCCGCACCGGATCCATGGGGCTGCCGTCCTGCTCGGCGGGAACGGGCAGCCCGTGCCAGTGCACGGTCGTGTCGAGCGGCAGGCGGTTCTCCAGGGCGATGCGCACGTGGTCGCCCTCGCGCACGTCGACGACGGGGCCGGGCAGCAGCCCGTTGTAGAGCCACAGCGACGTGGTCCGCCCCTGCAGGAGCGAAAGGTCCGCCGGCGCCGCGACGAGGGCGGCGGAGAACCGGCCCGCCTCCGGGGTCGCGTTCGCCAGCGTCGCGAGCGACTTGAGCGGAAGGCCCTGCGCGAGGGCCGCGCCGCCCGGCGGGAGCGGGCCGCCCATCATCGGCATGCCGCTCGGCCCACCGCCACCACCGCAGCCCGGCAGGAGCGAGCCCGCGCCCGCCACGGCCACGCCGAGGAATTCGCGGCGCTTCATGGCCGGATCACTTGGCCTTCCGGATCGCCGTGACGACGTAATCGCCGTCGATCTGCGCGACCTGGAACTTCACCTTGTCGCCAGCGGCCAGCCCTTCGAGCAGCGCCGGCGACTTCACGCCGAACACCATCGTCATCGGGCCCATGTTCACGCTCTTGATCTCGCCGTGCCGGATGATGATCTTGCCCGCGGCCTTGTCCACCTTGCGCACTTCGCCGTCGGCCATGTCGTTGGCCGCCGCCTGCGCGACCGTGCCCGCGGCCGGCGCGTGGTGCGCGTGCTGTGCGGCGGCCGTGGCGGCCATGGCGGAAAGAAGGAGGGTGAGGGCGATTCGCTTCATGGTGCGACTCCTGTTCGGGGTGAGAGGGAAACCGGGCGGCCCGCTTCCTTCGCGAGCCTTCGCGCCTCGCGCTTGCGCAGCAGCAGCCACGCGGCGGGGACGACGAGCATGGAGATGAGGGGGGCGGTGACCATGCCGCCCACCATGGGCGCGGCGATGCGGCTCATGATCTCGGAACCGGTGCCGGACTCCCAAAGGATGGGAGCCAGCCCGATCACGGTCGTGGCCACCGTCATGGCCTTGGGCCGCACGCGCAGCACGGCTCCCTCGCGGATCGCGTCCACGAGCGAGGCCTCGCCCGCCTGGCCGGACTCGATCCTCGCCTCCCACGCCTGCTTGAGGTAGACGAGCATCACGATGCCGAACTCGGCCGTCACGCCCGCGAGCCCGATGAAGCCCACGGCGGTGGCGATGGACACCTCGTGCCCCAGCGCCCACAGCAGCCACACGCCGCCCACCAGCGAGAACGGCAGCGTGCCCATGATGAGGAGCGCCTCGTCCATGCGCCGGAAAGTGAGGTAGAGCATCACGAAGATGATGGCGAGCATCGCCGGCACCACGAGGGCCAGGCGCTTCTGCGCCCGCTCGAGGTACTCGAACTGGCCGGACCACGCGATCGAGTAGTTCGGCGGCAGCGTGACCTGCTCGGCCACCGCGTGCTGCATGTCGTGCACGACGGAGCGCAGGTCCCGGCCGCGGATGTCGACGTACACCCAGCCGGAAGGCCGGGCGTTCTCGCTGCGGATCATGGGCGCGCCGTCGGTCACGGAAACGGTCGCGACGTCCGAGAGCCGGATCTGCGCGCCGCGCTCCGTGAGCACGGAGAGGTTGCGGATGTTCTCCAGCGAATCGCGGAACTCGCGCGGGTAGCGCACGTTGATCGGGAAGCGCTGCAGGCCCTCGATGGTCTCGCCGATGTTCTCGCCGCCGATGGCCGCGGAGACGAGCGACTGCACGTCCGCCACGTTGAGTCCGTAGCGCGCCGCCCGGTCGCGGTCGATGTCGATGTCGATGTAGCGCCCGCCCGTGAGGCGCTCGGCCAGCGCCGAGCTCACTCCGGGCACGTCCTTCACCGCGCGCTCGATCTCGCCGGCCACGCGTTCGATCTCGCCCAGGTCCGGCCCCGACACCTTGACGCCCACCGGGCTCTTGATGCCGGTGGCGAGCATGTCGATGCGGTTGCGGATGGGCGGCACCCAGATGTTGGCGAGGCCGGGCACCTTCACCGTGCGGTCGAGCTCGTCGATGAGCTTCTCCATCGTCATGCCCGGGCGCCACTGGTCGCGCGGCTTGAGCTGGATCGTGGTCTCGAACATCTCCAGCGGCGCGGGGTCGGTGGCCGTCTCCGCGCGCCCGGCCTTGCCGAACACGCGCGCCACTTCCGGGACGCTCTTGATGAGCCGGTCGGTCTGCTGCAGGAGTTCGGAGGCCTTCCCCGCCGACAGCCCCGGCAGCGCCGAGGGCATGTAGAGCAGGTCCCCCTCGTCCAGCGGCGGCAGGAACTCGCCCCCCAGGCGCGAGGCCGGCCACAGCGTCACCGCCGCCATGACGAGCGCGGCCACGATGGTGAGCACGGGCCGGCGGATCACCGCCTCGAGGATGGGGCGGTAGATCGCGATGAGGAAGCGGTTCACGGGGTTCGCCTCCTCGCGCGGGATGCGGCCCCGGATGAAATAGCCCATGAGCACGGGCACCAGCGTCACGGCGAGCGCGGCCGCCGCGGCCATCGCGTAGGTCTTCGTGAAGGCGAGCGGGGAGAAGAGCCGGCCCTCCTGGGACTCGAGCGCGAACACCGGCACGAAGGAGATCGTCACGATGAGGAGCGAGGAGAAGAGCGCGGGGCCGACCTCGACGGAGGCGTCCCCGATGAGCTTCCAGCGCTCGTCGCCCTCGATCTCGCGGCCCGGGTTGGCCGCCTGCCAGGTCTCGAGCTTGCGGTGCGCGTTCTCCACCATCACCACGGCCGCGTCCACCATCTCGCCGATGGCGATGGCGATGCCGCCCAGGGAGACGATGTTGGCGGTGATGCCCTGGTAGTGCATCACGATGAAGGCGGTGGTGATTCCCAGCGGCAGCGACACGATGGAGACGAACGCGGACCGCCAGTGGAAGAGGAACACGATGCAGATGAGCGCCACCACGACGAACTGCTCGACGAGCGTGTCGCCCACCGTCGCGATCGACTGGGTGATGAGGTCGGAGCGGTCGTACACCGGCACGATCTCCACCCCCGGCGGGAGGCTGCGCTTCAGGCTCTCGAGCTTCGCCTTCACCGCGTTGATGGTCTCCAGCGCGTTCTTGCCGGAGCGCATGACGATGATGCCGCCGGCCACCTCGCCCTCGCCGTCCAGCTCCGAGATGCCGCGGCGCATCTCCGGGCCCACCTGCACGCGCGCCACGTCGGAGAGCCGCACGGCCACGCCCGCCTCGGTGGTGGCGAGCGGGATGCGGCGGAAGTCGTCCAGCGACTTGAGGTAGCCGCTCGAGCGCACCATGTACTCCGCCTCGCCCAGCTCCAGCACCGAGCCGCCCACCTCCTGGTTGGCGCGGCGGATGGCTTCCACCACCTTCGCGTGCGGGATGTTCAGCGCCCGCAGGCGGTCGGGGTCGAGCACGATCTGGTACTGGCGCACCATGCCGCCCACGCTCGCCACCTCGGCCACGTTGGGCACGCTCTTCAGCTCGAACTTGAGGAGCCAGTCCTGCAGCGCCCGCATCTGCGCGAGGTCGGTCTTGCCGGTGCGGTCGACGAGCGCGTACTGGTAGATCCAGCCCACGCCGGTCGCGTCGGGCCCCAGCGCCGAGCGCGCCCCGGGCGGAAGCCGCCCCTGCACCTGGTTGAGATACTCCAGCACCCGCGAGCGCGCCCAGTAGAGGTCCGTGCCGTCCTCGAAGATGATGTAGACGAAGGAGTCGCCGAAGAACGAGAAGCCGCGCACCACCTTCGCGCCCGGCACCGACATCATGGTGGTGGTGAGCGGGTAGGTGACCTGGTTCTCGACGATCTGCGGCGCCTGCCCCGGGTAGGTCGTGCGGATGATGACCTGCGTGTCGGAGACGTCGGGGATCGCGTCCACCGGCGTGTGCATCGTCGCCCACAGCCCCCAGCCCGCCAGGCCCAGGGAGGCCAGCAGGACGAGGAAGCGGTTGGCGATCGACCAGAGGATCAGTCTCGCGATCATTTGGCGCTTCCCTTCGGCGCGATCTTCGTGACGACGGGCATGCCGTCCTTGTCGAGCACGAACGAGAGGCGCACCTCCTGGCCCGGCTTCGCCTCCGCCGGCACCCCGCCCTTCATCGGCAGGAACTCCATCGTCATGGCGCCCCACTTGAGCTCGGGCACGGGCCCGTGGGTGATGGTCCAGGTGTCCTTGCCGAACTTCTCGAGCTTCGCGTCGGCCTGGTATTCCTTGCCGCCCGCCTCACCCATGCGCGTGGTGGTGGCCTTGAGGCTCGCCTCCGAGTCGATGAGGAACTGGCCGGAGACCACGACGCGGGCCCCGGCGTCGAGGCCCTTGAGGATCTCCGTGCGCCCGCCCTGCTCGCGGCCGGTCTCGACCTCCACCGGCTCGAACTTGCTGTCGCCGCGGTCGACGACGATGACCGTGCGCCGGCCCGTGGGGATCACGGCCTCGCTGGGCACGAGAACCGCCTCGCGCGAGGCGGCCGGCGCGATCGCGAGGTTCGCGTACATGCCGGGCTTGAGCTTGCCGCCCGGGTTGGCGAGCTCCACGCGCGCGCGCACGGTGCGGCTGGCGGCGACCACGTCGGGGAGCACCGCGTTCAGGCGCCCGCCGAACTTCTCGCCGGGATAGGCGGGCACGGTCGCGGTGATGGGCGCGCCCGGCACCACGGCGCCGGCCTGCGCCTCGGGGATGTCCACGTTCACCCAGACGGTGGAAAGCCCGTTGATGCGGAAGAGCATCCCGCCCGGCATGAGGGTCATGCCCTCGCGCGCGCCCAGCTCGCCCACCACGCCGTCGACGGGGGAGGCGAGCGTGATGCGCGGCTGCGGCCTGCCCTCGCGCTCGACCTCGGCGATCTGCTCCTCGCTCATGTTGAGGAGGAGCAGCCGGTTGCGCGCGGCGCGGGCGAGCTCCTGCGCGCCCGGCGCGGTGCTGCGGCGAAGCGCGAGGTATTCCTCCTGCGCGCCGGCCCATTCCGGGACGAAGAGCTGCGCCAGGGGCTGGCCCTTCTTCACCGGGTCCAGCGGCGCGCGCACGAAGAGCTTCTCGATGTAGCCGGGGGTTCGCGACTGGACGAGCGTGACGGCGCGCTCGTCGAAGGCGACGGTGCCCACGGCTTCCACGGTGACCTCGAGGCGGCCCTTCTCGGCCACGGCCGTGCGCACGCCGAGGTTCTGCACCACGCGCGGGCTCACCTTGACGCCGCCCGCGTCGGCGCCGTCGTCGGCGTAGACGGGGACGAGGTCCATGTCCATGAAGGGCGAGCGGCCGGGCTTGTCGAACTTCTGCTGCGGGTACATCGGGTCGTGCCAGTAGAGGACCTTGCGGCCGGCGTCCGCCTTCGCGGCGGGCGCGGCGGCGGCCATCGCGTCGTGGCCGGAGCGCTTCGCGTACCAGTAGCCGGCATAGCCGCCGGCGGCGAGGAGGGCCGCACCGACGGCGGCGGAGACGAGGGTGCGGTTCATTTCGGGTTCCTTTCGTCGACCAGGTAGGCGAGTCCGGCCCAGGCGCGGGCGGCCTCGGCGCGGACGTTGAGGGCCATGAGGCGGGCTTCCAGCAGCATGCGGCGCGCTTCCAGCACGGCGGAGAGATCGGCGCGTCCTCCCTCGTAGGCGGCGAGCGTGGCCTTGGCGCGCTCTTCCGCGAGGGGAACGATGTCCTTCTCGTTTCGCTCCACGCGCTGGCGCGCGATGTCGTAGTCCGCGAGCGCGGCGCGCACCTCGGATTCGTAGCGGCGGCGGGCGTCCTCGGCCTGCGCCCTGGCCTGCTCGGCCTGCTTGAGCTTCGCGAGGGCCGCGGGCTCCTGGCGCGAGCCGGAGAACACGGGCAGGTCCATCCGCACCATGAGGGAGACCATGTTGGTGTAGGCCGCCCCGCGCGCGCCGTAGGAGAGCTCGACGCTGTAGTCGGGCTTGGTGGCGATGGCGGCGAGCTTCGCCTCGGCCTCGGCCGCCGCCGTCATGGGCGCGAACATGGCGAGCTGCGGGTGGTTCTCGACGTCCGTGGTGAGCTTCGCGGCGCTCGTCGGAAGGGTCGTGATGTCGGGTTCTCCCGAGGGCGCGCGCTTCGCGTCCTCGCCCAGCCAGCGCGCGAGCCTCGCCTCGGCGCGGCGCACCATGCGCTCGATCTCGAGGCGGCGGTCGGCGAGCGCGGCACGCTGTCCGCGGGCCATCACCGGATCGGCGGCGCCCATCCTTCCGGCCGCGAGCTGCGCCGTGGTCCCGGTGATCTGCAGGTCGGATTCCGCGAGCAGCGCGTCGACGAGGGCGAGCGAGCGCTCGGCGTAGAGGCGCTCGAACCACGCCATGGCGACCTCCTTGCGGATCTCGGTCGCCTGCATCGTCACCAGGGCGGCCTCGCGGCGGGCCTCGGCCTGCGCGCGCGTGGCCATGAGGTCGCGCTTCTCCCCGAGGACGAAGTCCTGCATCACCCCGATGCGGCGCATGGTCATGCCGTCGGCCGTGAGGCTCCAGCGGTCGGGGCCCTCCACCGGCGCGTTCTCGATGCCGACGATGAGCTTGGGGTCGGGAAGCTCGCCGGCGGTGGTCGCCATGGAGGCGCTCGCCTCGGCCGCCGCGCGCTGGGCGGCGAGCTGGGTGGAGCGCGACTCGGCGAGCTTCAGGGCCTCGGCGAGCGTGAGCGGGGCCGATTGCGCCGCGAGGGCGGGAATCGGCAGGGCGAGCGCGACGAGGATGCGCGCGAGGTGCTGCGGGATGGACGAATGCATGGGACCTCCGGAAACGGTGACGGCCGGCCGCGAACGCCGCGGGCCGGGTGCTTCACCGGGAGGTCAGATGCGAAGGACGCCGAAGAGGATGGCGGGAGGCGGTGGAGCTGCCGCGGGGGCGAGCCGCCACGACGGGCGAGGGTCCGCCGAAGCGACGACGGCGTCGGCCAGCGCCACGCGAAGGACGGGGCCGGCCAGGTCGGCGGCCGGGGCGTCCGGCTGGGAATTGTCGAAGGAGGCGTCGCCGTACTGGCAATGCTCCTGGCAGACGTTGTCGTTGACCGGAGCCTCGTCGGACTCGAGGGAACCGTGGCAGCCCTCATGGTGAGCCATCACTTCGGGCTTCGCCGGCGCCTCGTGCAGCGCGCACACGTGCGCCGACGCCGCGAATTGCGCGAAGGCGAGCGCAATGGCGGCAAGGAACGCGGCGGCGGTGCGGATGCGGCGGGTCATGGTCGGCAAGTATGCCTTTTCGCGGCCAGGGGGGGTATTGATCCGGCGCAACCCTCCCGGTTCCCCTGGACCGGTACCAGGTACGCGTACCTGGTACGGGTACCTGGTACCTCGGGTCGTCCCCTATCAGTGGGAGGCGAGCCAGTCGAGG
>PQAI01000252.1 GCA_003105245.1 Betaproteobacteria bacterium | reverse complement strand
GCCGATGGGCGCGAGGCCATCGTCCGCATCCGTGGCGAGTGCGCGCGCCTCGGGATGAGCCGCGTCCTCGTGGATGCCCGCGGCCTCGACGCGACGGTCTCCGTCGCCGACCGCTTCGAACTGGCGCGATCGCTCGCCGAGGGGTGTACGGCGGCCGTCCGCTTCGCCGTCCTGGTGAAACCCGAGTTGATGGTCGTGAAGACCCTCGAGAACGCGGCCACGAACCGCGGCGTCCCGGTGCGCACGACGGCGAGCCCCGAGGAGGCCTACGGCTTCCTGGGACTGGCGCCCCCCGCCTGAGGCACGGGGCGCAACGACTCGTCCAGGACGTCGGCCCCCTTGGGCGGCACGAAGCGGAAGGACCCCGGCTCCACCCGCGCGCCGGCGCGGAACTCCGGAAACCGCAGTACCGTGCGCCCGCCGAGGGAATCGTGCAGCTCCATCGCCGCCGGCGCGGCGCCCTTCATGCCGATGCGAACGCGCTCGAAGCCCGTGTCGCCCTCCTTCGGCAGGGCCTCCAGCCAGTCGAGCCCGTCGGCCGGCCCCGATTCGCGCAGCGTGAAGACCGCCGTGACGTCCCCCTGCCCCGCCAGCAGCGCCGCGGGTGTGGCGCTCAGCGCGCGGTCCATGGCCCTCACCGTCACCTGGTTGAGGTCCTCGTCGTAAAGCCACAGCTTCGCGCCGTCGGCCACGATGAGCGTGCGCACGGGCTTGTCGTAGGCCCAGCGGAATTTTCCCGGTCGCGCGAAGGAGAACGTGCCGGAGGAACGGTCGACGACCTTGCCCGAGCGGTCGAGCACCTGCTGCTCGAAGCGCGCCGTCGCCGTGCGCGTCGAGGAGGAGAAGGCCAGGAACGCGTCGACGGCCCCCGCCGACGCGGGCAGCGCCGCGCAGGCGGCCAGCGCCGCGGCAAGGAAGGCGCCCCGGCTCACTTCTCGGCCCTGGCGGGCGCCAGGATCTCGCGGTTGCCGTTGGAGGCCATGGGCGAGACGAGGCCGGCGCGCTCCATGTCCTCGATGAGGCGGGCGGCGCGGTTGTAGCCGATGCGCAGGTGCCGCTGCACGAGCGAGATCGAGGCGCGCCGGTTCTGCAGGACGATCTGCACGGCCTGGTCGTAGAGCGGGTCGGACTCGCCCCCCGGCAGGTCGCCCGCCCCGGACTCGGAATCGGCCGCCTCCGGATCGTCGAGGATGCCGTCGATGTACTGCGCCTCGCCCTGCTTCTTCAGGTGCTCGACCACGCGCTGCACCTCGGCGTCGGCCACGTAGGCGCCGTGCACGCGCTGCGGGTGCCCGTGGCCGGGCGGCAGGTAGAGCATGTCGCCCTGCCCCAGCAGGCTCTCGGCGCCCTGCTGGTCGAGGATGGTGCGCGAGTCGACCTTCGAGGAGACCTGGAAGGCCACGCGCGTGGGCACGTTCGCCTTGATGAGGCCGGTGATCACGTCCACCGACGGGCGCTGCGTGGCGAGGATGAGGTGGATGCCGGAGGCGCGCGACTTCTGCGCGAGGCGCGCGATGAGCTCCTCGACCTTCTTGCCCGCGACCATCATGAGGTCCGCGAGCTCGTCGATCACCACGACGATGAACGGCAGCTCCTCCAGGTCCTCGGGGTTGTCGGGAGTCAGCGAGAACGGGTGCTTGAGCGGCTGCTTCTTCTCGATGCCCTCGCGCACCTTGTGGTTGTAGCCCGCGAGGTTCCTCACCGAGACGGTGGACATGAGCTTGTAGCGCCGGTCCATCTCCACCACGCACCAGTGCAGCGCGGCCGCGGCCTGGCGCATGTCCGTCACCACGGGCGCCAGCAGGTGCGGGATGCCCTCGTAGACGGAGAGCTCGAGCATCTTCGGGTCCACGAGGATGAGGCGCACGTCGGAGGCCGTCGACTTGTAGACGAGCGACAGGATCATCGCGTTGATGGCCACCGACTTCCCGGAGCCGGTCGTGCCCGCCACCAGCAGGTGCGGCATGCGCGCGAGGTCCGCGACCACGGGCTTGCCGGTGATGTCCTTGCCCATGGCCATGGTGAGCCGCGAGTGCATCTCGGCGTAGGCCTGCGAGCCGACGATCTCGGAAAGCCGCACGATCTCGCGCTTGGCGTTGGGGATCTCCAGTCCCATGCAGGAAGTGCCCGGGATCGTCTCCACCACCCGGATCGAGGTCACGGATAGCGCCCGGGCGAGGTCGCGCCCGAGGTTCACCACCTGCGCGCCCTTCACGCCCACCGCGGGCTCGATCTCGTAGCGGGTGATGACGGGGCCGGGATAGGCGGCCACCACCTTCACCTGGACGTTGAAGTCGAGGAGCTTCCTCTCGATGAGCCGCGAGGTGTACTCGAGCGTCTCCGGCGTGGGGCGCTCGACGTGGGTGTCGGCGGGGTCGAGGAGCGCGATGGGCGGAAGCGGCGAGTCCGGCAGGTCCGCGAAGAGCGGCACCTGCTTCTCCTTCACCACGCGCTCGCTGCGGACGATCACGGGCTCGGGCGGCGCGATGCGGATGGGCTCGTGCTCCTCGAGGATGCGCTTGGCCTCCTCGACCTTCTCCTCGCGCGCCTGCGCGGCGACGAGCCCGGCCTCGCGGTCGCGCCGCGCCTCCAGGCGCCGGCGCACCGAGGCGACGGCCCACTCGGCGGCGGCGCCGACCTTCTCCGCCAGGCGGATCCAGGAAAGCCCCGAGAAGACGCTGAAGGCCGCGGCCACGACGGCGACCAGCACGAGGGTCGCGCCCGTGAAGCCCAGCCCCGCGGCGGCAGGACCGGACAGGACCTCGCCCAGCATCCCGCCCGGCGCGAGCGGGAGCGTCGCCTTGAGCGTGTGCAGGCGCATCGCCTCGAGGGCGCTGCTGGCCGCGAGGAGGATGGCGAAGCCCGAGAGCGCCACCGCGGCCGAGCGGCGGTCGACGAGCTCCCACTGCTCCACCCGGGAATACAGGCGCATCACGCCCCAGAGCGCGAGGGCCACCCACCACCAGGCCGAGAGCCCGAAGAGGTAGAGCAGCCCGTCGGCCAGCCAGGCGCCCACGAGGCCGGCGCGGTTGGCCACCGCCGCTCCCGTCCCCGAGAAGAACGGGCCGGGGTCCGACTTGTCGTAGGTGCCCAGCGCGAGCGCGAGGAAGATCCCGGCGGCGAGGAGGAGGATCCAGCCCGCCTCGCGCAGGATGCGGGCGAGGCGCGGGTTGGGCGGAGCGGCTTTCGCGGGGGTGGCGGCCATCAGGACGCGATTATAGGGCCGCGGGGGCCCCGTGCGCCGCCGCCTACAGGGAGGGTGGAAGCTCCCGGTTGATGATCGTGATGGACTTCGACTCCACCGCGATGAAGCCGCGCTCGGAGAGGTCCTTGAGGATGCGGTTCACCATCTCGCGCGAGGCGCCCACCATGTTGGCGAGGTCCTGCTGCGAGAGCTTCTCGCTCACCACGAGCTTGCCGTTGTCGTTCACCGCGAGCTCGAGCAGCGTGCTGGCCACGCGCCCGTAGACGTCCATGAGGGCCAGCGTGCCGATCTTGCGGTCGGCTTCGCGCACGCGCTGGGCCAGCACGCGCAGCACCATGTTGGCGATGCGCGGCGCGCGCTCCACGCAGTGCTCGAAGGCGTGGTGCGAGAGGATGAGGAAGGTCGAGGGCTCCAGCGTGGTGACCGAGGCCGACCGCGGCTGCTGGTCGATCATCGCCATCTCCCCGAAGAAGTGCCCCGGCCCGATGATCTTGAGGATGATCTCGCGCCCCTCCTCGTCGCCGATGAAGACCTTCACGCGACCCGACTCGATCATGTAGAGGGAGTCCCCGATCTCGCCCTCGGTGAGGACGACCGCGTGCTTGGGATAGCTCTTCTCGACGGCCACGGAGCGGATCACGTCCAGCTCCTGGTCGCTCATCTGGGTGAAGAAGGGGACCGCCTTGAGCGCCTGCGTGCGCTCGCCGACGGCATGCTTCGGAGGGGGCGAGGTCATAACCGACGAATATAGCCAAAAGCCCTTCTCTGTCAATTGTTTAATCTCAACGCCGCCCCCACATGGGATAATGTGGCTCGCCCGCGCCCCGCGGGCGAGCGCCCCCAACCGACGCCAAGCCCCCATGACCACCCGACACAGCCGACTGCTCATCCTCGGTTCGGGCCCGGCCGGCTATACCGCCGCCGTGTACGCCGCCCGCGCCAACCTCAAGCCCGTCCTCATCACCGGCCTCGCGCAGGGCGGCCAGCTCATGACCACCACCGACGTCGACAACTGGCCGGCGGACGCCGCCGGCGTCCAGGGCCCGGAGCTCATGGAGCGCTTCCAGAAGCACGCCGAGCGCTTCGAGACCGAGATCGTCTTCGACCACATCCACACCGCGAAGCTGAAGGAGCGGCCCATCACCCTCGTCGGGGACTCGGGCACCTACACCTGCGACGCGCTCATCATCGCCACCGGCGCCTCGGCCATGTACCTGGGCCTTSCCTCGGAGCAGGCGTTCATGGGCAAGGGCGTCTCCGGCTGCGCCACCTGCGACGGCTTCTTCTACAAGAACCAGGACGTCTGCGTGGTGGGCGGCGGCAACACCGCCGTCGAGGARGCGCTCTACCTCGCCAACATCGCGCGCCACGTCACCGTCATCCATCGCCGCGACCGCTTCCGCTCCGAGAAGATCCTGCAGGACAAGCTCTTCGCCAAGGAGAAGGAGGGCAAGGTCAGCATCGCCTGGAACCACACCCTCGACGAGGTCCTGGGCGACAAGAGCGGCGTGACGGGGGTGCGCATCAAGTCGACCGTGGACGGATCGACGAAGGACCTGAAGCTCACCGGCTGCTTCATCGCCATCGGGCACAAGCCCAACACCGACATCTTCGCGGGCCAGCTCGAGATGAAGGGCGGCTACATCCTCACCAAGGGCGGCACCGAGGGCGACGCGACGGTCACCAGCGTGCCGGGAGTGTTCGCCGCCGGCGACGTGCAGGACCACGTCTACCGCCAGGCCGTGACCAGCGCCGCCACGGGCTGCATGGCGGCCCTCGACGCCGACCGCTACCTGGAGAGCCTCGCGACTTGAARCCCGCCCGCCCCGGCCACGCGCCGGCGCAAGGCGAGGACGACGCCAGCCTCTTCCGGCGCGAGATGCGCGACGTCTCGCCGGCACGGCCGTCGAACCGCGTGTCCCACCGCGCCAGCCCGCCGCCGCCCGTTCCCGTGCAGCGCCTCGAGGACGAGCGCGCGGTGATCGAGGAGCTCTCGCGCCTGGCCTGCGGGGCCGAGGACGTGGAAATCGAGGAGGACCACGCGTACCTGCGGCCCGGCCTGCCGCGCGACGTGCTGCGGAAGCTGCGGCGCATGCACTGGGTCGTGCAGGACGAGCTCGACCTGCACGGCATGACSGGCGACGAGGCGGCCGCCGCGACGGCGCGCTTCCTCGCCGAGAGCGCCCGCCASGGGCTTCGCTGCCTGCGCATCGTGCACGGCAAGGGCCGCGGCTCGGTGAACCGCGAGCCGGTGCTCAAGGGCCGCATCCGCAAGCTCCTCGCGCGCAAGTCCGAGGTGCTCGCCTTCTCCGAGCCGCCGGCCGCGCACGGCGGATCCGGCGCGGTGGTCGTGCTCCTCGACTCGAAGGTGCGGCCGTGAGCCTCGCCCGGCTCGCCGCGATCGCCCTGGCCGCGCTGGCGCTCTACGTGGGCGTGGACAACATGCAGCGCCCGCTCGCGAATCCCGACGAGGGGCGCTACTCCGAGATCTCGCGCGAGATGGCGGCGAGCGGCGACTGGGTCACGCCGAGGCTCAACGGCATCAAGTACTTCGAGAAGCCCCCCCTGCAATACTGGGCGAGCGCGGCCGCCTTCCGCCTGTTCGGGGAAGGCGAGTTCACCGCGCGAATCTACACCGCCCTCTGCGGGCTCCTCGCGATCCTGGCCGTCGGCTTCACGGCGCGGCGGCTCGCGGGAACCGAGCCC
>PQAI01000251.1 GCA_003105245.1 Betaproteobacteria bacterium | reverse complement strand
ACCGGGATCGGGTCCCGGGCGCAGTCGACGTTGGCGAACTTGAGCGCGATCTCGCGGATTCCGGGCAGGCGCTTGTCGATGACCTCGGGCCCGAGGTGGTCGAGCTTGAGCAGGATGTGGTCGGCGTGCTCGCCGGCGCCCCTGCCCTCCTTGATCTCGGTGGCCATGGCGCGCGAGACGACGTCGCGCGAGGCGAGGTCCTTCATCGTGGGCGCGTAGCGCTCCATGAAGCGCTCGCCGTTCTTGTTGAGCAGGATCCCGCCCTCGCCGCGCACGCCCTCGGTGATGAGGACGCCCGCACCCGCCACCCCGGTCGGGTGGAACTGCCAGAACTCCAGGTCCTGCAGCGGGATGCCGGCGCGCGCGGCCATGCCCAGGCCGTCGCCGGTGTTGATGAAGGCGTTCGTGGACGAGGAGAAGATGCGCCCCGCCCCGCCGGTGGCGAAGAGCGTGGCCTTGCCCTGGAAGAGCGCCGTCTCGCCCGTCTCCATCTCGAGGGCGGTCACCCCGAGGACGGTGCCGTCGGCGCCGCGCACCAGGTCGAGGGCCATCCACTCGACGAAGAACTGCGTCCTGGCGAGGACGTTCCTCTGGTACAGCGTGTGCAGCATCGCGTGGCCGGTGCGGTCGGCCGCGCAGCACGAGCGCTGCACGGGGCGCTCGCCGAAGTTCTGCGAGTGGCCGCCGAACGGGCGCTGGTAGATGGTGCCGTCGTCGTTGCGGTCGAAGGGCATCCCGAAGTGCTCGAGCTCGATCACCACCTCGGGGGCCATGCGGCACATGAACTCGATCGCGTCCTGGTCGCCCAGCCAGTCCGACCCCTTGATGGTGTCGTACATGTGCCAGTGCCAGCTGTCCTCGCCCATGTTGCCGAGCGCGGCGCCCACGCCGCCCTGGGCGGCAACCGTGTGCGAGCGCGTCGGGAAGACCTTGGAGAGCACGGCGACCTTGAGCCCGGCGTTGGAAAGCTCGAGCGCGGCGCGAAGGCCGGAGCCGCCCGCGCCCACGATCACCGCGTCGAATCTGCGTACGGCAAGCGCCCGTGTCGGAATTGCCATCTCAGCGGCCCCAGAGGATGGACACGGACCAGACGAGGTAGAAGACGAGCGCGGTGCCCGCCAGCGCCTGCAGCGCCAGTCGGATCCCGGTCGGCTTCACGTAGTCCATGATGATGTCGCGCACGCCCACCCACGCGTGGTAGAGGAGCGCGAGGAGGAAGAGCATCGTCGCCAGGCGCACGAAGGAGCCCGAGAAGAGCCCCTTCCAGTCCGCCCAGCTCGTCGGCGGGCACCACGCGAGGAGCGCCACCATGAAGACGGTGTAGGCGGCCATGACGACCGCGGTGAGGCGCTGCAGCAGCCAGGCCGACAGGCCGTAGTGCGCGCCGACGGGGTTCTTGGCGTAGCCGATCACCAGATCCTCCAGGCCAGAAGGAGCGTCGAAAGGRCGCCGGCGGCGAACACCAGCTTCGCCGAGGCGCGGGCGGGCTCCTTGGCCRCGCCCAGGTGCAGGTCGAGCAGCAGGTAGCGGATGCCGGCGAAGAAGTGGTGCAGGTAGAGCCACGCGAACGCGAGGACGACGACCTTGACCGCCGGGTCGGCGAACACGCCGCGCCAGCGCAGCCAACCCTGCTCCGAGGCGAGCGTCGACTGCAGCAGCCAGAGCAGGACGGGCAGGACGGGGAAGAAGAGCAGCGCGCCGGAGATGCGGTGGAAGATCGAGACGAGCCCCGGGACGGGCAGGTGCGCGAGGTTGAGATCGTAATATTTCGGTCTCTGCTTTTGCGCAGTCGTCATTGTCCGGTCCTGGGTGTCGTTGCGGCGGCCCGGCGCGGTCGGTCGTGGGGCGGTACCCCGTTCCCGCGACGCCGGAAGCCCGGCGATTCTACCGTGGATTTGCTGCGCCCGCACATCGCGATACCCCCTCGACCCCGCGGGGATTCGGGTTTTCCCGCAGGCGCCGCGGGCCCCTCACGCGAGCTCGTTGTAATAGGAGAATCCGTCGGTGAGGCAAAGGCCCCTTCGCCACTCCACGGGCATGTCGCCGTAGGTGAAGGCGATGCGGTCGACGCAGAGCAGCGGCGTGCCGGCGGCCACGCGCAGGTGCGCGGCCACGTCGGGCTCGGCCGCCACCGCGCGGATGCGCTCCTCGGCGCGGATCATGCGCAGCCCGTAGGCCGCCTCGTAGAAGCTGTACATCGACCCCTTGAACTCCTCGAGCCGGGGAACGGTGAGGCCGGGGAAGCGCGCCGCCGCCAGCACGATCTCGTCGAGGATGAGCGGGCGGCCCTGGAACTCGAGGATGCGCTTGATCGCGTGCACCGGCGCGCCCGCCTTGATCGCGAGCGCGCGCGCGATCTCGCCGCTGGCGCGGCCCTTGCGCACCTCGAGCAGCACGTTGTGCGGCGTGAGCTTCTGCCCGCTGTCGGGCATCACGCGCAGGAACCGGTACTGGTAGCTCGGCTCGCTGTGCGAGGCGACGAAGGTGCCCTTCCCCTGGCGGCGCACCAGGATGTGCTCGCTCGCGAGCTCGTCGATCGCCTTCCTCACCGTGCCCTGGCTCACGCGGAAGCGCGCGGCGAGCTCGATCTCGGAGGGGATGGCCTCCCCGGGCTTCCACTCGCCGGCCACGAGGCTCTGCGTGATCAGGATCTTGATCTGCTCGTAGAGCGGCCGGAAGGACGGCGACGGCAGGGTCTCGGACATGCCCGGATCCTACCACGGACGGGGCCGATCCTTTGTCTTATATAAGATACAAGTCCTGTTGACACCCCGCCGCGGCGCGGCGTAGCATGCTGCGCAGCAGCAAGCGCTTTCCGGCGCCCTCGCCGGGCCAGGCGCCCCAGGTTGTTTTCCTGCAAAATCAGAGGCTTGCCGCCATGACGCCCTACTTCCGCCCGCGCCGCTCGATGCTCTACGTGCCCGGGTGCAACACGCGCTACCTCAACAAGGCGCGCACCCTCAAGGTGGACTCGGTGATCCTGGACCTGGGCGACCCGATCCTGGTGGAGGCGAAGGAGGAATCGCGTCGCAACGTGGTCGAGGCGGTGCTCGCCGGGGGATACGGCCGGCGCGAGGTGGTCGTGCGCGTGAACGACCTCGACTCGCCGTGGGGCCGCGACGACGTGAAGGCCGTGGCCAACATCGGCGCCGACGCCATCCTCTTCCCCAACATCGAGTCGAAGGCCGACGTCGAGCAGGCGCTCTCCGCCCTGGACGCCGCGGGCGGCCGCCACCTGCCCATCATGGTGATGGTGGAAAGCCCCCTCGCGGTGCTGCGCGCGGAGGAGATCGCCGCCGCCTCCGAGCGCATCGCCTGCGTGGTGATGGCCACCTCCGACCTCATCACCCAGCTGCACGCCCGGCGCACGCCCGACCGCATCGCGCTGCAGTACTCGCTCTCGCGCGTGCTGCTGGCGGCGCGCGCCTTCGACCGCTCCGTGGTCGACGGGATCTCCACGGACCTGAAGGACATGCAGTCCTTCGAGTACGCCTGCCGGCTCGCCCGCGACCTGGGCTTCGACGGCAAGAGCCTCGTCCACCCCTTCCAGCTGCCCTACTGCAACGACGCCTTCACGCCCAAGCCGCACGACCTCGCCTCCGCCACGGAGCTCATCGGCGCCCTCGAGCAGGCGCACCGCGAGGGGCGCGGCGTCGTGGTCGTGAACGGCCGCCTCATCGAGCACCACCACCTCAAGGCCGCGCGGCGGCTCCTGGCCCTCGCGGACATGATCAAGAGCCTCGAGGCCGGCCAGTGAGCGAGGGCGTTGCCGTCGCCCCCGGCTCGCGCCCGCGCGAGGGCTGGTTCTTCGAGGACTACGCGCTCGGCCAGCGCTTCGGCCACGCCACGCCRCGCACGMTCACCGCGGGCGACGCCGCCCTSTACRTCGCGCTCACCGGGGCGCGCCAGCCCGTGCACTGCGCCGAGCCCGTGGCGCGCGCTCTGGGCCATCCGTCCTGCCCCGTGGACGACCTCCTCGCCTTCCACGTCGCCTTCGGCAAGACCGTGCCCGACATCTCGTACAACGCGGTGGCGAACCTGGGCTACGCGGACCTGCGCTTCCTCGAGCCCGTCTACGCCGGCGACACGCT
>PQAI01000250.1 GCA_003105245.1 Betaproteobacteria bacterium | reverse complement strand
GTGATGATCAGCATGATCAGCAGCACCAGCATCACGTCGATGAGCGGCGTGGTGTTGATGTCCACCATCACGTCGGGGTCGCCGCTGCCGCCCGATCCGACCTGCATTCCCATGTTTCTTTCCTTTCCGGTTCGCGCGCGCTTCAGAGCGTGCGCGCGGGCGGCTCGGTGATGAAGCCGATCTTGAGGATCGCGGCACGCTGGCAGGTGGCCACCACGCGGCCCACGAACTCGTAGCGGGTGTTCTCGTCGGCGCGGACGTGGACCTCCGGCTGCGGGTCCTGGATCGCCACGACCTTGAGCTTCTCGAACAGCGCCTTCGAGTCGGGCACCTGCTCCATGCCCCAGAAGACGTCGCCATCCTTGTTGATGGAGATCGTGATGTTCTCGGGCTTCGTCTGCGTCGGGACGTTGCGCTCCTTCGGCAGCTCCATCGGGACCTGCTGGATGACGACCGGGATGGTGATCAGGAAGATGATGAGCAGCACCAGCATCACGTCCACCAGGGGCGTGGTGTTGATGGCCGCCATCACCTCCTGGTCCTGCTCGGCGTCCTGGCCGACGGTCATCGCCATGGTCTTACGCCCGCGCCTTCTTGGTCCCGCCGCTCACCATCACGAGGTGCAGGTCGGCCGAGTACCCGCGCAGGTGCTCGAGGGCGACCTTGTTGCGGCGCACGAGCCAGTTGTAGGCGAGCACCGCGGGAACCGCGACCGCGAGGCCGAAGGCGGTCATGATGAGCGCCTCGCCCACGGGACCGGCCACCTTGTCGATCGAGGCCTGGCCCGCGATGCCGATGGCGGTGAGCGCGTGGTAGATGCCCCACACCGTGCCGAAGAGGCCCACGAACGGGGCCGTGGAGCCCACCGTGGCGAGGAAGGCGAGGCCATCCTGCAGGCGGGAGGCGACGTTGTCGACGGCGCGCTGGATGCCCATGGTGACCCACTCGTTGTAGTCGATGGTCTCGAGGAGCTTGCCCTCGTGGTGCTTCTGCGCCTCGAGCGCGGACTCGGCGATGAACTTGAAGGGGCTGCCTTCCTTCATCGCGGCCGCGCCCTCGGCCACGGAGCCGGCGGACCAGAACGAGGCCTTCACCTTGGCCGCCTCGCGGAAGAGCTTGTACTGCTCGTAGACCTTCACGAACATGATGTACCAGGAGCCCATCGACATGATCACCAGGATGATCAGCGTGCCCTTGGAGACGAAGTCGCCCTGCTTCCACAGGGCCTCGAGGCCGTAGGGGTTCTCGATCGTCTCCTTTTCCTTGGAGGCCTGGGGCGCGGGCGGGGGCTTGGGCGCGTCCGCGGGCTTGGCTTCGGCGGGCTTCGCCGCGTCGGCGGCGGGCGCCTGCGCGTGGGCCGCGGTGGAGAACACCAGCGGCGCTGCCGGCGCGCAGGCGAGGACGATGGCCGCGAGCAGCGCGGGCAGTCGGCGGATCAGGTGCATGTCAGTTCCTCCAAATAATCCTGGTGAGTTTCGGTGATTCGGGTCCGGGGACTACCTAGTCCTCGAGCTTGAAGTCGATGTCCACCTCGCCGATGAATCCCACCGGCTCGGGGGCGAAGCGCCACTGCGACAGGGCCCGGATGACCTCCTTGTCGAAGACGCGGGGCGGCTTGGCGCGGATGATGCGGACCTCGGAGACCGTCCCGTCGGGCCGGATCACGAGGTGCGCGACCACGTTGCCCCCCTGGATGCCGTCGCGGATGGCCTGGCGCGGGAAGACCGGGCGCACGATCTCGCCGACGGGCTTCACGTTCTTGCGCACGACGGGGCCCTGCGACACCGGCGGGGCGGGCGGGGCGGGGACGTATTTCGGCGGCGGGCCCGGCGGCGGCTTGGTGGTGGTGACCGTGGTGATGGTCGGCTGCTGCTGCACCGGCGAGGCGATGTTGACTTCCGGCGGGGGGATGAAGGGCGGGGGCGGCGCCGCGAGCTTGGGCGGCGGGGGAGGAGGGGTGTCCTCGATGGGCTTCTTCACCTCCTCGATGATCTTGGTCTCGATGGGGGCCTTGATGACCTCCACCACCTTGCGGGCGAGACCGGTCACGAGCGCGTAGCCCACCAGCAAGTGCAGGAGGCCGACCAAGACGATGCTCGGCATGTGCTTTGCCGGGCTCTTCTGGGTCTCCCTGTAGTCCCTCATGAAGCCATCCTCCATTCCCTCGGGCGCCCGTCGGCGCCTTTCGGTCGCGGCGGCCCCAGCGGCCGCCCGTTTTGCGGGCCGCGTGCCGACTCCGGACACACGGGATGTTGTTCCCCTTACCGCCGATTGCGCCGCTATTGCGAAAGCGAAGGGGGGACCGTTTTGGAAACCCGCGATTATATTGAACATTGC
Source organism: Betaproteobacteria bacterium (assembly GCA_003105245.1). Classification (GTDB taxonomy): domain Bacteria; phylum Pseudomonadota; class Gammaproteobacteria; order Burkholderiales; family Usitatibacteraceae; genus FEB-7. The sequence continues at coordinate 32,216 of PQAI01000250.1, read as the reverse complement.
CGCCATTTTCCAGCGGCCCGCATAATCCGTAACCCGGGCGCGGCCTTTCGCTCCCGTCAGCGAGGAGACCGTCATTGAGTAACGAAAGCGGGGGTGCCGGCACGGAGCGACCTCCCGACGACCGCCGCGGCGCATGGTCGCGCTACTGGGCCCGCGGCGCCTCCCATTCCTGCCTGGGCACCTACGGTGACCTCTACGGAGGCGCCATCGCGGCCTTCTGGGGCCCGGTCTTCGCGGTCCTGCCGCCGGTGGCCCGCGTGCTGGACGTGGCCACCGGCAACGGTGTCCTTCCCCGGATGCTGCTCGCGTGCCGCCACGAACCCGGGGTGCGGTGCGACGCGGTCGACATCGCACCCGTGCGGCCGAAATGGCTGGGGGACCTCCCGGCGACCGACCGGGCGCGGGTGAACGTGCGCGGCGGCGTGGATGCGCTGGCACTGCCGTTCGCCGACGGGGTGTTCGACCTCGTCGTGAGCCAGTACGGCATCGAGTACGCCCCCCTGGACCGCGCCATCGCGGAGGTGCTGCGCGTGCGCTCGCCTCGGGGCGCCATCGCGATGGTCCTTCACCACGCGCAGGGGCAGCCCGCGAAGGTGGCCGCGCTGGAGCTCGAGCACCTCGCCTGGCTGCAGGGCGAGGGCGGCCTCCTCGACGCGACGGCCGCGATGCTGGAGCCCATGGCCCGCGCGTCCACGCCGCAGGGCCGGGCGACGCTCCAGGGCGACGCCGCGGCCAACGCGGGGCGCGAGCGCTTCAATGCCGTCCAGAACGAGCTTGCGGCCCGGGGCGACGGCAAGGAGGGGGCGGACGTTCTCTTCGAGGCGCGCGAGGCCGCGATGTCCCTGCTGGCCATCGCCGGCCGCCAGGGCGCGCGGGCCGCGGCGTCGGCGCTCGCGGACTATCGCGCGGATCTGGCGGCCTCGGAGACGCGCCTTCGCGACCTGCGCGAGCACGCGCTCGGGGCGGAGGAGGCGCAGGGGCTGCGCGACCGGCTTGCGGCCGCGCTCGGCGGCCCGGCATCGCTGGAGGAGCTTCGCGAGGAGGCGGGCTACCTCATGGGCTGGGCGTTGCGCGCGAATTCCGCCGCCTAGGACGCGCCAAAAGGAAAGGGGGCCGAAGCCCCCTTTCCCGCATTGCCTGACTGCGCGTCAGCCTACCACTTCATCTCCACGCGCATGTACGCCTGGCGTCCGTAGCCGTCGTACAGGTCGTAGTCGAAGGGACGCGTGTCGTCCGTCACCAGGGGCGGCTTCTTCTCGGTCGCGTTGTTGGCGCCGATGACCGCCTTCAGGCCCTTGACCGGCGTGTGCCAGGCGAGCTGCAGGTCATGCGTGGCGTAACCGCCCGCGTAACCGATGTTCTCGTCGCCGTGCTTGCCGATGTAGTTGATGTTCCAGGTGAAGTCCACCGGGCCCATCTTCCAGCTGTTGTGCCACAGGCCGCGGTCCTTCGGGAAGCCGAAGATGCCGTCGAAGGGAACGCCGTTGCTCTTGGCGTCCAGCATGCGCGACCAGGTCAGCTCGCTGCGGTAGGTGCCGTACTTGCCGAGGCTGAACGGGCCGAACGAGGCGCTCGCGTCGATGCCGCGCTGCTGCAGCGTGCCCTCGTTGGTGGCGCCGCGCACGATCTGGGTGATGAACCCGGTGGCGTCACGCGTGATCGACAGGCCGGACGGGATCGCGAACGGGCTGTCGCCGTTGTCGCGGTTCACGATCTCCTGCGCGGAGACGTTCACGATCACGTCCTCGATCTTCGTGTCCCACAGGTCGGCCTTGAGGCTGACCGACGGGGTCACGTCCCAGGCGAAGCCCGCGGACCACTGCTTGGAGTGCTCCGAGGTCAGGGCCGGGTTGGAGATCACGAGGCCGTTGATCTGGAACGACGGGCGGTCCGCGCAGTCCGCGGCCGAGTTGCCGTCCGCGAGGCAGTGGCGCGTGTCGACGATGGAGTCGGCCGAGAACGCCGGCTTCGCGGAGAGCTGCGGCAGCGTCGGGGCGGCGAAGCCCTCGCCGTAGGAGGCGCGCAGCGTCAGGTTCTTCGTCGGCTGGTAGCGCACCGAGGCCTTGGGCGAGGTGTCGTTGCCGTAGTCGGAGTACTTGTCGTAGCGCAGGGCGAGCGACGCCTCGAGCTGCTTGGTGATCGGCATCACCAGCTCGCCCGTGTAGGAGGTGACCTTGCGGGTGCCGGCCGCCGAGTTGCCGGAGCTGCCCAGCACCACGCCGCCTTCCGACAGCGAGTCGTAGAGGTCCTCGTAGACTTCCTTGCGGTGCTCCGCGCCGACGAACAGGCGGGCGGCGCCGCCGCTCATCTTGAAGACGTCGAAGGTCGCGTTGACGAACTGCTCGGTCGTGTCGAAGAGGCCCGTGCGGCCCGTCGTGTGCGTGAACGACGCGATCACGTCGGCCGGCGTGGAGGCCGGGTTGAAGACGTTGTAGCGGCCTTCCATGATCGCCTGCTCGGCGAGCGTCTGGATGACGAAGCCGCGGCCCACCTCGTTGTACTTGTTGGTCGACTTGCGAAGGCCGAGGTCCCAGTCCGCGTTCCAGGCGCGGCCCTTGAAGGCGAAGAGCGTGTCGTACAGGGTCGATTCGGTCGTCGTGTCGCGCGCGCCGCCGGCAGCGAAGCGGTGGCCCAGGTAGATCGTCTGGTCGGGAGCCACGCGGGTGCGCAGGGACGGGTCCGGGAAGCCGTCGGACCACGGGTGCGCCGGGCTGCCCGGGAAGATGCGCAGCTCGCCCGGAACCGGGGCGTAGCGGCCGAACGTCTCCGTGGTGGTGACGTTGGTCGTCATGTACGCCGTCCAGTCGGCGCTCACGTTGTACTCGCCGCGGGCGAAGAAGCTCTTCGTGTTGACTTCGGCCTCGTCGGCGGCGACGGTCGCGAAGTCGTAGCGGCAGCGGCCACCCGCGATGTAGAAGTTGGGGTTCGTGCAGCCGCCGGGAACAGGGGCGATGAAGCCGCCGAGGCCGGGGGAGGCGAAGTAGTTGTTCGAGAAGGACGAGGCGCCGCGGTTGCCGGCGGTGCCGTAGGCGTCGCGCTGGAAGATGATGTCGCGCTGGGTGGTGTTGGCGCCGAGCAGGAAGCGGCCCTTGTCGCCCGACATGCCCATGATGGCGCTGGCTTCCTGGCGGTCGCCGCCTTCCTTCGGCAGGGACACGCGGGTGCCGCCGACGCTCACCGCCACGCCGTCGAAGTTCTTGCGCAGGATGATGTTCACCACGCCGCCGATGGCTTCCGAGCCGTAGATGGCGGAGGCGCCGTCGGTCAGGATCTCGATGCGCTCCACCGCGGCGAGCGGCACGGAGTTCATGTCGACCGCGTCGCCGACCATCGGCGACTTGGCGATGCGCTTGCCGTCGATGAGCACCAGGGTGCGGCGGCTGCCGAGGCCGCGCAGGTTCACTTCCGAGAAGCCCTGGGCGGAGCTGCCCGACTGGGGACGGAAGTTGCCGGCGTTGGTGAAGGTGACGTTGCGCATCACTTCCGCCACGGTGTTGTTGCCGCTCGCCTCCAGCTCCTCGCGGCCGATGACGGTCACGGGCAGGGCGCCTTCGGCGTCCGCGCGCTTCACGCGGGAACCCGTGATCTCGATCTTCTCGACCTTCTCGGCGGACTGCGCATGCACCGCCGTCGTGGCGAGGCTCGCCACGGCTCCGGCGCTCAGGGCTTGGACCAACGCGAGCGACAGGACTCGCATCCGGTTTTCCGACACATTCTTCGCAGGCTGCACACGCTTCCTCATCTCGGGGCTCCTAAGTGTTGACATTGTTAAGCGCTGACTTTTCCTTCAAGACCCACTAGGCCGGATCCGGTCGCCGCCGTAACGGACTGGGTTACGGCGCGGGCCCCCCTCGGGCCCGCCGGACTTCTGATAATCCTTTTATAATCAACAACTTGGATATCGAAAAGGTCCGGAAAATCGATCGCCGGTCCCGGCCGATCGCCGGATAATAGCCACAGTCTTGTGAAACATCCAACAATTTTCGATTTTTGTCGCTTTTCCGCAACGGGTGCTCCGGGTGATGGCCCTCTGTGGCGCGACGGCCGGCGGCGTATCGGGCCGGGGCGAATCCTGCTATACTGTTGAAGTTTCGAAAAAAGAGATGGGCGGCAGCGCCCATTTTTCGTTTGTGGAACCGATTTCGGGAAGCGCCGGCTGGCTGGAAAAGACCCTCGGGTCCCTGGGCTACGAGCTCGTGGACCTGGAAATGTCGCGCGGCGGCCTGGTCCGGGTATTCATCGACAAGCCCGCCGGCATCACCGTGGAGGACTGCGCCACGGTGAGCAACCACCTGACGCGGGTGTTCGCGGTCGAGGGCTTCGACTACCAGCGGCTGGAGGTGTCGTCGCCGGGGCTGGACCGGCCGCTCAAGCGCCTGGAGGACTTCGGGCGCTTCGCGGGGCGGGATGCCACGGTGCGCCTGAAGCTGCCGCGGGATGGCCGGCGGCGCCTCGAGGGGCGCATCGCCGGGGTGGAGGGCGACGCCGTCGTCCTCGAGGTGGAAGGGAAGCGCTGGTCGGTCGCGATGGCCGAAATCGACCGGGCCCGGCTGGTGCCGGACGTCTGAAGCGGAGGTTGGTGGAAATGACGAAGGAAATCCTGTTGCTGGTCGACGCGCTGTCGCGCGAGAAGAACGTGCCGAGGGACGTGGTGTTCCTCGCGCTCGAGATGGCGCTCGCGTCGGCCACGAAGAAGCGCTTCAAGGACGAGGTGGACGTCCGGGTCGAGATCGACCGCGAGTCGGGGGAATACAAGGCCTTCCGGCGCTGGACCGTCGTGCCCGACGAGGAGCACGAGGAGCCCGCGCACCAGGTGGCGATCACCGACGCGCTCGCCGAGAACGCCGAGGCCAAGCTGGGCGACGTCTTCGAGGAGCCGCTCGAGCCCGAGACCTTCGGCCGCATCGGCGCCCAGGCCGCCAAGCAGGTGATCCTGCAGAAGATCCGCGACGCCGAGCGCGAGCAGATCCTCAACGACTTCCTCGAGCGCGGCGAGTCGCTGGTGACCGGCACCGTCAAGCGCGCCGAGCGCGGCAACCTCATCGTCGAGAGCGGCCGCGTCGAGGCGCTGCTGCCGCGCGACCACCTGATCCCGAAGGAGAACCTGCGCGTGGGCGACCGCGTGCGGGCCTACATCGACAAGATCGACCGCCAGGCGCGGGGCCCGCAGCTCATCCTGTCGCGAATCGCCCCGGACTTCCTGGTGAAGCTCTTCGAGCTGGAGGTCCCGGAGATCGAGGAGGGGCTCCTCGAGATCAAGGCCGCCGCGCGCGACCCGGGCCTGCGCGCCAAGATCGCGGTGAAGTCGAACGACCAGCGCATCGACCCCGTGGGCACCTGCGTGGGCATGCGCGGCTCGCGCGTGCAGGCGGTGACCCAGGAGCTCGCCGGCGAGCGCGTCGACATCATCCTGTGGTCGCCGGACCCCGCCCAGTTCGTGATCAACGCGCTGGCGCCCGCGGAAGTCAGCTCGATCGTCGTCGACGAGGAGCGCCACTCGATGGACGTGGTGGTCGAGGAGGACCAGCAGGCCATCGCCATCGGCAAGCTGGGCCAGAACGTGAAGCTCGCCTCGCAGCTCACGGGCTGGGAGCTCAACATCATGACCGTCGAGCAGCGCCAGGAGAAGGCGGGCGCCGAGACGCAGGAGCTGCGCTCGCTCTTCATGGAGAAGCTCGACGTGGACGAGGAGGTGGCCGACATCCTGGTCGCCGAGGGCTTCACCTCGCTCGACGAGGTGGCCTACGTCCCCATCAACGAGATGCTCGAGATCGAGGCGTTCGACGAGGACACCGTGAACGAGCTTCGCCGCCGCGCCCGCGACGCCCTCCTCACCGAGGAACTGCAGCGGGAGGAGACGGTGGAGAGCGCCGCCGGCAGCCTCGAGAGCATGGAGGGCATGGACGGGCAGACTGCGCGCCTGCTCGCCTCGAAGGGAATCACCACGATGGACGCGCTCGCGGACCTCGACACCGAAGAGCTCACCGAGCTCACCGGGATGGAGGCCGGGCGTGCCAGCCAGCTCATCATGACGGCGCGCGCGCCGTGGTTCAAGGAGCCGGCGCAGGCCTGACGCCCGCCGGGTAAGGAAACGCTATGGCCAAGTCCAACGTCGCCCAGTTCGCCGAGGAGCTCAAGCTCACGGTGCCTCGCCTGCTCGAGCAGCTCAAGGCGGCCGGCGTGAACAAGAAGGCCGCGGAAGACCCCGTGACCGAGCAGGACAAGACGCGCCTGCTCGACTACCTGCGCGAGGTCCACGGCAACAAGGAAGAGAAGAAGAAGATCACCCTCACGCGCAAGCAGACCACGGAGATCAAGCGCGCCGACTCGACGGGCAAGGCGCGCACGATCCAGGTCGAGGTGCGCAAGAAGCGCACCTTCGTGAAGGTGGACAAGCCCGAGCAGCCGGTGGAGGTGGAGAAGCCCGCCGCCCCGGCCGCGCCGATCATCGACCAGGAGGAGGTCAGGAAGCGCGAGGACGAGGCCCGCCGCCAGGCCGAGCTCGCCGCGCGCCAGGCCGCCGACGCCCAGTCGAAGACCAAGAAGGCGAAGACCAAGAAGGAAGAGGCCGAGGCCGCAGCCGCGGCCGCCGCCGCCCCGGAGGCCGCGCCTCCCGCGGAGGGCGAGGCCCCGAAGAAGAAGCGCGTCATGCGCAAGAAGGGCGAGGAGCCTGCCACCGAGGCCGCCGCCCCCGTCCTCGTCGAAGTGAAGGCGGAGGCGCCCGCGCCCGCCGCCGGCGAGGCCGCCAAGGCCCCCGCCGAGGGCACGCTGCACCGCCCGACCGCGCTCAAGCCGGAAGAGAAGAAGGCCGTCAAGAAGCCGGCCAAGCCCGCGAGCTCGTGGGCCGACGAGATGGCCAAGCGCCGGGGGATCAAGACCCGCGGCGACACCGGCGGCGGACGCGGCGGCTGGCGCAGCGGCGCCCGCGGATCGCGCCACCGCGACGAGGAGGCCGCCGCCTACAGCGCGCCGGTCGAGCCGAAGGTGGTCGAGGTGCTCGTTCCCGAGACGATCACCGTCGGCGACCTCGCCCACAAGATGTCGGTCAAGGCCGCGGAGGTCATCAAGACCATGATGAAGATGGGCTCGATGGTGACCATCAACCAGGTGCTCGACCAGGAGACGGCGATGATCGTGGTCCAGGAGATGGGCCACGTCGCCAAGCTCGCCAAGCTCGACGATCCGGAAGCCTTCCTCACCGAGTCCGCGGCGGGCGAATCCGAGCAGGTGCGCGAGGCGCGCCCGCCCGTCGTCACGGTCATGGGGCACGTCGACCACGGCAAGACCTCGCTCCTGGACACGATCCGCAAGGCCCGCGTGGCGGTGGGCGAGGCCGGCGGCATCACGCAGCACATCGGCGCCTACCACGTGAAGACCGCGCGCGGCGTCATCACCTTCCTGGACACGCCGGGCCACGAGGCCTTCACGGCCATGCGTGCCCGCGGCAGCCAGATCACGGACCTCGTGGTCCTCGTGGTGGCGGCCGACGACGGCGTGATGCCGCAGACCGTCGAGGCGATCAACCACGCCAAGGCGGCCAACGTCCCCGTCGTCGTCGCCGTGAACAAGATCGACAAGCCCGAGGCCAATCCGCAGCGCATCAAGCAGGAGCTGCTCGCGCAGGGCGTGGTGCCGGAGGAGTTCGGCGGCGAGACGCAGTTCATCGAGGTCTCCGCCAAGTCCGGGCAGGGCATCGACCGCCTGCTGGAGGCGATCCAGCTCCAGGCCGAGGTGCTGGAGCTTCGCGCGGTGGTGAACGCCCCCGCCAAGGGCACCGTCATCGAGGCGCGGCTCGACAAGGGGCGCGGCCCGGTGGCCACGGTGCTGGTCCGGTCGGGCACACTCAGGAAGGGCGACAACGTCCTCGCGGGCGCGGTGTTCGGCCGCGTGCGCGCCATGACCGACGAGGACGGCAAGGCGGTCACCGAGGCCGGCCCGTCCATCCCGGTGGAGATCCAGGGCCTGCAGGAAGTGCCGCGCGCGGGCGACGACATGCTCGTGCTCAACGACGAGCGCAAGGCGCGCGAGATCGCGCTCTTCCGCCAGGGCAAGTTCCGCGACGTGAAGCTCGCCAAGCAGCAGGCGGCCAAGCTCGAGAGCGCGCTGGAGCAGATGACCGAGGGGGGCGGCGCCAAGTCGCTCGCGCTCATCATCAAGGCCGACGTGCAGGGCTCCTACGAGGGCCTGGCGCACGCGCTCTCGAAGCTCGCCACGGACGAGGTGAAGGTGAACATCATCCACACCGGCGTCGGCGGCATCACCGAGTCGGACGTGAACCTCGCGCTCGCCTCCAAGGCGGTGGTCATCGGCTTCAACGCGCGGGCCGACGCCGCGGCGAGGAAGCTCGCCGAGCATTCCGGCGTCGACATCCGCTACTACAACATCATCTACGACGCGGTGGACGACCTGAAGGCCGCCATCACCGGGATGCTCGCCCCCGAGCGCAAGGAGACGGTCCTCGGCATGGTCGAGGTCCGGAACGTCTTCAAGATCTCGAAGGTCGGCACCGTGGCCGGCTGCATGGTGACCGAGGGGATGGTGAAGCGCGGCTCGCAGGTGCGGCTCATCCGCGGCGGCGTGGTCGTGCACACGGGCGAGCTCGATTCGCTCAAGCGCTTCAAGGACGACGTGAAGGAAGTGAAGTCGGGTTTCGAGTGCGGCCTGTCCCTCAAGGGCTACAACGACGTCCAGGTCGGCGACCAGATCGAGGCCTTCGAGATCGTCGAGGTGGCGAGGACCCTCGCCTGAGCCTCGTCCCGGGGCCGGCACGGCCATGAGCACGGCTCGCCTCGCCCGCATCGCGGACCAGATCCAGCGCGAGCTCTCGGAGCTCGTGCGCCTGGAGCTTCGCGACCCGCGCGTGAAGATGGTCACCCTCACCGGGGTGGAGATCTCGCGCGACCAGTCGCACGCCAAGGTCTGGTTCACCACGCTGGGCTCGCCCGAGGAGGCGCGCGCCTGCGGGGAGGGCCTGGCGAGGGCCGCCGGGTTCCTGCGCGCCGGCCTCGCGCACCGCCTCACCACGCGCACCGTCCCCGAGCTGCACTTCGCCTACGACGAGTCCATCGAGCGCGGCGCGCGCCTGTCGCGTCTCATCGACGAGGCCGTCGCCCCCCCGCCTCCCGCGCCGGCCCCGCGCCGGCGCAAGCCCAAGTAGGCGCGTGGCCCCGGGGACCGGACCGGACGGGGTCCTCCTCGTCGACAAGCCCGCGGGCGTCACTTCGACGCGCGCCATGGCCATGTCCAAGCGGGCCCTGGGGTCGCTCAAGGCCGGCCATACCGGCACCCTCGACCCGTTCGCCACGGGCTTGCTGCCGCTGGTCTTCGGCGAGGCCACCAAGTTCTCCCGGTTTCTCATCGATTCCGACAAGACCTACCTTGCGACGCTTCGCCTGGGGGCGACTTCCAGCACGGGAGACACCGAAGGCGAGATTCGCCCCGGCGGCGCCGTTCCCTCGGACATTTCGAAGATAGAGGCCTGTTCGCGGGAGTTGATTGGGGTTTCGATGCAGATCCCGCCCATGCATTCCGCCGTTCGGGTCCAGGGCAAGCGTCTGTACGACCTCGCCCGGCAGGGGGTCGAGATCGTCCGGGAGCCCCGGTCGATCCGGGTCGAGTTCATCGATATAGTAGCGTTCTCCGGCGAAAAGCTCGTAATTTCGCTTAAATGCTCAAAGGGGACTTATGTCCGGACCTTGGCGGAATCCCTGGGGGAGCGCCTCGGATGCGGCGCCTACCTCACGGAGCTGCGCCGGACGGAGACAGGGGGCTTCCGCGTCGAGGAGGCGGTGACSCCGGAAGCCCTGGCGGAGATGGGGCTGGCTGCAKCCCGCGCSCGGCTCCTTCCSGTCGAGGTCCTCGTGCGCACCCTTCCGCGGGCGGACCTGGCGGAGCGGGAGGCCTGGGCCATCCGCAACGGGCAGGAGCTGGCGGCCCGCGAGGAGTGGGAACCGGGAGAGTGGGCCCTTTTCGGCCCTGCAGGCGTATTCATTGGGGTGGGCAAGGTGGGGGAAGGGCGGCTGGCAGCCGCGCGCCTCATGGCCACCGGGGCTGCCGCATAGGCCCCTGATTCGGCTTGAGTTTGGGGCCCGAAACTTGCTAAAATCCCGCCTTTCCTCGAGACCGTAACAACTATCGCGGGCGAATCGCCCAGGAGAATTGAGCAATGGCCGTAACCACCGCCAACAAGGCGCGCGTCGTTTCCGAATTCCAGCGTGCGAAGGGCGACACCGGGTCGCCGGAAGTGCAGATCGCCCTCCTCACCGAGAACATCAACAGCCTCACCGAGCACTTCAAGGCGAACGTGAAGGACCACCACTCGCGCCGGGGACTCCTGCGCATGGTGAGCCAGCGCCGCAGCCTCCTCGACTACCTCAAGCGCACCGACGTCGACCGCTACCGCTCGACGATCGAGCGCCTCGGCATCCGCAAGTAGGCACCTGCCGGACAACAGACCCCGCGACGAACCCTCCACGGGCCCGCGCGGGGTTTTTTCATTGGTCCGGCAGCCCGGGCCGGCAAGGCCGCCGGGCACCGGCTCCCCCATTCCAAGAGGATCGAAAAAAGTGAAACCGATCAAGAAGACCTTCGCGTTCGGCCGCCATCAAGTGACGCTGGAAACCGGCGAGATCGCCCGCCAGGCCGACGGCGCCGTGCTGGTGACGATGGACGACACCGTGGTGCTCGTGGCGGTCACCGCCCGCAAGGACGTGAAGCCGGGGCAGGATTTCTTCCCGCTCACCGTCGACTACCAGGAGAAGACCTACGCCGCGGGCCGCATCCCCGGCGGCTTCTTCAAGCGCGAGGGACGCCCCTCCGAGAAGGAGATCCTCACCTGCCGCCTCATCGACCGGCCGCTGCGCCCGCTCTTTCCCGACGGGTTCTACAACGAGGTGCAGGTCGTCGCGACGGTGCTCTCGATCAACCCCGAGGTCGATTCCGACATCCCGGCGATGATCGGTGCCTCGGCCGCGGTCACGCTCGCGGGCATCCCGTTCGACGGCCCCATCGGAGCCGCGCGCGTGGGCTACCTGGACGGCGAGTACATCCTCAACCCGACCAAGACGGAGCTCGAGACCTCGCAGCTGAACCTCGTGGTCGCCGGCACCGAGCAGGCGGTCCTGATGGTGGAGTCGGAGGCGAGCGAGCTCCCCGAGGACGTGATGCTGGGCGCCGTGGTCTACGGCCACGAGCAGATGCAGGCCGCGATCCGCGCCATCAACGAGCTCGCCGACGAGGGCGGCAAGGACGACTGGGACTGGGCCCCGGCCCAGACCGACCCGGCGCTCGTCGAGAAGATCCGCGCGCTGGCGGAGACCGACATCGCCGAGGCCTACCGCGTGAAGTCGAAGGCGGTGCGCCAGGAGAAGCTCGAGGACGTGAAGAAGAAGGTCCTCGACGCCTGCGTCGTGAACGCCGATCCTCCCGCCGACGGCAATGTCGTGCGCGGGATCCTCAAGGACATGGAGTCCAAGATCGTCCGCGGCCAGATCCTCAACGGCGAGGCGCGCATCGACGGGCGCGACACGCGCACCGTGCGCCCGATCTCGATCCGCCCGACGCTGCTGCCGCGCGTGCACGGCTCGGTGCTCTTCACCCGCGGCGAGACCCAGGCCATCGTCGCCGCGACCCTCGGCACGGGCCAGGACGAGCAGCGCATCGACGCCCTCCAGGGCGAGTACACCGAGCGCTTCATGCTGCACTACAACTTCCCGCCGTACTCGACCGGCGAGACCGGCCGCGTCGGGGTGCCCAAGCGCCGCGAGATCGGCCACGGGCGCCTGGCCAAGCGGGCGCTCATCGCCGTCCTCCCCAGCAAGGAGGAGTTCAGCTACACGCTGCGCGTGGTCTCCGAGATCACGGAGTCGAACGGCTCGTCCTCGATGGCCTCGGTGTGCGGCGGCTGCCTCGCCCTCATGGACGCGGGCGTTCCGCTCAAGGGGCACGTGGCCGGCATCGCCATGGGCCTCATCAAGGAGGGCAACCGCTTCGCCGTCCTCACCGACATCCTGGGCGACGAGGACCACCTGGGCGACATGGACTTCAAGGTCGCCGGCACCGACAAGGGCGTCACGGCCCTGCAGATGGACATCAAGATCAACGGCATCACCAAGGAGATCATGAAGGTCGCGCTCGACCAGGCGAAGGAGGGGCGCATGCACATCCTCGGCCTCATGAAGTCCGCCGTGCCGGGGCCGCGCCACGAGCTCTCCACCTACGCCCCGCGCGTCATCAAGATCAAGATCAACCCGGACAAGATCCGCGACGTGATCGGCAAGGGCGGCAGCGTCATCCAGGCGCTCACGCGCGAGACCGGCACCACGATCGACATCGAGGACGACGGCACCGTCTCCATCGCCTGCCTGTCGCAGGAGGCCGGCGACGCCGCCAAGAAGCGCATCGAGCTCATCACCGCGGACGTCGAGGTCGGCCGCGTCTACGAGGGCCCGGTGATCCGCCTGCTCGACTTCGGCGCGATCGTCCAGCTGCTGCCCGGCAAGGACGGCCTGCTGCACATCTCGCAGATCGCCCACGAGCGCGTCAACGCCGTCTCGGACTACCTCAAGGAAGGCCAGGTCGTGAAGGTGAAGGTGCTCGAGGCCGACGACAAGGGCCGCGTGCGCCTGTCGCGCAAGGCGCTGCTCGACCCGCCGGCCCGCCGCGAGGAGCACGCCGCGGCGCCCGCGGGCGAAGGCGGCCCGGCGGCGCAGTAGGGCGCCACTCCCCGGTGGGCTTCCGGGGCGGGGGCGGCGTATAATCCGCCCTCGCCTTGGATGGACCCGGCGGGGTGTAGCGCAGCCTGGTAGCGCACTTGCTTTGGGAGCAAGTTGTCGGGGGTTCGAATCCCTCCACCCCGACCCGATTGGATGCCCGCGATGGTTCGGTTTGCGCCCGTAGCTCATCCGGATAGAGCACCGGCCTTCTAAGCCGGGGGTAACAGGTTCGAATCCTGTCGGGCGTGCCAGTTTTTCCCGGCCGCGCGCATGGCGCGGCCGTCGGTGGTGGCTGTAGCTCAGCGGTAGAGTCCCGGATTGTGATTCCGGTTGTCGTGGGTTCGAATCCCATCAGCCACCCCACCTCCTCCCCCCGCCCCCGGACGATGGCACGAATCGTCACACGGGGCGCCGCGGGCGGGAGTTAGACTCTTCCCCGCTCCCCGTCCACGCGGAAATTCCCGGAGGAATTGCCATGAAATCCCTGACTCGATTCGCGCTCGCCGCCTTCCTCGGGCTGGCGGCCACGGCCGTCTCCGCCCAGCCGGCCCGGACGGACGTGACACCGGAAGGACTGGTCGCGGTGAAGGCCCGCAAGGTGGGCCGCGCGTGGCTCCTGCCGGGCGCCGACTTCCGTCCCTACAAGAAGGTGCTCCTCAAGCCGGCCGAGGTCGCCTTCCAGAAGAACTGGCTGCGGAACGTGAACGACACCGGAACGCCGAGGCTCTCCTCCGCCGGGCGCGTCACGGACGCCGATGCCCTCAAGATCCTGGACGCGGCGCGCTCCGGCTTCGACAAGGTCTGGGCCCAGGCCTTCAAGGCCGGCGGCTACGAGGTGGTCACCGCGCCCGGCGACGACGTGCTCGAGGTGGCCCCGCGCGTGGTGGACCTCTACGTGAACGCGCCTGCGGGCCAGAAGTCCGGGGTGAAGGAGACCTACACGCTGGAGTCGGGCGATGCCACGCTGAACCTCGAGGTTCGCGACTCGCGCGCCGGGACGCTCCTGGGCCGCGTGGTCGACCGCCGCGAGACGCTCGACGGCTCGACGCCGCAGCGCGCCTCGAGCGCCAGCAACGTCGCCGAGTTCGAGCGCCTCTTCGCCCTCTGGGCGGGCATCGCCGTGAAGGGGATCGAGGACCTGAAGGCCGCTTCCCCGATGCCCGACACGATCAAGCCTGGCCAGAAGATCCAGGCTCCCGCCAAGAAGTAGGTCAGCCCTTCCGGCGGTTGCGCACGAGCCAGTCGTCCACCAGGGCCACCGTCTCGTCGACCGCGGCGTTTCGCAATCCCTTCTGCGCCGCCACCGCCTGCACGAGGCGGTCGACGCGCTCGATGTACTGGGCGCCCGCGGCGAGCGCGCGCGCGGCAGACGAGGGGCTGCCCAGCGACTGCGCGGCCGCCGCGTATTTCTCGAAGGGCACGAGGTCCGCGCGGCTCGCGCCCAGCGCGACGCACAGGTCCACCACCCATTCGTACACGGCGCGCGAGGCCGCAGGATCGCCGTGCACCGCCTCCTTGATGGGCCGCACGGTGTCCGCCTGCACGCAGCGGTAGTTGCCCGCGAGCAGCATCGCCCACTTGGCGAGCGGCACGAACACCGAGTCGTGCACCTTGAGCTTCACGGGGAGCTCCACCGGCCCGTCACCCGGGTCGAAGCGCACCGCCTCGATGCCGGCCTCCAGCTCGCGCAGCAGCGCCGTGTGGGCGTCGGAATCGAAGCGCGCCGCCTTGAAGTTGGTCGGAAGCCGCACCTGCAGCACGTTCACTTCCTCTTCCGGGGGACGGAAGGCCTGAGGGTCGGGGCTGCAAAGGGTGACGAGCTTCGGGTCGAAGGCGTCCCACACCGAGGCGTCGGTGTAGCAGTCGACGCAGCGCCCGGCGTCGACGCCCGGCAGCCGCCTCAGGTAGGGCATGGGCGGCATGTTCATGATCGACAGGCACGGCACGCGCGCCTTCGCCACGGCGTCGAGCAGCTCGCGCACGCCGGGCTGGCGGTACTGCGGCTCCTGCATCGCGAGCGCGACGAGGTCGAAATTCGCGGGATCGACCTCGCCCGGCCCGGCCGCGTCCAGCTTGCCCGGGAGGCTGCGCGAGTTCAGTTCCACCAGGCCCTCGCGGCCCTTGACCGGCAGGCGGACGATCGCTCCCTTCGCGTTGATGAGGGCGGCTTCCGCGGGCAGGCAGACGAGCTTCACGGCGTGGCCCGCGGCGGCGAGCTTCACGCCCAGGAGCGACCCGTAGGACGCGCCCATGATCAGGATCTTGCGTGCTGGCATGCGTTCCTCCTCCTCGGCTTGTGGCGGCGCGGATGGGGGACGGCCTCTCGTGAATGCCGTCGTCCCGCTCGCATTCCGTTCGGTTGTGCCTCCATGTTAGGCTCGTCGGGCCCCCGCAGTGGCGAAACGGCGGAGGAAGCGGCTGTTACCGCGCCGGGCGTAGTGCCGCGGCGCCACGGAGGAACGCTCGCATGGAAAGATCGCGAAGAACCCGCCTCGTCGCGCTCGCCGCGGCGGGCGCCACCGCGGCGGCGATGACGGCGCTCGCCGCGGGCCCTCAGTCGCCGCGCAGCCGCACGATCTACGTCTCGGCGATCGAACCCAAGGGCGGCGCGCATGTGGATCATGAGCCGTTCCCGGACAAGCCCCTGCCACCGGGCGGCGGCTACAACCTGAAGAAGCCCGACGACAAGGGCCGGTGGGAGGTTTCGACCTACCGTTGGGACCCGGGCACGATCGTGGTGAACCAGGGCGACCGCGTCACCCTCGAAATCGTCGGAATCAACGGCGACGAGCACCCGTTCACCATCGAGGGCTACTGGATCTCGGACGTCGTGCGCCGGGGCCAGATCACGCGAGTCACCTTCGACGCCGACAAGGCCGGCATCTTCAAGATCATCTGCCGCAAGCACGCGCCCGCGATGCAGGCCGACCTCGTGGTCCTTCAGTCGAAGTAAGGAGCCGGGTCTGCGTCAGCGACTTCCGCCGCGATCCGCCACGACCTCGATGAAGGCCGCCTGGATGTAGCGCGCGACGGCGTCGGATTCGCCGGCCTCCAGCGGCAGGCCCGGGACCGGCAACCCGGGGACGTGCTCGTGCCGCCGGAGGGCCTGCGCCATCCTCTCCGGGGTGAGACCGGGCCCGGCGCGCACAGCGGAGACGGCGGGCACCGGCCTGCCGCCGCCGCGCGGCACGCCCCCCTGGCCGCGGTCGCCGTGGCAGCCCGCGCACGACGAGCGGTAGAGGGACCGGCCCTTCGCGAGGGGCGTCCCCGGCTCGGGCGGCATGAACGCGGCGCGGATGAAGTCCACGGCGGCCTCGATCTCGTCCTGGGCCAGGCGCTCGGTGCGGCCCACCATCGGCGTGTGCGGCCTGCCGTCGCGCACGATGGCGATCATGTACTCGCGCGAAAGCGCGAGTCGCGCCTCCTCGGTGGTGAAGTCGCGCGGCGCGGTGCGCAGCGCGTGGCTAGCGAGGCTGCGGCCGTCGCCCTTCTCGCCGTGGCAGGCGGAGCAGACGCGCTGGTAGACCGTCGCGCCCCGGCCGGGATCGGCGGCCGCCGCGGCGGTCGCGGCGGCGAGCAGGAGGGCCGCGGCCCAAAGGCGCGTGGTGGATGGCGACGCGGGGTGTCTCATGACGGGATGTCCGGGGATTGTCGTGAACCGCATTCGAGGCCGGGTGGGGCGGCCGGCCTTGAGCTTCCTCAAGGAGAATCCGCGCCGCGTGACATAAGTTCCGCCGATGGCCATCCGCCGGAGCGCCCCATGACCCGCCTCCTTGTCCTTGCCGCGGTCCTTGCAATCCTCGTGCCGGGCTGCCATGCCCTGCCCGGGCGCGCTCCCGAGGAACTGGACCGCATCGCCGAGACCGCCGACTGGAGCAAGGTGCAGGACGTGTCGATACTGCTTCGCGACGGGGGCTTCGAGCCGCGCGAGCTGCGGCTGCGGGCGGGCCAGCCCTACCGCCTCACCGTCACCAATGCCGGCGTGAACAACCACTACTTCAACGCCCCGGAGTTCCTCGCGACCGCCGCGGTGCGCAAGGCGCAGGTGCCGCGCTTCGCGGAGTTCAAGGCGGTCCGGTTCAGGAACTTCGAGATCTTCGCCGCCGGCGGAACGTTCGAGCTGTGGTTCGTTCCCGTCGACCCGGGGCGCTACCGCGTCCACTGCCACCTCGGCGACCATGCGGAAATGGGCGTCGAGGGCCACCTCCTCGTCGAATAGCGGCCGGCCGCGGTCGGTCGGGCGTTCCCGACTTCGAGAACGGATTCTCCCCGTCGGTTCAGGGATGTTGACGCCGGTCAAATGAAACGGGCTTCCGGCCCGTTTCGGGCCGGGCCCGGTAATTGCAGAGGGTTCCCTCGGGCCCGGATTCCGGGCCACGAAAGCGAAAAGGGGGAATCGTGTCAGCAGCCGCAATGAGGCTTCCCGCCCTCGCCAAAAGGGAAGCGGCGCCGGATCCATCGGACGCCGCCGTCAGCAAGGCGCACGGCCCCGCGGGGCCGGTCCAGTTCCGACTCGTCCGTTACTTCACCGTCGCGAGCCTCGTGGCCTTCGCGGTCGTGGCCGCCGCCTTCGCCTGGTTCGAGGCGAAGCGAAGCGACTTCTTCCGCGACGTGCAGGAACGCGAGGGGGCCTTCTTCAACTCGACCCAGGACCAGTTCGCGCGCAGGCAGGAGGAGGCCGCCCTGCGCGACCTGCTCGCGATCCACGAGGCGGGCAACGTGAATCTCACGCGACTGTTCGCCAACGCCCTGTGGGAGAGGGACTTCGCCCCGTTCGTCGCGAGGGCCGCCTCCGTCCCCATCGACCATTGCCGCGCCATCGCCGACGTGGTCGACGCGAAGGGCAAGACGGTCGCGCCGCCGGAAAAGAAGGCCTGCTTCGCCGAGGCGGGCCAGCGGATCATGGCGCTGCCCGGGTTCCGCGAGATCGACGCCAAGGTGGTCGACTCGATGAAGAAGACCTCGGTGTTCAAGATCAAGGTCTTCGACCTGCGGGGCGTGACGGTGTACTCCTCCGAGCACGCCCAGATCGGCGAGGACAAGCTCTCCAACGCCGGCTGGAAGCGGGCGCTCGCGGGCACGCCGGCGAGCGAGCTCACGCACCGCGACAGGTTCAGCGCCTTCGAGGGCGTGGTGGAGAACCGCGACCTCATCTCGAGCTACCTGCCCGTGCTGGGGCCCGGCACCGATCGCATCGTGGGCGTGTTCGAGGTCTACTCCGACGTGACCCCGTTTCTCGCGCAGATCCGAGGCACCTCCACCCAGATCAAGGCGAGCGCCGCCGCCAACCGCGAGAAGGTGGCACGCGTTTCCGAGGAGAACCAGAGCCAGGTCGAGGCCTCCTCGCGGGTCCAGGTGGGCTCCCTCCTTGCCGTGCTCGCGGTGCTCTTCGGAGTCCTCTTCCTGATCGTGCGCCGGGCCGACGGCATCATTGCCGCGCAGGAGCTCGACCGCGACCAGGCGCACCAGCAGCTCGCGCAGTCGGAAAAGATGGCCGCGCTCGGCCAGATGGTGGCGGGCGTCGCGCACCAGCTCAACACGCCCCTGGGGTTCTCCAAGAGCAACGTGAGCCTGGTGATGGACCAGCTCGACCAGCTCGCGACCCCGGTGAAGGTCGCCACCCGGATCTCGGCGCTCGTGCGCCAGGTCCCGGGCGACAAGATCGTGCTCGACGTGGGGCGCTCCCGCGGCGCGATCGAGGCCATCGACGCGGCGCCGGAGGACGTGGCGGCCATGAAGGAGATGCTCGGCGACGTGCTCAGGGGCATCGACCAGATGTCGGAGCTCGTCGTGCACATGCGCGACTTCACGCGCCTGGACCGCGCTCGCGTCTCCGAGTTCGACGTGAACGGTGGCCTGAAGAGCGTCGTCTACCTCGCCAAGAGCGTGATCCCCAACTCGATCGAGGTGGTCGAGGCCTACGGCCCGATCCGCCAGATCGTGTGCACCCCCTCGCAGCTCAACCAGATATTCCTCAACCTCATCATCAACGCCTCGCAGGCGATCGAAGACCGGGGGCGAATCACCGTGGCTACCCGCGAGGAGGCCGGCTACGTGCGCGTCGACGTGGCGGACACCGGCACCGGAATCCCGCCCGAGATCCAGGAGCGGATCTTCGAGCCGTACTTCACCACCAAGCCGGAAGGGGTCGGCACGGGACTCGGGCTCAACGTCGCGCGCGACATCGCGCGCGCGCACGGGGGCGACATCACCGTCGACAGCCGTCCGGGTCACGGGGCCACCTTCACGGTCGTGCTGCCCTTCGAGGCGGGCGGCGAAACGAGAGCGGCCGCCTGAGAAGGCCGCCGGAACGGAGGCGCACATGGAAGCGGGCAAGGGAAGGGTCCTGTGCGTGGACGACGAGCCGCACGTCGTCCGCGCCCTGCACTGGCTGCTGCGCAAGGACTTCGAGGTGCACACCACGACGAGCGCGACCGAGGCGCTGCAGGTCCTGGGGCAGCACGACTTCGACGTGGTGGTGAGCGACCAGCGCATGCCCGGCGTGACGGGCGTGGAGTTCCTTCGCGACGTGAGGAAGGCGGCGCCGCGCGCGATGCGGATCCTCCTCACCGGCTACTCCGACCTCGACGCGATGCTGCGAAGCGTGAACGAGAGCGAGGTCTACCGCTTCGTCACCAAGCCCTGGGACATCAAGGCGCTGCCGAAGCTCATCGCGGAGGCGGTCGAGATCTCGCGCAGCACGCCGGTCGTCGCCGCGGAACGCGAGGAGGCGGTGCCGGCCACCGCCATCCAGGCGGCGGAGTCCGAGGCGGCCCAGGCGCACCGGCCCGCCACGGTCGTCCTGCGCGACGGCGAGAGCATCCTGCTCATCGACGACGACGACGGCATCCGGAGGACGGTGCGGGAAGTGCTGGGTGGAGGCGTCCCGGTCCGCCACGCCTCCAACCTCGCCGAGGCGGTGCACGCGCTCGACCAGGCGCCCGCGAGCGTGGTGATTTCCGACGTGCGCGTCGGCAAGGTCGACGTGACGCGGCTCATCCGGCTCATGAAGCAGAAGCACCCCGAGGTCGTGGCGGTCGTCTTCAGCGGCGTGCAGGATGCCCAGGTGGTCATGGACCTCATCAACCAGGGGCAGGTCTACCGCTTCATCCCCAAGACGAGCAAGCCCGGGCTCATCCGGCTTATCGTGGACTCCGCCATCAAGCGCCACCGCCAGCTCGCGGACTCCCCCGAGGCGCGCCGCCGTTTCCAGGTGGAGGCTGCCGGGGAGGAGGCGAGGCGGTCCCTGCACCGGGACGTGGAGCAGTCGGCGCTCGCCTTCGCCGGCGCGTCGCCCGGCGCACTCGCGCCGGCGGGCGCCGCGGGCTTCGTGGAGGAGGGGAGCGACGAGGGACAGGGGTTCCTGCACCGCATCTCCGGGGGGTTTCGAAGGCTCTTCGGGGCATGAGGGAGCGCCCCTAGACGATGTCGACGCCGACCGGGGCGATAGCCACCACGACGCGATCGCGCTGGCCCGCGTTCCCGCGGGCGTGCCGGATCGCCTCGGCCGCGTTCGCCATCGCGGTCGCGGCGAGCACCGTCATCGCGGTACTCGTCCATCGCGAGACGGTCGCCGACAGGCAGCGCGAGGCCTCTCGCCTCGCTGCGGAGCACGCGGGCGCCCTCCAGCATCAGATCTACCGGGCGCTGTCGGTCACGGACGCGATGGCCGCCCTGATCGAGCAGTCCGGGGGCGACCTGCGCAACTTCGAGGCCGTCGCGAGGGGCCTGCTGCCGCGCTACCCGGGCGTGAGCACGCTGCAGGTCGCGCCGGGCGGGGTCATCGCCGCGAGCGTGCCGCTGGCGGGCAACGAGAAGGCGATCGGCCACGACCTGCTCGCCGACCCCAAGCGCAACAAGGAAGCGTTCCTGGCGGTGCAGGGGCGGCGCCTCACGCTCGCAGGGCCCTTCGAGTTGATGCAGGGGGGGATTGCCGTGATCGGCCGCCTGCCGCTCTTCAACCGCGGGTCGACGGGGGACTTCTGGGGCTTCTGCACGGCCGTCATGCGCATCGACGACCTCCTGGAGGGGGGGCGGATGCGAGAGCTCGCGCCGAGGGCGTTCGACTACGAGCTCTCGCGAGTGCACCCGGACACCGGCGAGAGGCATGTGTTCGCGGCATCCGCGCGCGAGCCGCTCGTCGATCCCGTGAGCCACTCCTTCGACGTGCCCAACGGGCGCTGGACGCTCGGCATCGCGCCGAGCGCCGGCTGGGCGGACGGTGAGCAGTGGGTGCGCTCGGCGCTGCTGGTGCTCCTGGCGGGCGCGCTGGTCGGCGTGCTCGCGCACGTGCTCGCGCGCCAGCCGGAGGTCCTCGAGCGCACGGTGGCGGAGCGCACGCGCGAGATCGAGAACGCGCTGCTGATGCTCGAGGGGGCCAACSTGCTCCTCGAGCGCGAGATCGTCCAGCACACCCGCACGCAGGAGGAGCTGGCGGCGAGCAACGAGCGCTTCCGCAATCTCGTGGAGGCCACCAGCGACTGGGTCTGGGAGGTCGACGAGAACGCCGTCTACACCTACGTGAGCCCGAAGATCCGGGACCTCCTCGGCTACGAGCCGCACGAGGTGATCGGGCGCACGCCCTTCGACCTCATGCCGGCGGAGGAGGCCGAGCGCGTGCGCTGCGAGTTCGGCGCCATCGCCTCCGGCCACCAGCCTTTCGCGATGCTCGTGAACACCAACCGCCACAAGGACGGGCGCGCCGTGGTGCTGGAGACGAGCGGGATGCCCATCTTCGACGCCGGGGGCGCCTTCCGCGGCTACCGTGGCATAGATCGCGACGTGACGCACCGCGTGAGCAGCGAGGAGCGCATCCGCAAGCTCTCGCGCGTGGTCGAGCAGACGGCCAACGCGGTGATGATCACGGACGTGAAGGGGACGATCGAGTACGTGAACCCCAAGTTCTGCGAGATCTCCGGCTACGAGGCGGCAGAGGTGGTCGGGCGCACCCCGCGCATCCTGAAGTCCGGCGAGCAGGCCCCGGAGGTCTACTCGGAGATGTGGGAGGCGCTTCGCACGGGCCGGCCGTGGATGGGGGAATTCCACAACCGCCGCAAGGACGGGTCCTTCTTCTGGTGCCTGCAGTCGGTGTCTGCCATCCGCAACGAGCGCGAGGAGATCACGCACTTCGTGTCGGTGATGGAGGACATCGGCAACCGCAAGCACGCCGAGTCCACGATCCGGCGCCTCGCGTACTACGACCCGCTCACGGAACTGCCCAACCGCCGCCTCTTCATGGACCGCTTCGGGCACGCGGTGGCCGCCGCCGAGCGCGCCGGGACCTCGCTCGCGCTGCTCTACCTGGACATCGACCGGCTGAAGAACGTGAACGACAGCCTCGGGCACGCGGTGGGCGACGCCCTCATCCGGGCGGTGGCCGCGCGCATCTCGGAGGCCGTGCGCCGCGAGGACACCGTCGCCCGCCTGGAGGGCGACGAGTTCGCCATCCTCGTGGGCGGGGTCCGGGACGCGACCGACACCGCGCGAATCGTCGAGAGCCTCGCGCTCGCGCTGGGCAGGCCCTTCGTCGCGCGCGAGCACGAGCTCTTCGTGACCTGCAGCATCGGCGTGGCCCTCTACCCGCAGGACGGCACCGACATCGAGCAGATCAACCGCTGCGCCGACATCGCGCTGCACCAGGCGAAGGCGCGCGGCGACAGCTTCCGCTTCTTCACCTCGGACATGAACGCGCGGGTCGACGCCTACCTCTCGCTCGAGAACATGCTGCGCCGGGCGGTGGAGGGCGGCGAGTTCGACCTCGCGCTGCAACCGCAGGTCGACATCCGGTCGGGCCGCATCTCCGGGGCCGAGGCGCTGCTGCGTTGGCGCCACCCCGAACGCGGCGTGATCCCGACGAGCCAGTTCATCGGGCTGGCGGAGGAGACGGGGCTCATCGTGCCCATCGGCGACTGGGTGCTGCGCGCGGCGTGCCGGGCCGCCGCCGACTGGCCGGAGGAGCTGGCGCCGGAGCGCGTCGCGGTGAACGTCTCCGCGCGCCAGTTCCGCGAGAGCGAGCGGCTCATCCGGACGGTCGAGGAGGTGCTCGCCGAAACGGGGCTTTCGCCCTCCCGCCTGGAGCTCGAGGTGACCGAGAGCGCCCTCATGGAGCAGCCGGTGGAGGCCATCGAGACCATGCGGCGGCTGGCGGCGATGGGGCTCACGCTCGCCATCGACGACTTCGGCACCGGCTACTCGTCGCTCGCCTACCTCAAGCAGATGCCGGTGAAGCTGCTCAAGATCGACGGCTCCTTCGTGCGCGGCCTCGCCACGCAGCCGGAGGACCGCGCCATCGTGAAGGCGGTCATCGCGCTCGCGCGCGAGCTCGACCTGCGGCTCATCGCCGAGGGCGTGGAGTCGCTCGCCCAGCTCGACATCCTCCGCGAGCTCGGCGTGACCGAGGTGCAGGGGTTCTTGTTCAGCCGCCCCGTCTCGGAGGCGGTCTTCGGCGCGCTCGTCGAGTCCGGCCGCCTGGGCGCGGCCTAGGGCCTAGGCTTCCACCACCACCGTACCCATCATCCCGCCGGCCGCGTGGTCGAGGATGTGGCAGTGGAACATCCACTCGCCGACGTTGTCGGCGACCAGGGCGATGTCGCAGCTGCCGCGCGGGTCGATGACCACGGTGTCGCGCCACTCGCGAAGCCGCGTCGGGATGTCGTTGATCGCGAGCACGCGGAAGAAGTGCCCGTGCAGGTGCATCGGGTGCTCGAAGTCGGTGTTGTTGATCATCTTCACGGTSGCGTGCTCGCCGCGGCGCAGGCGGAAGAGCGGCTCGTGCATCATCGCGTGCTCGTGCTGCGCCGTGTAGTTCATGGTCCASGTGAGGCCGTGCCGGCGGGCGATGTCCTCGACGTCGAGCGCCTTGCCGTCCACCCGGCCGATGGCGGGAGTGCCCTGCCCGGACCCCTCGAACACGAGGTAGTGGTCGGTGGCGCGCCCGAGGTCGGGCTCGACGTACCGGTTGGGAGCGAGGGCTGCCGGCCTTCCGAGGGCCTTCGCACGCGCGGGCTTGCCCGCGTAGGCGAGGGTCGCCATCGTCGCCGCGGCGCGGCGGTGGTCCACGACCGCGAACTCCCCCGCGCCGGGGCGCGTGCCGTCCAGCACGAGATCCGTGCGCTGGCCGGCGCCGAGCAGGAGCCGGCCGTCCGGGATGGGGTGCGGCGCCACCGCCTGGCCGTCGTACGCCACGATCCAGGGCGAGTGCCCCCGGAACTCGAGGAGGAAGGCGCGCGCCGAGGCGGCATTGAGCAGCCGCAGCCGCACGCGCTCGCCGGGTCGCAGCTCCAGCCGCCGGTGCGCGCCCGCCGCCGTGCCGTTGAGGGTGACGACGTTGCCGTGCCGGCCCTCGGTGCCGAAGTCGAGGATGCGGCCGAAGTCCTCGACCGGCCGGTTGCCCTGGTCGAGCTTGAAGTCGGAGAGGACCCAGTGGACCTCGCGGTCGACGGCGAGCGGCTTCGCCTCCTCGACCACGAGCATGCCGTACAGACCCCGCGGCACCTGCTCGAAGCTGGACTGGTGCGGGTGGTACCAATAGGTGCCTGTGTCCTCGACCCGGTAGCGGTAGTCGAAGGTGCCGCCCAGCGCGATGGGGTGCTGGGTCACGTGCGGCACCCCGTCCATGGCGTTGGGCACGCGCAGGCCGTGCCAGTGCACGGTGGTCGGCTGGGGAAGGGCGTTGCGCACGCGGATGGCGACGGACTCGCCCTGGCGGAAGCGAAGGAGGGGGCCGGGCGCCGAGCCGTTGAAGCCCCAGATCTCGGTCTGCGGCCCGTCGGGGCGGATCGCCTGCCGGCAGACGCCGGGGACGAGCTCGATCGCGGAGGCGCCCGCCAGGCGCGGCGGAACGGAGACGCACACGCTTCCGGCTGCCGGCGGGCGCGCGTCCGCCGGCGTCGGCGAGGAAGCGGAAGGCAGGGCCAGCGCGCCCAGGGCGGCGCCGGCCGATTGCAGGAAGTCGCGTCGGGTGAGGGGCATCTTTCGTTTCCTTCGCTTATCGGCTCGCCGCGCGTTCCCAGGCGGGGCCGGGATCGCGCACGGCGGCGCGGTCGTGGCAGGTGATGCAGGTGCCGAGGTAGAGCCGGCGGCCGGCGCGCTCCACCTCGCCGAGGGATGCCTCCGGCGCGTCGAGCGGGATGCGACCGAGGGCGAATGGGAACGCCGCCGAATAGCGCTGGTGATCCGGCCAGCCGTTCTCGGGCGTGTGGTAGCGCGTGTTGGGGGCGCGGCGGACCACGAACTCGTCGTGCACGAAGGCCACCACCGCGGCGATCTCGCGCCCGGTCAGCGCGCCGGCGAAGGACTTCATCGCCGAGCCCGGCAGCCCGTGGCGCACGGCCCTCTCGATGCGAAGGGGCGGCATTTCCTCGGCCGTGAACTCGACGAACGCGCGCGGGCGCAGCGGCAGCATCGTGGCCGCCAGCGTCTTCGCGTCTCCGGAGTAGCCATGGCAGTAGTAGCAGCGGAAGTTGTACACGCGCCGCCCGTCCTCCACGAGGCGGGCATCGGGGGCGGCGGCCGAGGCGCCCAGGGCGGCCGCGGCGAGCGCGGCGGCGACGAGCCTCACCGCTTCGCCTCGGAGGCCTTGCCGCCGTGCGCCGTGGTCCCGGACACGCCCGGGGAGACGGCGAGCAGCTGGCGCAGGTAGCCGGCTACGGACTCGATGTCCGCGGGGGACAGCTGCTGCGCGAAGCCCGGCTTGCCCGCGGATGCCTTGCCGACCGCGATCGCGGCGATGACGCGCTCGCGCGTGAGCCCCGTCGCTTTCGTGAGGTCCGGGCCGGGCTTCACGCCTTCGCGCGCGGCGCCGGCCTCGATGCCCCGTCCCGTCGGTCCGTGGCAGGCCGCGCAGTAGTGACCGTAGAGCGTGCGGCCGCGCCGGGAGGCCTCGTCGCCGGACTTCTCGACGAACCGGGTGCGCACGTAGCTCGCCAGGGCCTGCGTCTCGGCGGCGTTGAGCTGGGTCTTCCAGCCCACCATCGCGGTGCCCGCCTTTCCCTCGCGGATGATCGCGGCCATGTAGTCCACGGTGAGGCGGCCGCGCAGGGCGGGATCGGTGAAGTCCGCGGGCGGGGGCACGAGGCTGTTCCTCGCGCGGCTGCGGCCGTCGCCCTGGTCGCCGTGGCAGACGGAACAATAGTTGTGATACAGCAGCGCCGGGTCGATTCGCCCATCGGGGCTCTTGCGGCGATCGCCGGCGACGGCCGGATCCGCGAGCAGGGCGAGGGCGGCGGCSAAGGCCGCGAGGGCGAGGCCGGGGCGTGGGTGGGGCATCGGTTTCCTCTCGAAGGGGCGTGCCCGCGCCACGGATGCAAGATCCGGGCCTTCCGGCCCGGCCGGGCACGGCGATTGCTGTTCTCCCGCGATGCGACCATTCGCGTACCCGTCCCGCACGACAAGACCATGAACCTCGCTCGACTTTTCCGCCGGGCCGCCGCGGCCGTGCTCGTCGCCCTGCTGGCGGGCTGCATGCAGGCGCCCATCGCGCCGACGACGGCCCGGGGAGCAGACCTCGTCTATCCGCCGCCGCCCGAGGAGGCGAGGTTCGTTTACGAACGCACGATCTACGGCAGCGCCGACGTCATCGCCCCCGAGTCGGGAGACGACCTGCGCCGGCTCGTCACGGGCGAGGGCCAGAAGAGCGAGGGGCTGAGCAAGCCCTACGCGGTGGCCGTGCACCGCGGCCGGGTCTTCGTGAGCGACTCGGCGCAGCGCTACATCCGCGTGTTCGACTTTCCCGCGGGCCGCTTCTACAAGATCGGCGAGGAGGAACCGGGGCGCATCGTGAAGCCGCTGGGGATCGACGTGGATGCCTCGGGCACCCTCTACGTCGCCGACATCACGGCCAGGGACGTGAAGGTGTTCAGTCCCGAGGGCCGCTTCCTGCGCGCCATCGGGGGGGCGAAGTGGTTCGATCGCCTGTCGAGCGTCACGGTGGACCCGCGCGGCGAGCGCCTCTACGTGGTCGACATCGGGGGCGTGGGCTCCGAGAACCACCGCGTGCGGGCCTTCGACGCGAGGACCGGCGGGCACCTCTTCGACATCGGCAGGCGCGGTGCCGGCCCCGGGGAATTCAACCTTCCCCGCGACCTCGCCATCGGCAAGGACGGTCGCCTCTACGTGGTCGACGGCGGCAACTTCCGCGTCCAGGTGTTCTCGCGCGACGGGCAGTTCCTCAGGAGCTTCGGCGCCCTGGGCAAGCAGTTCGGGCAGTTCGCGCGCCCGAAGGAGATCGCGACCGACGCCTCGGGAAACGTCTACGTGGTCGATTCCGCCTTCGGCAATTTCCAGATCTTCAGCCCGGAGGGCGAGCTCCTGCTCTTCGTGGGCGAGCGCTCCGAACGCGACGGGCCCGGCAAGTACATGCTCCCATCGGGGATCTACGTCGACGAGGACGGCCGCGTCTACATGGTCGACCAGTGGTTCCGCAAGGTCGACGTCTTTCGCCCCGTCACGCTGGCGGCGGGGCAGGGCCACCTGCGGCGCGCCGCCAGGGCCTCGGCCGCGCCTGTCGCCGCGCCCGCTCCAGCCGCGCGCTAGCGGGCTCTCGGAATCGGGAAGCGGGATTCTTCCACGCGGGAAGGCTTTGCCGCGGAAGGTGCCGTGCGGGGGATGAAGTCGCGGCCCGCCTCCGTGCCGGCGAGCCTCCCGGCCGCTGGCACGGATGCTGCATAGGCGATGGCAACCGCGCCGGAACACAGGGCGGCGGCGTCGACGACAAACCCAGGAGCGCGAAGATGACCAACAACAGAAGGGGATGGAGCAGGCCGGCGGTGGCGCTGTTCTGGACCATGCTGAGCCTCGGGCTCGGCGTGCTGCCCGTCCAGGCCGGCATCGCCAACACGAAGCACAACCTGAGCCCGAGCAGCACCGCGGGCAACAACAGCATCGCGGTCGGCGGGGGCACGGACGAGATCTGCGTCTTCTGCCACACGCCGCACGCGGCCGACACGACGGCCCCGGTGCCGCTGTGGAACAAGCGCCTGAACACCGGCGCGACCTACACCACCTACGCCACGCTCAACTCGAGTTCCATCGACGGCGAGATCCTGCCCGTGGGCTCGATCTCGCTCGCCTGCCTGTCGTGCCACGACGGCACGCAGGCCATGGACAACCTCATCAACGCGCCCGGCTCCGGCGGCTACGACGTGACGGGCGGCGGCGCCAACGGCCTTGGCTACACCTGGCAGGGCACGCGCGTGGACGCCTCGGGCAAGCTCATCAACTCCGCGACCTCGCTCGCGATGCTCGGCAGCGACCTGAGCAACGACCATCCCATCGGCATCAAGTACTGCGGCGGCGGCCCGACCAACGCCGCGCCCGGCACGGCGTGCGTGGATCCCGACTTCGTCGCGCCCGCGAGCGGCGTGGTGAACGGCAACACCGTCTTCTGGGTGGACACGACCGGCGGCACGGCGGCGCGCAACAAGACCGACATGCAGCTCTACACCCGCACCTTCGGCACGGGGGCGGGGCCCTCGGTCGAGTGCGGCAGCTGCCACGACCCGCACGCGGACAACACCGTCCCCAACCCCGGCGGCCTGCCGAA
This sequence comes from Betaproteobacteria bacterium, assembly GCA_003105245.1. Classification (GTDB taxonomy): domain Bacteria; phylum Pseudomonadota; class Gammaproteobacteria; order Burkholderiales; family Usitatibacteraceae; genus FEB-7. The sequence goes on along the minus strand of PQAI01000250.1, from coordinate 3,962 downwards.
TTCCGGCGCCACCTTCCTGCGCATCGCCAACACCAACAGCGCCGTCTGCCTGGCCTGCCACGTGAAGTAGCGGCGCTCGATCGCCATCGCGAGTCGCGAGGGGCCGGGCACCAAGCCCGGCCCCTTTTTCCTGGAGAACAATCCATGCGCATCGCCCTCCTGGTTTCCCTGGTCGCCCTCGCCTCGTCGCTCGCGAGCGCGGCCGACGCGGCGCCCGCCCCGGCGGCCGACCCCGCCGCCGCGGTGATCACCGTGAACGGGCGCGCCATCAGCGCCGCGGAGTACGAGCAGGCCCTCGCGGCCGCCGTGCGCAGCCGCTACTACCACCGCGCCCCGCCCGAGGGGGACATGGCGGGCGTGCGGCGAGACGTGGCCGCCTCCCTCGTCGAGCTCGCGCTCGTGGCGGCGGAGGCGCGCTCGCGCGGCATGGTTCCCGACGCGACGCGGGTGGAGCGGGACCTCGAGAGGATCGAGGCGCGCTTCCGCAACATGCCCGGCTGGGCCGAGCACCGGGGCCCGCAGGTCGCGCGCTGGCGCGCGGACCTCGAGGAGCGGCACCTCGCGGAGGATCTCGAGAAACGGGTTCGCGGCGAGGTGTCGCCCACGCCGGAACAGGCGCGCCGCTTCCATGACGCCAACCCCGCGCTGTTCACCGAGCCCGAGAAGGTGCGCCTGGGCCTCATCCTGCTGCGGGTGGACCCTTCGGCCGGCAAGGCCGCCCGCGACCGCGCGCGCGAGGAGGCTGCCGGCATCCGCCAGCGCCTGGACCGCGGCGCGGACTTCGCGGAGCTCGCCCGCATCCACTCCGGCGACGAGTCGGCGGCCCAGGGCGGCGACATGGGCTACGTGCACCGCGGGGCGCTGCCCGAGCCCGTGCAGGCCGCGGCCGACAAGCTCGAAGGCGATCGCGCTTCCGAGCCCCTCACCCTCCTGGAGGGCATCGCGATCGTGCGGGTGACCGACCGCAAGCCCGCGCAGCTGCGGCCCTACGAGGCGGTTTCGGAGCGCGCGCGGGAACTGCAACGCCGCCAGGCCGCCGACGAGGCGTGGAAGTCTTTCGTGGCGAGCCTGCGCGCGAAGGCGAAGATCGAGATCGATGCTCGCCAGTATCCCGAACTCGCCGCGGCGCCCGACGCCGCGAAGGGCGCCGCCTCCGCATCGCGGTGACCGCCGAGCGGCCACGGGGTGCCGTCGCGGTCCTCGCCGCGTGCCTTGCCACCGGGGCGAGCGCCGGCGAGTTGCGGATGGATGGCGACTTCGCCTCCGCTCGCGAGGTCTTCGATCCGGTGCGCTGGGTCCTGGCGCAGGCGGGCCCTCCCCAAGGCGCGATCCCGCCATCGCCCCCGGCCGGCCCGGCGGTCGAAACCGAGCCGACCTGGGCGGCGACGGTCTTCCCGTTCATCGGCTCCGGCGAGCCCGTGGGCTTCGCGCCGGCGCGCTGGGGCGGCACGCTGGGGATGGAGTACCTCGCGCAGAAGGCCGAGGGCGCCCGGCGGCGGCAGCTGCTGCTGGGCGCGGCCAACCTCAACGCGTCGAGCTACTTCTGGAAGCCGTGGTTCGCCCAGGTTCAGGGGACCCTCACTGTCCTCGTGACGGGCGAGAAGGGCGACACGCTCGATCCGGCCAACCGCGCCGGGTTCATCCCCGCGAGTTCCCTGTCGGGCGGGGGCACGGTCACCGTCTTTCCGGCGAGCCGCTTCCCCTTCCTCGCCTCGGCCCACTCGACCGACAGCCGCGCGAGCGGCGACTACGCCGCCAGCGACTACCGCAATTCTCGCGCGACGCTGCGGCAGACCTGGCGCGATCCTCTCGGAACGCAGACCTGGGTCGGCAGCTTCGACTACAGCGCGATCTCGTCGGACGCCTTCGGGCGCGACACCGTGTCGCAACTCGAGGGCCGCTACCTGGGCACGCAGGATCCGCACCGCACGGACGCCGTCCTCAACTGGTCGCGCAACCGCCAGCCCGGCGGCGCGGGCTCCGACATCCTGCGCGCCTACGCCTCGAACCTCTACACGCCCACGCCCGACCTCTGGGTGAGCTCGCTCGCGAACCTCACGGAGTCGGACCTGACGGCCTCCGGGAGCGGGGGCGGATTCACGCAGCGGCTGGGGCAGCTAAGCTCGCAGGCCGTCTGGCGCCCGGAGTGGGACGAGCGCCTCGCGGTGACCGGCGGCGGGCGGGTGTTCGTGAACCAGTTCCTGCGCGGCGGGGCCGACGCCACCGCGCATTCGCTCTCGGGCAACGCCGGCGCGAGCTTCTCCGTCACCGAGGAAACGACCCTCAACGCCTCGCTCACCGCCACGCGCATCGACGCGAGCGGCGCCGACCCCGACCTCGTCACCTTCGGGAGCGTGGGCGCGACCTACACATCGCGGCCCTTCGACCTGGGATTCGCGGCCTACACGCTGAGCGCGTCGATGCAGGGCGCGCACCAGAGCGGCGGCCCGGAGGAATCGCGCACCGCGGGCACCGTCCAGGCCGACCAGCAGCTCTCGCGCACGCTCCCGCTGGGCGAGGCGGCCGCGCTCAACCTCCTCGTCACCCAGGGAGGCGGGGTGATCGAGGACACCTTCCTCGGCCGGACGCAGCAGCTTCGCGCCGGCGTCTCCGCCGGCCTGCGCGTGTTCACCGGGGAGTCGGCGGAGGCCTACTTCGGTGCGAGCTACAGCGGATCGGAATCGCGCGGCGGCCTCAATGACCGGTTCCGGCTCGCCAACGTGCAGGCGAGCGGCCAGGTGCGGTTCGGGCAGCACGACTCCCTGTCGGCCAACGTCACGGCTCAGTGGGTGCGCAGCAATCGCGAGCTCTTCGGCATCGAGGAGGAAACCCGTCAGGTCTATGGGGGCATTTCGTACCAGCACGCGCGGGTGTTCGGCGTGCCGCGCCTGCGCTATTCGCTCAGCGCGACCTTCAACGAGGGCGTGCTGCTCAACGCGCGCATCCTGGGCGACGTCGACGCCACGCGCGAGAACGTCACCCAGCTCGTCGACAGCCGCCTGTCCTACGACATCGGCCGGCTGGAGCTGCGCATTGGCACGCGGCTTGCAAAGGTCGACGGTCGAGACGACCTGCAGTGGTACCTGCGCGTCTACCGCCACATTGGCCAGTACTAGGAAAGGCTTCCCACGGATGGAAACGCTTACCCCCCCCGGCCCGCGCGCCCGACTCGCGGGGCTCGTCCTCGCGGCGGCCGCGTGCGCCGGCTTTTTCCTCTCCTCCGCCGAACCGGCGCGGGCGGAGTACGGAGACGTGGTGATCAACAGCCACTCGGACGCCGCCGGCGTCCGGCCCGTCGTCTTCCCGCACTGGTTCCACCGCGTGCGCTTCCGCTGCAAGGTCTGCCACAGCGACCTCGGCTTCAAGTTCCAGGCGGGCGGAAACGACATCAACATGGTGAAGATCATCGACGGCCAGTTCTGCGGCGCCTGCCACAACGGCGCCGTCGCCTGGTCGGTCGAGAACTGCGACCTGTGCCACTCGGGCAAGCCGAACACGCCCACGCAGGTGCACGAGAGCACGATCCAGAAACTGGTGGGAGCGCCGGCGGCTGCGGCTGCCGCTCCCGGCCCGGCGGCGAAGCGGTGATGCCATGAGACGCATCCTCGCCATCGCGTTCGTCGCGGCCGTCCTTGCGACACCGGTCGCCGCCCAGGACAAGGGCGCCGGAAAGGCCACCTACGAGAAGACCTGCGCGCTTTGCCACGGCCCCGGCCTCGCCGGCGCGCCCAAGTACGGCAACCGGGGCGACTGGGCGCCGCGCATCAAGGCCGGCACGGCGAAGCTCTACGCGAGCGCCCTCAAGGGCACCGCCAACGGGATGCCCGGCAAGGGCGGCAACCTCTCGCTCTCGGACGCGGAAGTGAAGGCGGCCGTGGACCATCTGCTCGCGAGCGTCGGCGAGGCGAGGAGCCCGGCCGCTTCCGCGTCCGCGAAGGCCGCCGCGCCTGCCGCGCCCGCCG
>PQAI01000249.1 GCA_003105245.1 Betaproteobacteria bacterium | reverse complement strand
ATCGGTGCTGGTGGTGGCCACCGTGAGCATCGCGGGCGCCATCACGCTCGAGGCCACGCTCTCCTTCCTGGGCGTGGGCGTGCCGGTGACGCAGCCCTCGCTGGGGCTGCTCATCGCCAACGGCTTCGAGTTCCTGCTCTCGGGCGAGTACTGGATCCCGCTCTTCCCGGGGCTCGCGCTCCTGGCCCTCATCCTGTCCATCAACGTCGTCGGGGAACGGCTGCGCCGCAGCTTCGACGCCCACCGGCATTGAGCGCGCCGCTGCTCGAGGTCCGGGGCCTKCGGACCGTCTTCCACCTCGCCGACGGCACCTGGGCGGCGGTGGACGGCGTCGACCTCGAGGTGGGCCGGGGCGAGGTGCTGGGGCTGGTGGGCGARTCGGGCTCGGGCAAGACSGTGACCGGCTTCTCGATCGTGGGWCTSGTGGACCCGCCGGGCGAGGTGATCGCGGGCGAGGTGCGCTTCGCGGGCGAGGACCTGCGCGCGGCCGGCGAGGAGCGGCTGCGCGAGCTGCGCGGCGACCGCATCGCGATGATCTTCCAGGACCCGCTGATGACGCTCAACCCCGTGCTCACCGTGGGCGAGCAGATGGCCGAGGCGGTGCTCGAGCACCGGGCGACGGACGAGCGCTCCGCGCTCGCCATGGCCGGCGAGGCGCTCGCGCGGGTGGGCATCCCGTCGGCGGCCGAACGGCTCGCACAATTCCCGCACGAGTTCTCCGGCGGCATGCGCCAGCGCGTGGCCATCGCCACGGCGCTACTCAACAAGCCCGACCTCATCATCGCCGACGAGCCCACCACGGCGCTCGACGTGACCATCCAGGGCCAGATCCTCTTCGAGGTGCAGAAGCTCACGCGCGAGACGGGCACCTCCCTCGTCTGGATCACCCACGACCTCACGGTGGTGGCCGAGCTGGCCGACCGCGTGGCCGTGATGTACGCGGGGCGCATCGTGGAATCGGGACCGGTGGGCGAGGTGCTGGATGCCCCGAGGCATCCTTACACGCGCGGGCTCCTCGACTCGGTGCCCGACGAGGCTGCGCACGGCGCGCGCCTGGCGCAGATCGACGGCATGGCCCCGCGCCTCGACGCGCGCCCGGCGGGCTGCGCCTTCGCGCCGCGCTGCCCGAGGGCCCGCGACGAGTGCCGGACGGACGACCCGCCGGAGACGGTCCAGGGCGCGAGGCGCTTCCGCTGCCACTTCCCGCTGGCCGCGGGGGAGGCGCGATGAGCGGGCCCATCCTCGAGGTGCGGGGCGTGAGCCGCCACTTCACGCGCCATCCGACGCTCGCCGAGCGAATCCTCATGGCCGCGGGGCGGGCCTCGGCGCCTCCCGTGGTGCGCGCCGTGGAGGGCGTGGACCTCGCCATCGAGCGCGGCGAGGTGCTGGGGCTCGTGGGCGAGTCCGGCTGCGGCAAGTCGACGCTCGCCCGCGTGGTGACCGGGATCCTTCCGCCGACGGCGGGCGAGGTGCGCTTCGAGGGCCGTCCGGCGCATCAGCTCCGCGGCCGCGAGCGGCTCGACTACCTCCTCGCGGTGCAGATGATCTTCCAGGACCCCTTCGCCTCCCTCGACCCGCGCATGCGCGTGCACCGGATCGTGGGCGAGGCGCTCTCCGTGCACGGGCTCGTGCCGGAAGCGGAGGTGGGCGCCGCCGTCGACCGCGCGCTCGCCGACGTGGGACTCGACCTGGCCTACCGCGACCGCTACCCGCACCAGTTCTCGGGCGGGCAACGCCAGCGCATCGGCATCGCGAGGGCGCTGGCGGTGAAGCCGCGCGTGATGGTGTGCGACGAGCCGGTCGCGGCGCTGGACGTCTCGATCCAGGCGCAGGTGATCAACCTGTTCCTGGAGCTGCGCAGCCGACACCAGCTCACCTACCTCTTCGTGAGCCACAACCTCGGGCTCGTGCGCTTCCTCTGCGACCGCGTGGCCATCATGTACCTCGGCCGCATCGTGGAGACGGGGCCGGTGGCCGAGATCTTCGCGAGCCCCGCCCACCCCTACACGCAGGCGCTGCTGGAGGCGATCCCGCGCCTGCACCGGCGCAAGCGCGCCTTCGAACCCGTGCAGGGCGAGCTGCCCTCGCCGCTGGCGCCCCCGCCGGGCTGTCCCTTCCATCCGCGCTGTCCCGCCGCCGTGGCCCGCTGCCGCGAGGAGCGGCCGGAGCTGCGTTCCATTTCGACGGGCCGCGTCGCGGCCTGCCATCTCCTCGAGAAAGGTTGAACCGCGATGCCCACGCAAGCCCTCGTACCCGCCATCGGCCGCGATGCCCTCGCCTACGAGGACGCCCGCCACCCCGGCCGGCCGCTCACGATCCACACCTACCGTCCCGCGGCGCACGGGCCCGACGATCCCGTGGTCCTCGTGCAGCACGGCGTGAAGCGAAACGGCGACGACTACCGCGACTTCTGGATCGAGGCGGCCGAGAAGCACCGCCTGCTCGTCGTGGCCACGACCTTCGGCGATGCGGCGTGGCCCAAGCCCGAGAGCTACAACAACGGCGGCATCGTCGCGGCCGATGCCACCGTGACCCCGCGGGAGAGCTGGGCCTACGCGATCCTGCCGCGCGTCGTGGAGGCGCTGCGCGCCGGGGGCGTCACGCGCCGCGAGAAGGTGCGCCTCTTCGGCCATTCGGCCGGCGGGCAGTTCGTGCACCGCCTGATGGCCACGCAGGACCATTCGATCTACGAGGCCGTCGCCTGCGGAAACCCCGGCTGGTACACGCTGCCCACGCTGGAGCGGGCGTTTCCCGAGGGGCTGGGCGGGCTCGGGATGATCGATGCGGACCTCGCGCGCTGGCTCGCCTACCCGATGACGATCCTCGCGGGGGACCAGGACATCTCCACCACCGACGAGAACCTGCCGCGCAACCCGGAGGCGCTGGCGCAGGGCCCGACGCGCTTCGCGCGCGCGCACTTCTTCTTCGACAGGGCACGGCGCGAGGCCGCGCGGCTGGGCGTCGCCTGCCGCTGGAGCCTCGTCCCGGTGGCGGGCATCGGGCACGACGGCTGCGCCATGGGGAAGGCCGCCGCCGCGATGTGGTTCGAAGGGCGGATCCCTTCCGCGCAGGAGCTGGCGCCCGCAGCCACGCAGGTGGCCTGACCGCCTGTCCCGGGTTCCCGCTAGCCGGCGTGCAGCATGTCGTCGCGCTCGGCGAACCACTCCGCTGCGTACTCGCACTGCGCGTATTCCGCGAAATACGGCCCGCCCAGCGTGAAGTGCGCGTTGGCGACGTCCGGATCGGGCAGGTCGTAGCCCACCAGGTGGTTCCAGCGGCGGGGAATCTCGCCGATCAGCCCGTCTTCCCCGAGCCACTTGAACTGGTGCAGGTCSAGCCCKGWGGCGGAATTCACGTATTCGGGCGTGAGCGAGGTGCACAGGCGGTTGTTGAGCAGCATCACGCTCGACCAGTTCTTCTTCTCGTACCGGGATTGCGGCGCGTCGAGGAACTTGACCGYCTCCCTCGGCACGTGGTCGTGCTTGACCACCTTCACCGCATGGGTGTCGTCCCGCAGGTTCCAAAGTCCCGCGATGTCCTCCCGCACGAGCATGTCGCAGTCCATGAAGAGGGAATGGCCCTCGTAGCCGGAAAGGTACGGCGTCAGGAACCGGGAGAAGGAGAAGTCGGTCGACTGGAGCGGGTTGCGTGGCCTCGTCAGTACGCCCCGCAGGCTGGATAGGCAAAGCGGCGCGATCGATACCGGCTGCGACGACCTGCGAAGGATGCTGTGGGCCAGCACGTGGTAGGCGACGGCTTCCCTCGGGTCGAAGCCGATGAATATCCTGATCATGTCCGTGCCCCACGCAAGTCGTTGGCCAGCCGGGCCAATGCGGCGTCCCACGTCCCGTCGCGCGACTCCCGGTACACCCGGAAGCCGGGGAACCAGGGCGACTCGTCGCCCTCGGCCATCCATCGCCACTCGGGCGGATTCGGAACCAGCACCCGCGCGGTCCGGCCGAGGCCGGCCATCAGGTGCATGTTGGTGTTGCTCACGCCGACGTATTCGTCGAGCTCGTGCAGGAGCGCAAGCATGTCCTCGAGGTCCTCGTTCATCGCGCTGAAATCGCGGGCCGGCCGCCCGAGGGCGCGCGCCAGCTCCTCGGCCTCGCCCGGCCGGGGATTGCGCTGGAGGATCAGCACTTCGCCCGGCCAGGCGGAAAGCGCGCCCGCGAGCCGGGCAAGGTCCGTCTCCTTGAAAAGCGGCCGGAAGTCGTTCGACTCCTGCGGGGTGCCGGCACGCCACGTGACGCCCAGGAGGGACGCGCCCCCGAGCGGGGCAAGCCGATCCCGGACGGCCGACAACCGGTCCGGCAGGACCGGGAGCTCGAGGGGCGGGGGGATATCGGCGATGGATTGCATGCCGAGGACCAGCGGCAGGTCGCCCACGGCGATCACGTGATCCAGGCCCGGTGGAAGCGAGTCGTCCGTGACGATCCGGTCGATCCCCGGGGCGCGACGCAGGATCGGCGCGGCCTTCGCGGACGGCCGGTACGCGGTCCACGCTCCCCGCTCGCGGGCCCGGCGGGCGAACCTGAGGAAGAAGACCTCGTCGCCGATGCCCTGCTCGGGCAGCAGCATGAGGCGCTTGCCGCCGAGATCGAGGGGCACCAGTCCCGATGGCCTTGGCAACTCCCGGGAGGGATCGCGGGGATCGGCCAGGTAGTCAGCGCGGTTCCGGGCTCCGATGCGCCACTCGTACTCCCTCCAGCCTCGACGGAACTCGCCACGTCCCAGGAGGACGAGGCTCGCGTTGTGGTGCGCGTCCGCGAGATCCGGCTTGAGCGCAATCGCCTTGCCGAAGGAATCGAGGGCGGAATCGGGTTCGCCGCGCTCGGTGAGAAGATTGCCCAGGTTGACGTGCGCCTCGACGCAATCCGGCTGGAGCGCGATCGCCTGGCGGTAGCACGCCGCCGCTTCCTCCGGGGCGCCGAGTCGGCGCAGGACGTTGCCCAGGTTGACGCGCGCCGCCACGTGGTCCGGCCGGCGAAGCAGCACCGCGCGATAGGCTCCCGCCGCCGCATCCAGGTCGCCCTGCGCGCCGCGCACCACGCCCAGGTTGTATTGCGCGTCGACGAGCCCCGGATCGCGCGCGAAGGCCTCCTCGCAGCTGGCTGCCGCCCCTTCGAGGTCTCCCTGCTCCTTGAGCGTGTTGCCGAGGTTGGCGTGTGCCACCGCGAGATCCGGCTCGAGCGAAAGCGAGCGGCGAAAGCAGGCGATCGCCTCGTCCAGGATGCCCAGCTGCTGGAGGGCGAGCCCCAGGTTGTTGCAGATCTCCGCGTTGCCGGAATCGCCCGCGAGCAGCGTCCGGTAGCGCGCAACCGCCTCGTCCAGCCTGCCGGATTCATGGAAGGCGAGCGCCTCCTCGAGCAATCGGGCGGAACCGGCCTTCGCCGCCAGGTCGCCGCAGCAATGCTTGTATCTCCTGCCGCTTCGGCACGGACAGGGATCGTTGCGACCGATGCGCCTGGGCGATTCGCGCTGCATTGGGTGTGGATTTGCCTTCTCGCCCGGATCCTCGAATGTCTCGCGGGGGTGCGCCCGATGGCCCAGGCGGCAATTGGGAACCATCCTACCGCGACCGGGGGTTCGCCGGCGACCTCTGCCTCCGGGATGGGATCGCATGCGCCCGTGGACCGGGAGGCCGCGATGCCGTTGACGGGGATCAACCGGCAGGCCGCAGCCGGGCGTAATACGATGGAACGATCGTCATCCCCGAGGGAGGAGCCGACATGAAGACCGCGTTCGTCAGGATGGGGCCGTGGGCCGGACTGGGCGCCGTGCTGCTGGCCGGATGCGCCGCCGTGGAGCCCGTCGTGCCGCCGACCGAGCTGCCCGAGATCCGCCCCGGCTACGTGGCCGGGTACCTCACGCCCGAGCAGCTGCCCAATACGGTGGCCCTGCTGCCRCCGCCGCCGCCCGCGGGATCSGCCGCGCTCGCCGACGACGAGGAGATGTACAGGGCCACGCGCAAGCTCAGGGACACGCCGCGCTGGGCGCTCGCCGCGAGCGACGCGGAGCTTCGCTTCCCGCACGCGACGCAGTTCTTCCAGTGCGCGCTCGGGATCGCGATCTCGGCGGAGGCGACGCCGCACCTGAACATGCTGCTTCGCCGCGTGCGCATGGATTCCAGCCGCGCCAACGACAAGCCCAAGGACCACTACAAGCGCGCGCGGCCCTACCAGGTCACCAAGGACCCGTCCTGCACGCCCAAGGAAGAGGGGCGCATGAAGCCGGACTCCTTCCCTTCGGGCCACGCCTCCATCGGCTGGGCCTGGGCGCTCACGCTCGCGGAAGTGGCTCCCGAGAAGACCGACGCCGTCCTCGCGCGCGGCTACGCCTACGGGCAGAGCCGCGTGGTCTGCGGCGTGCACTACAAGAGCGACGTCGAGGCGGGCCGCGTCGTGGGCGCCGCGACCGTGGCCCGGCTGCACACCGACCCGGTGTTCACGGCGCAGGTGGCGCTCGCCCGCAAGGAGGTCCAGGCGGCCTGGGCCGCGGGCAGCAAGCCCAAGKTCGACTGCGACGCCGAGGCGAAGGCACTCGCCCTGGACCGCTGAGGCGGGCGACAGGTCGCAAGGGGGACGGGTCCGGGACCCGTCCCCTTTTTTCGGTAAAATACAAATTTCCTGCCGGGGATTCGAAATGACCAAGTATGTGTTCGTGACGGGCGGCGTGGTCTCCTCCCTGGGCAAAGGCATCGCCGCCGCCTCGCTGGCCGCGATCCTCGAATCGCGCAAGATCAAGGTCTCGCTGGTCAAGCTGGACCCCTACATCAACGTGGACCCGGGCACCATGTCGCCGTTCCAGCACGGCGAGGTGTTCGTCACGGAAGACGGCGCGGAGACCGACCTCGACCTCGGCCACTACGAGCGCTTCATCTCCTCGAAGATGAGGAAGCTCAACAACTTCACCACCGGCCAGATCTACGAGCGCGTCATCAACAAGGAGCGCCGCGGCGACTACCTGGGCGGCACCGTGCAGGTGATCCCGCACATCACCGACGAGATCAAGGCCAGCGTGAAGGCCGCCTGCAAGGGCGTGGACGTGGGCATCATCGAGATCGGCGGCACGGTGGGCGACATCGAGTCGCTGCCSTTCCTCGAGGCCATCCGCCAGATGGGCATCGAGGAAGGCCGCACCAACACCTGCTACATGCACCTCACGCTCGTGCCGCACCTGGCGAGCGTGGGCGAGATCAAGACCAAGCCCACGCAGCACTCGGTGAAGGAACTGCGCGGCATCGGCATCCAGCCCGACATCGTGATGTGCCGCTCCGAGCGGCCCATCCCCGACGAGGAGAAGAGGAAGATCGCCCTCTTCACCAACGTCGACCACCGCTCCGTCATCTCCTGCTACGACGTGAGCTCGATCTACAAGATCCCCACGATGCTGCACAAGCAGGGCCTGGACGAGATCGTCTGCCGCAAGCTCGACCTCGCCGCCTACCCGGCGGACCTGTCCATGTGGGACAGGATCGTCGACGCGCTCGAGAACCCCGAGCACGAGGTCGACATCGCCATGGTCGGCAAGTACGTGGACCTGCAGGACTCCTACAAGAGCCTTTCGGAAGCGCTCATCCACGCCGGCATCCACACGCGCACGCGGGTGAAGATCCACTACGTGGATTCCGAGCAGATCGAGGCCAAGGGCACGCAGACGCTCGAGAACATGGACGCGATCCTGGTCCCCGGCGGCTTCGGCAAGCGCGGCATCGAGGGCAAGATCGCCGCGGTGCGCTACGCGCGCGAGAACAAGGTGCCCTACCTCGGCATCTGCCTCGGGATGCAGATCGCGGTGATCGAGGCCGCCCGCGATCTCTGTGGTCTCGAGGGCGCCAAYTCGACGGAATTCGACCCCGACACGCCGCACCCGGTGGTGGCCCTCATCACCGAGTGGCAGGAYCGCGACGGCAAGATCGAGCGCCGSGACGCCAACTCCAATCTCGGCGGCACGATGCGGCTGGGCGCGCAGCCCTGCAACGTGAAGAAGGGATCGCTCGCGCACAGGATCTACGGCTCGGACGTCGTCTCCGAGCGCCACCGCCACCGCTACGAGGTGAACGACCAGTACGTGGCGCGCCTGGAAGCCGCCGGCCTCGCCATCTGCGCGCGCACGCAGTCCGAGAACCTGGTGGAGATGGCCGAGCGCGCCGACCACCCGTGGTTCTTCGGCTGCCAGTACCACCCGGAATTCACCTCCACGCCCCGCGCCGGCCACCCGCTCTTCATCTCCTACGTGAAGGCGGCCCTGGAGCAGCACAAGCTGCGCGTTCCCGAGCCCGGGCTGAAGGTCATCGACGGCGGCGC
>PQAI01000248.1 GCA_003105245.1 Betaproteobacteria bacterium | reverse complement strand
TCGGCGATGGGGGCGAGGAGGCTGCGCTCGCGCGCGATGGCCTCCTCGAGGGTGCGGCCCTCGCCGGCGAGCGGGTGCGGGCGGCGCGTCTCGGAGAAGCGGCGCACGAGGCTCGCGTCGCTCGCGTCGAGGAAGATCAGGCGCACCTCCGTGCCGGCGGCGCGTTCCCCGGCCACGGCCTCGGGCAGGAGCCCGATCGTGTCCGCGCTCCTCGCATCCGCGCTCACCGCCACCCGCGGCTCGCCGCGCGAGGAGAGGTACGCGACCAGCGAGCGGATGAGGTGCGGCGGGAGGTTGTCGACGCAGAAGTAGCCGGAGTCCTCGAGCGCCTTCAGCGCGACGCTCTTGCCCGAGCCCGACAGCCCGCTCAGAAGGGTCAGGCGCATCACTCGCGCGGCTCCGCGTCGCCCTCGCCACCCGAGCGCATCGCTGCGGCCTGGCGGGAGATGAAGTCGCGCGTGGAGTCGATGCCGCGGGTGATGAGGATGTGGTTGCGCACGGCGGCCTCCACGAGCACGGCGAGGTTGCGGCCCGGTGCGACGGTGAGGGTGACGGTCGGGATCTCGACGCCCAGCACGCGCCGGGTGCCCGAGCGGGTCGACAGGCGCTCGCGCTCCTCGTAGCCGCCGTTGGCGGGGAACTCGAGGTGCACGATGAGGCGAAGGGCCTTGCGCGGGCGCACGGCCGTCTCGCCGAAGATCGAGCGGATGTTGAGCACGCCCAGGCCGCGCACCTCCAGGAAGTCGCGCAGCATCGGCGGGCAGCGCCCCTGCACGGTCTCCGGCCCGATCTGCTGCAGCTCCACCACGTCGTCGGCGACGAGCCCGTGGCCGCGCGAGATGAGCTCGAGGGCGAGCTCGCTCTTGCCGATGGAGGATTCCCCGGTGATGAGGACGCCGATCTCGAGCACGTCCAGGAAGACGCCGTGCAGCGAGGTCACCTCGCCCAGCTCGCCCTGCAGGTAGGGGCGCAGGACGTTGATCACCTGCTGGCTCGTCTCGCGCGCGGTGAGCAGCGGCACGGCGGCGCGCGTGGCGGCGCGCTCCAGGGCCGGCGGCACCGGCAGCCCGTCGCCCACGACGATGCAAAGCGTGTCGCCGCCCGCGAGCCGGTCGAACATCTCGGTCGCCGCCGCCTCGCTCATGCGCTCGACGTACTCGAGCTCGCTCGCGCCCAGCACCTGGACGATGAGCGGGTGGATGAGGTTCAGGTGCCCGATGAGGCCGAGCCCCGGGCGCGAGAGCATCTCGTTGGTGAGCTCGCGGTGGCTCCCGGAGGCGCCCGCGGCCCACGCGAGGCCGAGCCGCTCGCGGCGGTCCTCAAAGAGCTGCTGTACGCTGAGCCGGGGCATACGGCGACCATTCCGTGAGCAGTCGGTGCGCCGCGTCGACGTCGCCGGCCGCGAGCAGCCGCTCGCGAAGGTCGCGGTCGCTGAACATCTGGGCGAGGTCGGAAAGCAGCTCCAGGTGCTGCTCCGTGGCGTGCTCGGGGACGAGCATCGCCAGCACGAGGCGGACGGGCTGCCCGTCCGGCGACTCGAACGGCACGGGCTGCTGGGTGCGCACGAACGCGCAGAGGGTGTCCTTCAGGTTCTTGAGCCGCCCGTGCGGGATGGCCACGCCGTAGCCCAGCCCCGTGGAGCCGAGCTTCTCGCGGTCGAAGAGGCTGTCGAAGACGCGCGCGCGCGGGATCTGGCGCGAGTTCTCGAAGAGGAGCCCGATCTGCTCGAACAGGCGCTTCTTGCTGCTCACGTCGAGGTCGAGCACGACGTGGGCGACGGGCAGCAGGGGGGCGAGCCTGTTCATGGGGGTCGTCCTCGCGGGTGGTCGCGTTGCCCTAGGGGGCGGCGCGCTTCGGGGCGCCGCCGCGGCGGCCTTCCTCGAACTTGTCCTTGTGCTTGATGATCTGGCGGTCGAGCTTGTCCACCAGGCCGTCGATCGCCGCGTACATGTCCGCGTCGTGGCAGGTGACGTGGATGTCCTTTCCCGAGAGGTGGACCGTCGCCTCGATCTTCTGGTCGAGCTTCTGCACGGACAGGATCACGTTCACGGTGATGACCTGCTCGAAGTGGCGGTTGATCCGCTCGAGCTTGCCGAGGACGTAGTCCCGGATCGCGGGGGTGATCTCGACATGGTGGCCGGTGAGCTGGAGGTTCATCGAGGCTCCTTTCCCTTTCCGTTCAGATGGACTTGCGCATGTTCGCGGGCTGGATGTGCATGGCCTCGCGGTACTTCGCCACCGTGCGCCGGGCGACCTGGATGCCCTGCTGCGCCAGTATGTCCGAGATGCGGTGGTCCGACAGGGGTTTCCTGCCGTCCTCGGCCGCCACCAGCTGCTTGATGAGGGCGCGGATGGCGGTGGAGGAGCACGCGCCGCCCGTGTCGGTGGCGACGTGGCTGCCGAAGAAGTACTTCAGCTCGAACATCCCGCGCGTGGTGAGCATGTATTTCTGCGTGGTGACGCGCGAGATGGTGGACTCGTGCAGTCCCACGGCCTCGGCGATCTCGCGCAGCACGAGCGGGCGCATCGCCACCTCGCCGTGCTCGAAGAAGTTCCTCTGCCGGTCCACGATGGCCTGGGTCACCCGCAGGATGGTGTCGAAGCGCTGCTGCACGTTCTTGATGAGCCAGCGCGC
>PQAI01000247.1 GCA_003105245.1 Betaproteobacteria bacterium | reverse complement strand
TCGTCGGCCACGTCGTCCACCTCGCGGCAGAAGGCGTAGAAGGCCGTGATGGCCCGGCGCTTGTCCGGCGGCAGGAACAGGAAGCTGTAGTAGAAGCTCGAGCCGCTGGCGGCCGCCTTCTGCTGGCAGTACTCGTCGGGGGTCATGGCGCGGCCAGGCGCACGGGCGCCGGCCTCCAGAAGAATGCTTTCCACAGGATGCGCGCCCAGTCGCCCCGGTTCAACTTCGGGCGGCGGGCGAAGACGTCGCCGTCGACCTCCTCGATGCGCTCCAGGATGCGAAGCCCGCCGGCGCAGATGGCGCGGATCTCGAGCCCCATGCGCCCGGGAAGGCGCGTGCCCAGCGGGGCGCCGGAGCGCATCATGGCCCGCGCGCGCTGGCACTCGAAGCGCACCAGGTCCTGCCAGCCGCCGTCCGTGCGGCCCTCCGCGATCTGGGCCTCGGTCACGCCGAAGTGCTCCAGGTCCTCCTGCGGCAGGTAGACGCGCCCCTTGCCCCAGTCCACGGCGACGTCCTGCCAGTGGTTGATGAGCTGCAGGCTGGAGCAGATGGCGTCGGAATCGCGAAGGTTGGCCGGGTCGTCCTTGCGGAAGAGCACGAGCAGGAGCCTGCCCACGGGGTCGGCCGAGCGCCGGCAGTAGTCCATCAGCTCGTCGAAGGTGGCGTAGCGCTTCTTGGTGACGTCCTGGCGGAAGGCGTCCAGCAGGCGGTGGAAGAGCTCGATGGGCAGGCCGTGGGCGCGGATGGCGTCGTGCAGGCGCGAGAACACGGGGTCGTCCGGGCGCTCGCCGCGCTCGATCCTCTCCAGGCCCCGGGCGTAGCCGTCCAGGAGCGCCAGGCGCTCGGCATCCGGCCGCTCGCCCTCGTCGGCGAAATCGTCGGCGTTCCGGGCGAAGGCGTAGATGGCCTCGATGGGGGTCCGCAGCCCCGGCGGCAGCAGCCAGGAGGCGACCGGGAAGTTCTCGTAGTGCTCGACCGGCAAGGGGAGGGGGAAGCGCTTGAATTTCCGGATTATATCGGCCCCCCGGCCCCCCCTGCGCGCCCCCGGAAAAGGGCCCTCGTTCGGGTATAATTCCCGCCTCACCGCGAAAGTGGCGGAATTGGTAGACGCACCGGATTTAGGTTCCGGCGCCGAAAGGCATGGGGGTTCGAGTCCCTTCTTTCGCACCAAGTTCGATCCGGCCGACGCTGTTCGACCGTCGGCCCCCGGGCCGGCAGTCACGGCCGTCCCTCGCGAAGGTGACCCGGGAAAACCACACAGGACTATCCACATGCAGCAGGCAGTCGAAACGAAACCGAGCCCGCTCGAGCGGCAACTGAAGGTCGCGGTGCCCGTCGCCCAGCTCGAGGCGGACATCGCCGAYCGCATCAAGAAGCTCGCKCGCACCGTGAAGATGCAGGGCTTCCGGCCCGGCAAGGTGCCCCTGAAGATGGTGGAGCGCCACTACGGCTTCCAGGTGCGCCAGGAGGCKCTCTCGGAKASSGTGCAGCGCCTSTTCGCCGAGGCCGTGCGCACCCAGAACTACCGCGTGGCCGGCATGCCGCGCTTCGAGCCCGTGCAGGGCGGCACCGACCAGACGGCCTTCGAGTTCCAGGCGGTCTTCGAGGTCTATCCCGAGATCACCCTGGGCGACCTGGGCGCGCAAAAGGTGACGCGGCCGGTGACGACGGTGGCCGACAAGGACGTGGACGCCACGGTCGAGACGCTTCGCAAGCAGCGCGCCAAGTTCGAGCCCGCCGCGCGCGGGGCGGCCAACGGCGACCTGGTGAACATCGACTTCGAGGGCAAGGTGGACGGCGCGCCCTTCGAGGGCGGCAAGGGCCAGAACTTCGCCGTGGTCCTGGGCGAGGGACGCATGCTCCCCGGCTTCGAGGCCGCCCTCATGGGCCTCGCCGAAGGCGCCGAGAAGACCTTCCCGCTCACCTTCCCCGACGACTACGTCGAGCACCTGAAGGGCAAGACCGCGGAATTCACCGTCAAGGTGAACCAGGTGGCCGCGCCCCAGCTGCCGGCGGTGGACGCGGAGTTCGCCAGGTCCCTGGGCGTGGAGAACGGCGACGTCGAGCGCATGCGCGCCGAGATCCGCGACAACATCGAGCGCGAGGTGAAGAAGCGCGTCCAGGCCCGGGTGAAGGACCAGGTCATGGCCAACCTCACCGCCGCGGCCACCTTCGAGGTGCCCCGGGCGCTGCTGGAAAACGAGATCGCCCGCATGGGCGAGGCGGCCATCCAGGACCTGCGCAGCCGCGGCATGACCGCCGGCAAGGACATCCAGCTTCCGCGCGAGCTCTTCGCCGACCGCGCGAAGAACCGCGTCACGCTCGGCCTGCTGGTGGCGGACATCGTGCGCAGGAACGACCTCTCCGCGCGCCCCGAGCAGGTGCGCAAGGTGATCGAGGAGCACGCCGAGAGCTTCGAGCGCCCCGAGGAGATGGTGCGCTGGTTCTACGGCCAGCCCGAGCGCATGGCGGAAGTCGAGGCGATCGTGATGGAGGACAACGTCGTAGAATGGTGCCTCGGGCGGATGAAGGTCGAGGACGAGACGACGGCCTTCGAGGACCTGATGGGCACGAAGAAGGCCTGAACCGAAATCAGGGACTGAACTGGGGAGACATGATGCGAGACGAATACCAGGGGCCGGTGGGTCTCGGCCTCATCCCGATGGTGATCGAGCAGTCGGGGCGCGGCGAGCGCGCCTACGACATCTATTCGCGCCTGCTCAAGGAGCGCGTGATCTTCCTCGTCGGGCCCATCAACGACGCCATGGCGAACCTCATCGTGGCGCAGCTCCTGTTCCTGGAGAGCGAGAACCCGGACAAGGACATCCACCTCTACATCAACTCGCCCGGCGGCAGCGTCTCCTCCGGCATGGCGATCTACGACACGATGCAGTTCATCAAGCCGGACGTGTCGACGCTGTGCACGGGGCTCGCCGCGAGCATGGGCGCGTTCCTGCTCGCCGCGGGCGCCAAGGGCAAGCGCTTCATCCTGCCCAACTCGCGCGTCATGATCCACCAGCCCTCGGGCGGCTTCTCCGGCCAGGCTTCCGACATCGAGATCCACGCGAAGGAGGTCCTGTACCTCAAGAAGCGCCTGAACGAGATGATGGCCATGCACACCGGCCAGCCCATCGAGGTCATCGAGCGCGACACCGATCGCGACAATTTCATGGGCGCCGAAGACGCGGTAAAGTACGGCCTGATCGACAAGGTGCTCAAGAACCGCGTCCAGGGCGCGGAATAGGGCGCCCCCGGGGACATCGATGACGGACAAGGTCGGCGGCGAGAAGCTCCTCTACTGCTCCTTCTGCGGCAAGAGCCAGCACGAGGTGAGGAAGCTCATCGCGGGCCCGTCGGTGTTCATCTGCGACGAGTGCATCGACCTCTGCAACGACATCATCCGCGAGGAGGCCACGCCGGAGACCACGGCCAAGGCCGCCAAGAGCGACCTGCCGAGCCCGCACGAGATCTGCGAGATCCTCGACCAGTACGTGATCGGGCAGGTGCAGGCGAAGAAGATCCTGTCGGTGGCGGTCTACAACCACTACAAGCGCCTGAAGACCGGCGGCAAGCAGGACGAGGTCGAGCTCGCCAAGTCCAACATCCTGCTGATCGGCCCCACGGGCTCCGGGAAGACGCTCCTCGCGCAGACGCTGGCCCGCCTCCTCAACGTCCCCTTCGTGATCGCGGACGCGACCACGCTCACCGAAGCCGGCTACGTCGGCGAGGACGTCGAGAACATCATCCAGAAGCTGCTGCAGAAGTGCGACTACGACGTCGAGAAGGCGCAGCGCGGCATCGTCTACATCGACGAGATCGACAAGATCTCCCGCAAGAGCGACAACCCCTCCATCACCCGCGACGTGAGCGGCGAGGGCGTGCAGCAGGCGCTCCTCAAGCTGATCGAGGGCACCATCGCCTCCGTGCCCCCGCAGGGCGGCCGCAAGCACCCGAACCAGGAATTCGTCCAGGTCGACACCACCAATATCCTTTTCATCTGTGGTGGCGCCTTCTCGGGCCTCGACAAGGTGATCCAGAACCGCACCGACAAGTCCGGCATGGGCTTCGGCGCGCAGGTGCGCTCCTCCTCGGACCGCCAGGAGATGAACGCGCTCCTGCACGACGTGGAGCCCGAGGACCTCATCAAGTACGGCCTCATCCCGGAATTCGTCGGGCGCCTGCCGGTGGTGGCGGTGCTCGAGGAGCTCGACGCGGGCGCGCTGGTGAAGATCCTCACCGAGCCCAAGAACGCGCTGGTGAAGCAGTACCAGAAACTCCTCGCCATGGAGGGGGTCGAACTCGAGTACCGCGACAACGCCCTCACCGCCATCGCCAAGCGCGCGCTCGAGCGCCGCACGGGCGCGCGCGGGCTGCGCTCCATCATCGAGCACGCCCTCCTGGACATCATGTTCGACCTTCCCTCGCTCTCCAACGTCCAGAAGGTCGTGGTCGACGAGGGCAGCATCACGGGCGACACCAAGCCGATCCTCATCTACGCCGACCAGCCCAAGGTTGCCGGCGGCCAGTCCTAGCCTCCCTCGCTTTCTCCCGCCTGAACGCCGCCTTGCGCGGGCCTTGACCTCACGGGGTCCCGGCCCCATGTAAGATTGCTGAATCCCTCCCAGGAAGCCTCCATGACCGCACCCACTCCCGAATCCCGCGTCCTCCCGCTGCTGCCCCTGCGCGACGTGGTGGTTTTCCCGCACATGGTGATCCCCCTCTTCGTGGGGCGGCCCAAGTCCATCAAGGCGCTCGAGGCGGCCATGGAGGAGGGCAAGAACGTGGTCCTGGTGGCCCAGAAATCGGCCGCCAAGGACGAGCCCGCGCCCGAGGACCTCTATCCCGTGGGCACGGTCTCCACGATCCTGCAGATGCTCAAGCTCCCCGACGGCACGGTGAAGGTGCTCGTGGAGGGCGTGCAGCGCGCCGGCATCGTGCGCGTGCTCACCGAGAAGGCCAACTTCGAGGCCGAGATCGAGCCCATCGTCGTCGACGAGGCCGACTCCACCGAGGTCGAGGCCATGCGCCGGACGCTGCTCACGCAGTTCGACCAGTACGTGAAGCTCAACAAGAAGATCCCGCCGGAGGTCCTCACCTCGCTCTCCGGGATCGACGGCGCCGGCCGCCTTTCCGACACGATCGCCGCGCACCTGCCGCTCAAGCTCGAGCAGAAGCAGCAGATCCTCGAGATGTTCGAGGTGGCCCGCCGCCTCGACCAGCTGCTGCAGCTCCTCGAGACCGAGATCGACATCATGCAGGTCGAGAAGCGCATCCGCGGGCGCGTGAAGCGCCAGATGGAGAAGAGCCAGCGCGAGTACTACCTGAACGAGCAGGTGAAGGCGATCCAGAAGGAGCTGGGCGACTCCGAGGAGGGCGCCGACCTCGACGAGCTCGAGAAGAAGATCAAGGCCGCGCACATGCCCAAGGAGGCGCGCGTGAAGGCGGAGGCGGAGCTGAAGAAGCTSAAGCTCATGTCGCCCATGTCCGCCGAGGCCACGGTCGTGAGGAACTACATCGACACGCTGGTGGCGCTGCCGTGGAAGAAGAAGACCAAGGTCTCCACGGACCTCAAGAACTCCGAGAAGATCCTCGACGCCGACCACTACGGCCTGGAGAAGGTGAAGGAGCGCATCGTCGAGTACCTCGCGGTGCAGAGCCGCGTGGACAAGCTCAAGGCCCCGATCCTTTGCCTGGTGGGCCCGCCCGGCGTGGGCAAGACCTCGCTGGGCCAGTCGATCGCGCGCGCCACCAACCGCAAGTTCGTGCGCATGTCGCTGGGCGGCGTGCGCGACGAGGCCGAGATCCGCGGCCACCGCCGCACCTACATCGGCTCCATGCCGGGCAAGATCCTGCAGAACATGTCCAAGGTGGGCGTGAGGAACCCGCTCTTCCTCCTGGACGAGGTGGACAAGATGGGCATGGACTTCCGCGGCGACCCGTCCTCGGCGCTGCTGGAGGTGCTCGACCCCGAGCAGAACCACACCTTCGTCGACCACTACGTGGAGGTGGAGTACGACCTCTCCGACGTGATGTTCGTGGCCACGGCCAACACCCTCAACATCCCGGCCCCGCTCCTGGACCGCATGGAGGTGATCCGCCTCTCGGGCTACACCGAGAACGAGAAGGTGCACATCGCCAAGGAATACCTGCTGCCCAAGCAGCTCAAGTCCAACGGCCTGAAGGCCGGCGAGCTCACCGTCACCGACTCCGCGCTTCGCGACATCGCGCGCTACTACACGCGCGAGGCGGGCGTTCGCAGCTTCGACCGCGAGCTGGCCAAGATCTGCCGCAAGGTGGTCAAGGCCATCCTCATCAAGAAGAAGGACGGCACCGCGGTCACCGTCAACGCCAAGAACCTCGACAAGTACCTGGGGGTGCGCAAGTACACCTTCGGCATCGCCGAGAAGGAGAACCAGGTGGGCCAGGTGACCGGCCTCGCGTGGACGGAAGTCGGCGGCGAGCTCCTCACGGTGGAGGCGGCCAAGGTGCCCGGCAAGGGCAACACCGTCACCACGGGCAAGCTCGGCGAGGTGATGCAGGAATCCATCAAGGCCGCCATCTCGGTGGTGCGCGCGCGCGCCAAGCGCCTGGGCATCCCGGAGGACTTCTACCAGAACCTCGACCTGCACATCCACCTGCCCGAGGGGGCGACCCCCAAGGACGGCCCCAGCGCGGGCATCGCGATCACCACGGCGCTCGTCTCCGTGCTCTCGGGCATCCCGGTGCGCTGCGACGTGGCCATGACGGGCGAGATCACGCTGCGCGGCGAGGTGCTGCCCATCGGCGGGCTCAAGGAGAAGCTGCTCGCGGCCCACCGCGGGGGCGTGAAGACCGTGCTCATCCCGCACGAGAACGTGAAGGACCTGGCCGAGGAGCTGCCCGAGGAGATCAAGGGGCAGATCGAGATCCTGCCGGTGCGCTGGATCGACGAGGTCCTGGAGCGCGCCCTGGAGACGCGGCCCGTGCCGCTGGCCGACGAGAAGTCGGCCGGCGCCCCGCCGCCGGCCGCGCCGGCCCCGGCCGCCGAGGGCGCCGTCGTCAAGCACTGAACCATTCGAACCATCGCAAGGGAGCCAGAAGTGAACAAATCGGACCTCATCGAGGCGATCGCCAAGAGCGCCGACATCTCCAAGGCCGCCGCCGGCCGCGCCCTCGAGGGCGCGCTCGCCGCCATCCGGACGTCGCTGCGCAAGGGCCAGGCCGTGAGCCTGGTGGGATTCGGCACCTTCCACGTGGGGCGCCGGGCCTCCCGGTCGGGCAGGAACCCGCGCACGGGCGCGCC
>PQAI01000246.1 GCA_003105245.1 Betaproteobacteria bacterium | reverse complement strand
ATCGGCGTCACCGGCGCCAAGATCGACGTGACGATCCAGGCCGTCGACGCGACGGTGAACGGCAAGGTCCTGTCGCTGCAGGCCCTCGACGACACCGGCGCCGTTTCCGACGGCACGAAGTCGATCGCCCAGTGGTGGTGCAGCACGGACGCCGCCGCGACCGAGTGGAAGTTCTTCCCGGCCAACTGCCGTCAAGCCGCGAAGTAATCCCTGGTACCAGGCTGTCCGGAAGGGCGGGAGCGATCCCGCCCTTCCTGTTTTGGGCCCCACCGGAGGCGGCCGGCCCCGGCATCCTGCCGCGTCATGCGACAAACCGGGGCAGTTCCTCCCTGATTGAGGCGTAGTCTCCCGCTGCCGGGGAAAGGCGTGCGGCACCGATATCCGCGCCCGCCCGCGGGGGAAGGCCCCGAGGGAGCCGGAAGGTGCGCCGCAAGTCCCTGATAAGGATGGAAGAAGGGCACCCGGTCCCGACCATTCCGGCGGACAACCGCCGGCGGGGGCGCTGGCACGGGCGAGCGGCATGAATCGTGCGTCCCAGTAGCCGCTCCAAGCACAATCTGGGGAAGACCCCTAACCGAACGCCCTACCAAGAAGGAACACAAAACATGAGAAAGCAAAGCGGCTTCACGCTGATCGAACTGATGATCGTCGTGGCGATCATCGGCATCCTGGCGGCCGTCGCCATCCCGGCGTACCAGGACTACCTGAAGCGTTCGAAGATCACTGAAGTGGCCGCCACCGCCGGCGCGTGCAAGACCTCCGTGGCCGAGTACATCGCCGCCAAGAACGCGCTTCCGGCCAACGTTAGCGAGGCTGGCTGCTCGCAGACCAAGACCACGTACGTGTCCGCCATCGCCGTGACCGGCGCCAAGATCGACGTGACGATCCAGGCCGTCGACGCGACGGTGAACGGCAAGGTCCTCTCGCTGCAGGCCCTCGACGAAACCGGCGCAGTCGCGGACGGCACGAAGTCGATCTCGGCCTTCTGGTGCAGCACGGACGCCGCCGCGACCGAGTGGAAGTTCTTCCCGGCCAACTGCCGTCAAGCCGCGAAGTAATCCCCGGTAACAGGCTGTCCGGAAGGGCGGGAGCGATCCCGCCCTTCTTGTTTTCAGGGCGGGCGACCCCATTCTCGGGGCTATCCAGTCCCGATCCCGACGCCCATGAATCGCTGGAAAGCCTTCGCCATTCACCTGGGGATCAGCGCGCTCGTCGGCACGAGCGTGATCACCGGGATGCTCGCCGTGTGGTACCCCGGCCCGTTCTTCACGGCCATGGGGGGAAACGACCTCTTGATGATCCTCCTGGGCGTGGACGTGGTCCTCGGCCCCCTCGTCACCCTGATCGTGTTCGACCCGCGCAAGCGGCCCCTCCTGCTGCGGATGGACCTTGCCATCATCGGCACGGTCCAGGCCCTGGCCCTCGCCTACGGCGTCAGCGTCATCGCCGAGGCCCGTCCAGTCTACATGGTGTTCACGGTGGACCGCTTCGACCTGGTGGCCGCCAACGACCTGAAGCCCGAGGAACTCGCCCGGGTCACCGATCCGCGGTTCCAGTCGGTGCCCTGGGGGCGGCCCCGAACGATCGCCGTGAAGGGGCCGACGGATGCCCGCGAGCAGATGCGCATCATCCAGTCGGCCTTCGCCGGGGCGGACCTGCAGACCTTCCCGCAGTACTACGTGCCCTACGAGGCGCTCGCGAAGGACGCGGTAGCCAAGTCCAAGCCCGTGTCGACGCTGCGGCGGCGCCACCCCGAGGCGGGGGCGCTCATCGACCGCGCGCTCGCCGATCTCGGCCGGCGCGAGGCGGACACGAACTTCCTGCCCCTGAAGGCGAGGAAGCGCGACTACTCCGTGCTCGTCGACGCGAAGACGGGCGAGGTCGCGGGATTCCTCGAGCTCTACCCGTGGTAGGCACGCCGGCCGAGGTCACTCGTAGCGCAGCGCCTCGACCGGCTTGAGGCTCGCGGCCCGGCGCGCGGGCCAGAAGCCGAAGAAGATCCCCGTCGCTGCGGAGACGGCGAAGGCCACGGCCATCACCCAGGCCGAGAAAGCAACCTCGATCTGCATCGCCCGCCCGACGGCGAAGGCGCCGCCCACGCCGATCGCGATCCCGACGAGGCCGCCCACGATGCAGATCATCAGCGCCTCGAGCAGGAACTGCAGCAGCACGTCGCGCTGGCGCGCGCCGATCGCCATGCGGATGCCGATCTCGCGCGTKCGCTCSGTCACCGACACCAGCATGATGTTCATGATCCCGATGCCGCCCACCACCAGCGAGATCGAGCCGATGGCGCCGAGCATGAGCGAGAGGATGCGCGCCGTCTGCGAGGCCGCCTCCGCGACCTGCGTGAGGTTCCTCACCGTGAAGTCGTCGTCGGCGTCGGGCTGGATGCGGTGGCGCTGGCGCAGGAGCAGGGTGATGTCGTTCTCGGCGGCGCTCGTGGCCTCCTGGCTCACGGCCTGCACGAACATGAAGCGCACCGTCCCGGGAAAGCGGTTGCCGAAGAGCTTGCTCTGGGCCGTCGTGATGGGAACGAGCACGGAATCGTCCTGGTCGCGCCCGTCGAGGCTCTGGCCCTTCTTCTTGAGCACCCCCAGCACCTGGAAGGGCTGGCCGCGGATGCGGATCGTCTTGCCCACCGGGTCCTCGGTGTCGAAGAGCTTCTCCACGACCGTCGCGCCCAGCAGCGCCACGCGCGTGGAGCTGCGGATGTCGGTCTCGCTGAACGCGTCGCCGGATTCCACCGGCCAGTCCCGGACGGCGGTGTACTCCGGCGTCACGCCCAGGATCTGCGTGCCCCAGTTGTTGATGCCGTAGGCCACCTGCGCCCCGCCGGGGAAGGTGGGCGCGACGGCCTGCACGTTGGGCAGCCGCGCGATCGCCTCCGCATCCCCGGTGGTGAGGGTGGGCGCGTTGCCCGAGCCCATGCGCAGCGTCCCGGTGCTTGTGCTGCCGGACAGGATCACGAGGAGGTTGCTGCCCATCGAGGACACCGCGCGGTTCACCTGGTTCTGCGCGCCCGAGCCCACGGCGAGCATGAGGACCACGGCCGCCACGCCGATCACCATCCCCAGCATCGTGAGGGCGGTGCGCAGCTTGTTCGCGCCGAGCGACCGGGCGGCCTCGAGCACGACGGCGAGCAGGTTCACGGCAGGGCCTCCTCGTGGACCACGGCGCCGTCGTGGACGACGTGGCCGTCCTTGAAGCGGATGAGGCGGTTGGCGTACTGCGCGATGTCGTTCTCGTGGGTGACCAGCAGGATGGTGACGCCAGTCTCGCGGTTGAGCTGCGTGAAGAGGTCCATGATCTCCGCGCTCGTCTGGGTGTCGAGGTTTCCCGTCGGCTCGTCGGCGAGGATGAGCTGCGGCTGGTTGGCCAGCGCCCGCGCGATGGCCACGCGCTGCTGCTGGCCGCCCGAGAGCCGGTTGGGCATCGCCCCGCCGTAGGGAGCCAGTCCCACGCGGGCCAGGAGCTCGTCGGCGCGGCGGCGACGCTCGCCGCCGGACACGCCGGAATAGATCATCGGCAGGGCCACGTTCTCGCCGGCCGTGATGCGCTTGAGCAGGTTGAAGCCCTGGAAGACGAAGCCGAAGACGCGGTTGCGCACGTGGGCCAGCTCGTCCGTCGTGAGCCCCGCGACGTCGCGGCCGTTGAGCCGGTAGGCGCCGCTCGTGGGCGTGTCGAGGAGCCCGATGATGTTCATGAAGGTCGATTTCCCGGAACCCGACGGTCCCATGACCGCCACGAACTCGCCCTGCTCGATGGCGAGGGAGACCGACTGCAGGGCCGGCGGCGTTCCCGGGGCCGCCGTCTCGTAGACCTTGCCGAGGTTCTCGACCTCGATGAAGCGGCCGGCCATGGMGGGCTCAGAACATGCGAAGGCGCATCTGCGACTGCGGCCCGCCCTGGCCGGAGAGGTCGCGCGTGACGAGCTTGTCGCCTTCCTTCACCTCGCCGCCGACGATCTCCGTCCACGCGGTGTCGGCCACGCCCACCTGGACGGGAACGGCCACGAGCTTGCCGTCGACGAGCTTGTAGACGCGCGAGCCCGCGTCTCGCCGCGCTCCCGCGCCGCCACCCCCGCCGCCGCCCATGCCGCCGCCGACCGGGCCACCGCCCGGGGGGCCGCCCGCCGATTTCGCCGCGCCGCCCGACGGCGCCGTCTCGGCCGGCGGCCGGAAGCGAAGCGCCGCGTTGGGCACGCGCAGCACGCCCTCGCGGCGGTTGGCCGTGATCTGCACGAAGGCAGTCATGCCGGGCTTGAGCTTTCCCTCGGCGTTGTCGGCGGTGACGATGACCGTGTAGCTCACGACGTTGGACTGGATGGTCGGGTTCAGCCGCACCTGCCGCACGGCGCCGCGGAAGAACTGGCCGGGGAAGGCGTCGACGCGGAAGCGCGCCTGCAGGCCCTCCTTGATGCCGCCGATGTCGGCCTCCGCGATGCTCGTCTCGATCTGCATCTCCGCGAGGTCGCGCGCGATCTGGAAGAGGGTGGGCGTATTGAAGCTCGCCGCCACCGTCTGCCCCAGCTCGACGTTGCGCGCGACCACCACGCCCGAGATGGGCGAGCGGATGATGGTGTAGCGCAGGTTGGTCTTGTCGCGCTCCACCTGCGCCTTCACGAGCTCGACCTGCGCCTGCCCGGCCTCGAGCTCCTTCACGGCGGTGTCGAGCTCGGCCTGCGAGATGAATCCCTTTCCGACGAGCGAGCGGGTGCGGGCCTCCTTCGTCTGCGCCAGGCGAAGCGCCGCCTG
The DNA here is from genome assembly GCA_003105245.1 of Betaproteobacteria bacterium. Taxonomy (GTDB): domain Bacteria; phylum Pseudomonadota; class Gammaproteobacteria; order Burkholderiales; family Usitatibacteraceae; genus FEB-7. Next base: position 3,455 of record PQAI01000246.1, on the reverse strand, counting down.
GGCGGCGTTGAGGTTCGCCTCGCTCTGGGCCAGCGCCGCGTTGAAGAGCGCCGGATCGAGCTCGGCGAGGAGCTGGCCTTCCTTCACGACGCTGTTGTAGTCCGCGTGCAGGCGGATGATCGCCCCGGAGACCTGCGTGCCGACGTTCACGGAGGTGACGGGATTCACGTTCCCGTTGGCGGAGACCACCTGCACAACGTCGCCGCGGTCGGCGCTCTCGAGCCGCCAGCGTTCGGCGGGGCTGGTCGAGGCCTGCGATTGCCACCACGCGTAGCCTCCGGCGGCGGCCAGGAGCAGGACGATGACGACGAGGACGCGGGGGCGAAGGAGGGCGCGGAGCATGGGGGCAGGATCGTTCTTGTTCCCTGCATTTTAGAGGAGCGCCCCGGGCCCCGGTGCCCGCTCCTTACCATTGGTTACATGTCCGGCTCAGGGACGCCAGGCGTTGGGCCGGATGGCGAGCCCGTTGGAAAGGTAGGTCAGGAAGTAGTCGAGGTGGGCCAGCTCGTCGGACCCGGCCGGGAAGGGCGCGGCCCCCATGCGGTCGAGGCACTCGCGGATGCGCATCTGGAGCGTGACCGGGCGCCCCTCGCGAAGCCAGGGCCACTGCGTGGCGCTGCCCACGGGAGAGGGAACGGCCGYGTTGCCGAAGAAGTCGCCGGAATGATTGAGGTGGCAGGAGGCGCACGAGTAGTTCTGCTGGCCCATCCGCGTGTGGTACAGGCGCCGGCCTTCCTCGAAGCGCTGCTCGGMSGCGGCACTGCCCGCCCGGAGCGAGATCTTCTGCCCCTCGGCGAGCGAGCGCAGGTAGGCGAGGACCGCGCCCATGGTCTGCGGGTCGGCCGCCTCGAGCAGGGGCTGGCCGTGCGTCTTCAGGCACTGGTTGATGGCCGTCTCCAGCGTGACCAGGCGCTTCACGCGCGGGTCGTACTGCGGGTAGGCGGGGGCGATGCGGCGCCCGCCGTTGGGGAAGCAGCCGGCGAGCGACTTGCCCTTGCCGAACTTGCGCGTCCAGATCCGCTTGCCGGCCTCGATCGCCTCCGCCGCGCCGGGCGCGGGCCGGTTGCGCTCGGCTTCGGCCTGGCGCTCGGGATCGAAGGCGGCGGAGCCGGCGGCCAGGTCCGAAGGGGCGAGGGACGGGTGGCGTTCCTTCTGCCGGGCGATGACCTGGTTGCGCACGTCCTCGGCTCCCGCCGCGGCGGCGAGGGGAAGGGCGAGGGCCAGGGCGGCCGCCGCGAGGCGCAGGCGATCAGGGAAGCGCATGGAGGTAGTCGATGACGCGATCGATCTCGCCGGCGTCCAGGAGACGATGGCGCCCGTAGGGAGGCATCACGGTGTCGGGATTGGCGCGCATGGGGTCGTCGAGGAGCGCGCGGAGCCGCGCGCGGTCCCAGCCCTTGAGCCGCGCGGCGTCCAGGCGCGGACCCATGTTCGCGCGCACCGCCGGTCCCGMGCCCTCGGGSACCTGGTGGCAGGCGATGCAGTTGCCCTTGTCGGCGCGCAGGAAGATGTCGCGGCCCGACGCGGAAGGAGCCTGGGCCCATGCGGCGGCCGAGGCCAGGRCTGCCGCGGCGGCGAGGATTCGCAGGGACCTTCGCATCAGCCGAGCTTGAGGGCCTTCTCGGCCTCGCGTTCCAGGCGCAGCTGCGAGCGCAGCTCGCGCAGCCGCGCTTCCGTCATCGACAGCTCGTAGTAGTCCGATCCGCGGACCTTGGTCGCGAGCTCGAGCTGGTCCACGGCGGCCGCGAGGTTGCCTCTCCGGAAGTACGCCTCCGCCTGGGCGCGATGCTGCCCGAGGCGGTTGCCCGTGGCCGCGTAGGCACGCGATTGCAGCTCGTAGAGCTTCGCGTCCTCGGGATCGTCGCGAACCTTCTCGTCGAGGAGCGCCAGGGCCTCCCGCGTGCGTCCCGAATCCACGAGGAGCTCGGCGAGGCCGTACACGAGGCCGCGGTAGCCGGGATAGGACTTGAGGGCGGCGCGATAGGTCTCGACGGCGGCGTCGCGGCGGCCCTGCTCGGCCTGGAGCTGCGCCGCGAGCCACTCGAAGGCCGGGTGGGCGTTCTCGCCGGTGCGGATGGTGTTGAGCTCCTTCTCGGCCTCCGCGAACTCGCGCGCGCGCTTCAGGGCGATGGCCAGCCCGTAGACTTCCTCGCGCGGCCGGACCACGGTCCGCTCGGCGATCTGGCTGCGGAAGTAGGTGATCTGCGCGGGGGCCGAGCCGGAGAGCGCGCGCAGCTTGGCCCGCGCCAGCCGGTACTCGAAGCTGTCGGGCACGAGGCGCGGCGCCATGCGCTCGACGCGGCCCTGCATGTCGGCGATGCGCTCGACGGTGAGGGGGTGGGTGCGCAGGTACGAGGGGGCGCCCTTGAACTCGTTCAGCCGGTTGGCGCGCAGCATGCGCTCGAAGAAGCTCACCATGCCGCGCGGGTCGTAGCCGGCGCGCTCGAGGATCGTGAGCCCGATGCGGTCAGCCTCGCGCTCGTGCTCGCGCGTGTAGTCGAGCTGGCCCTGCATCATGATGGCGCTGGCGCCCGTGATGGCCGCCTCGGTCACCGCGCTGCTCTGCGAGCTGCTCCCGCGCGAGGCGATGATGGCGAGGGCCAGCGCCGCGAGGGAGGCGAGCTGGTACTTCCCCTGGCCCTGGTAGAGGCGCGACTGGTGGCGCTGCAGGATGTGCGCGATTTCGTGCGCCATCACCCCGGCGAGCTCCGCCTCGTCGCGGGTGAGGAGGATGAGCCCCGTGTGGATCCCGATGTGGCCGCCGATGAGGGCGAACGCGTTGATGGCGTCGTCCTGCACCACGAAGAACTCGATGGGGCGCCGCGGCGGGTCGGCGGCCCCCAGCAGCCGGTTGCCCAGGGACTTCACGTAGTCCGAGATCTCGGGGTCGTCGACGAAGGCCGGGTCGATGCGCACCTCGCGCATCACGCGGTTGCCGATCGTCTTCTCCTGCTTGTCCGAGAGGACCGCATCGGAGGCGTCGCCGAGGTCGGGCAGGACCTGCGCGTGGGCTGGCAGGAGCGCGACGCACAGGGCGAGGGCGACGAATCGGCGGATCAGCATTCGGAAGGGGAAACGGGGCCGGAGCGTGCGCGATTGAAATCGTGGATACTTGGGACCACCGGCGACGGCATTGGTTCGCCGCATGCGGAGTGCCTGATTATGAACGAAAAACTCACCCATTTCGACGCGGGCGGCCAGGCCTGGATGGTGGACGTCGGCGCGAAGGACGAGACGGCCCGGCGGGCCGTGGCCGCGGGCGCCATCCGCATGCGCCCGGAGACCTTCGCCCTCGTGCGCGACGGAACCGCGAAGAAGGGCGACGTCCTCGGCATAGCGCGCGTCGCGGCGATCCAGGCGGCCAAGCGGACCTGGGAACTCATCCCGCTGTGCCATCCCATCGCGCTCACCTCGCTCGAGGTCCACTTCGACCTCGACGAGGCCGCCTCGCAGGT
>PQAI01000245.1 GCA_003105245.1 Betaproteobacteria bacterium | reverse complement strand
AGGTCCTCCTTGGTGAGGACGGAGAGGTCCAGCGAGCGCGTGGCGCGGCCGCCGCCGGCGCCCTCGAGCTCGATGGCGACCTCGCCCCCGCGCACCGCCTCCTTGAGCAGGAGCCAGCGCACGTCGGTCCAGGTGGCCGTGGGCTCGCCGCCGATGGCGCGGATGGTGTCGCCGTTGGAAAGCCCCGCGGCGGCGGCGGCGGTGGCCCTCGGCGGATCGCCCACCACCGGCTTCACCCCCGGCAGGCCGGTCACGTAGAGCCCCCAGTAGAGCAGGAAGGCGGCCAGGAAGTTGGCCGCGGGGCCGGCGAGCACGATCGCGATGCGCTTGCCCACGCCCTGGCGGTCGAAGGCGCGCGGCAGCTCCGCGGCAGGGACTTCGCTTTCCCGCGAGTCGAGCATCTTCACGTAGCCGCCGAGGGGGAAGGCGGCGATCACCCACTCGGTGCGGTCGGGGCCGGTGCGCCGCATCCAGACCGGCCGGCCGAAGCCCACGGAGAAGCGCAGGATCTTCACGCCCGCCAGGCGCGCGACGGCGTAGTGCCCCCACTCGTGGACGATCACGAGCACGCCCACGGTGACGAGGAAGGAAGCGATGGTGAGGAGCGCGCCGGACATGGTGGGGATTCTCGCCGATTTCAGCCGCGGCGGCGCCCGAGGCGGGAGACCTCGCGGCGCGCGGCCTCGCGCGCCTCGCGGTCGGCCTTCCAGGCGACGTCAAGGCTCACGAGCGATTCGACCGCGGTGCCGGCCAGGACGTTCTCGATGACCGCCGGGATCGCCGTGAAGCCGAGGCCGCCGTCGAGGAAGCTCGCCACGGCCACCTCGTTGGCGGCGTTCAGCACGGCCGGCGCCGTGCCCCCGCGGTCCAGCGCCGAGTACGCGAGCCGCACGCACGGGAAGCGCGCGTCGTCCACGCGCCCGAACTCGAGGTGTCCCAGGGCCGTGAAGTCCACGGGGGCCACGCCCGCCTCGATGCGATCGGGCCAGGCGAGCGCGCAGGCGATGGGCGTGCGCATGTCGGGGGCGCCGAGCTGCGCGATGACGGAGCCGTCGTGGTACTCGACCATCGAGTGGATGACGCTCTGCGGGTGCACGACGACCTCGATCGCCTCCCGCGGCGCGCCGAAGAGCCAGTGCGCCTCGATSACCTCGAGCCCCTTGTTCATCATGGTGGCCGAGTCCACCGAGATCTTGCGGCCCATGACCCAGTTGGGATGCGCGCAGGCCTCGTCSGGCGTCACCCCTTCGAGCTCGGAGAGCTGCCGGGCGCGGAAGGGCCCGCCCGAGGCCGTGAGCAGGATGCGGCGCACGCCGGCGCGGGCCGCCTCGCCCTCGCGTCCGCAGGTGAAGCCGCGCGGCAGCGACTGGAAGACGGCGGAGTGCTCGCTGTCGATGGGCAGGAGCGTGGCGCCGCCCTCGGCCACGGCGGCGAGGAAGAGCGGTCCGGAGACCACGAGGGCCTCCTTGTTGGCCAGCAGCACGGCCTTGCCCGCGCGCGCGGCCGCGAGCGTGCCGGGCAGGCCCGCCGCGCCCACGATGGCCGCCATCACCGCGTCGGCCTCGGGCAGCGCCGCCACGCGCTCGAGCGCCCCCGGTCCGCCGAGCACCTCGGTGGCGATCCCGCGCGCGCGCAGGACCGCGCCCAGGCGTCCGGCCGCGTCCGCGTCCGCCATCGCCGCGTAGCGGGGCGCGAAGCGCTCGCACTGCGCCGCGAGCTTCTCGTGGCTCGCGTTGGCCGCGAGCGCCACGACCTCGAAGCGGCCGGGGTGGCGCGCGACGACGTCAAGCGTGCTCTCCCCGATGGAGCCCGTGGAGCCGAGGATGGTCAGCCGCTTCATGCGAGTGAGATTAGCAGCGCGGCCGCCGGAAGGGTGGAGGTGAGCGCGTCGATGCGGTCGAGGACGCCGCCGTGGCCCGGCAGGAGCGAGCTCGAGTCCTTGCGCCCCGCGCCGCGCTTCATCCACGACTCGAAGAGGTCGCCCAGGATGGACAGGGCCGCGAGCCCCACCATGGCGGCGAGCGCCGGCAGGCCCGCCGCCGCCTCGAAGTGCGGCGAGAGGGCGCCAGGGCGGACGTGCGCGAGGATGTCGAGCGCCACGCCGTAGGCGAGCACCCCCAGGATCGCGCCGACCACGCCCTCCCAGGTCTTGCCCGGGCTGATGGCGGGCGCGAGCTTGCGCCGGCCGAAGCGGTGGCCCGCGAAGTAGGCGGCGATGTCGGCCACCCACACGAGGGCGGCGCAGGCGAGCAGCACCCAGGGGCCCGCCTCGCGCAGCACCACGAGCGCGGCCCACATCGGCCACAGCACGAACCAGCCGGCCAGGCCGCAGGCCCACGGCTCCGGGCGCAGGCGAAGCGCGAGCCACGCGGGAACGGCGAAGATCCAGAAGTAGGCGGCGGCGACGAAGGCAGCCTGGGCGACGTTGGCGAAGAGGGCGGGAGGGCCGGCGAGGCGGGCGGCGGCCAGCGCGCAGGCGATGGCGCCCGAGGCGACCAGGAAGAGCGCGCGCGCGCCGGGGGAGAAGGCGCACAGGCGCGACCATTCCCAGCAGGACACGAGGGCGATGGCCGCGGCGAACGCCACCCACGCCGCCGTCCCGGCCAGGAAGAGCATCCCCAGCACGACGGGCAACAGGGCGATCGCGGTGAGGACGCGCGTCTTGAGCATGGGCCGGCGCCGGGGGCGTCTAGCCGACCTTGGGCTGCGGCAGGGTGGCGGCCAGTTGCTCGCTCGTGCGCCCGAAGCGCCGCTCGCGGGCGCGGTAGGAGGCGATGGCCTCGTCGAGCGCGGCGGCGCCGAAGTCCGGCCAGAGCGCGGGCGTGAAGTAGAGCTCGGTGTAGGCGAGCTGCCACAGCAGGAAGTTGGAGACGCGCTCCTCGCCGCCGGTGCGGATGAAGAGGTCGGGCTCGGGGCAGTCCGCGAGGCTGAGCCGGGCCGCCAGGAGCTCCTCGGTGATCGGCTCGCCCGGGCGCTCGGCGAGGCAGCGGTTGGCCGCCTGCAGGATGTCCCAGCGCCCGCCGTAGTTGGCCGCGACGGTGAGCGTGAGGCGCGTGTTGCCGGCCGTGAGCGCCTCGCCCCGGCGCACGTGCTCGACGATCACGGGGTCGAACGCGGAGAGGTCGCCGATCACCCGGAAGCGGATGCCGTTCGCGTGCAGCTTCTCCACCTCCTGCTCGAGGGCCTTGAGGAAGAGCTGCATGAGGAAGTTCACCTCCTCGGTGGGCCGGCGCCAGTTCTCGCTGGAGAAGGCGAAGAGCGTGAGGCACTCGACGCCGCGCTCCATGCAGGCCTTCACCACCTCGCGCACGGCCTCCACGCCGCGGCGGTGCCCGGCCACGCGCGGCAGGAAGCGCTTCTTCGCCCAGCGCCCGTTGCCGTCCATGATGATGGCGACGTGGCGCGGCACGTCGCCCGTCTCGGGGATCGCGATCGTGCTGCTGGTGGGGGTGCCCATGCGGCGCTCGGGGCCCGGCGGGAGGATGGCCGTCAGACGGCCATCAGCTCCTTCTCCTTCTCGGCGATCATCCGGTCGATGTCCGCGACCGCCTTGTCGGTGAGCTTCTGCACCTCGTCCTGGACGCGCTTCTCCTCGTCCTCCGAGACGTCGTGCTTCTTGAGGATCTCCTTGAGGTGCGTGTTGGCGTCACGGCGGACGTTGCGGACGGCCACCTTCGCCTCCTCGCCCTCGTGCTTCACGAGCTTCGTGAGGTCGCGGCGGCGCTCCTCGGTGAGCGGGGGCATCGGCACGCGGATCATGTCGCCGGAGGTGGCGGGGTTGACTCCCAGGTCGGAGTCGCGGATGGCGCGCTCGACGGCCTGGACCATCTTCTTCTCGTAGGGCTGCACGCCGATCGTGCGCGCGTCCACGAGCGTCACGTTGGCCACCTGGTTGATGGGCGTGGGCGTGCCGTAGTAGTCGACCCGCAGGTGGTCGAGCAGGCCCGCGTGCGCGCGGCCCGTGCGCACCTTGGCGAGGTTGTGCTTGAGCGTGTCGATGGACTTCGCCATCTTCTCGCCGGCCTGCTTCTTGATGTCGGCCATCGTCTGAGCCATTTCCGCCTCCGGGTTTCAGCTGTGGACCAGGGTTCCCTCGTCCTCGCCCATCACGACGCGGCGAAGCGCCCCGTCCTTGAAGATGGAGAAGACGTTGATCGGCAGGCGCTGGTCGCGGCAGAGCGCCAGCGCCGTGGCGTCCATCACCTTCAGGTTCTTCACGAACGCCTCGTCGAAGGTGATCCGGTCGTAGCGCGTGGCCTTCGGGTCCTTGAGCGGGTCGGCGGTGTACACGCCGTCCACCTTGGTCGCCTTGAGCACGATCTGCGCCTCGACTTCCCGTCCGCGAAGGGCGGCGGCGGTGTCGGTGGTGAAGAAGGGGTTGCCCGTGCCGGCCGCGAAGATGACGACCTTGCCCTCCTCGAGGTAGCGGATCGCCTTGCCGCGGATGTAGGGCTCGCACACGGGCTCGATGTTGAGCGCCGACTGCACGCGCGCCACCAGCCCCGCGCGGTTCATCGCGTCCTGGAGGGCGAGCGCGTTGATCACGGTGGCGAGCATGCCCATGTAGTCGGCGGTGGCGCGGTCCATGCCGGCCGCCCCCAGCGACACGCCGCGGAAGATGTTGCCGCCGCCGATCACCACCCCGACCTGCACCCCCAGGTCCGCGACCTCCTTCACCTGGCCCACGATCCTCTCGACGACGGCGCGGTTGATGCCGAAGGCGTCGTCGCCCATGAGGGCCTCGCCGGAGAGCTTGAGCAGGATCCGTGAGTACGCGGGAGTCGCCATGGGAAGGCCGTCAGGCCGCGGTCTTGGTCATCGCCGCGACCTCGGCGGCGAAGTCCGACTGCTTCTTCTCGATGCCCTCGCCCACCACCAGGAAGCGGTAGGACAGGACCTTCGACTTGCTGGCGGCGAGCATCTTCTCCACCGTCTGCTTGTCGTCCTTCACGAAGGGCTGGCCCAGGAGCGTGATCTCGCCGAGGAACTTGTTGACGCCGCCCTCGACCATCTTGGCCACGATCTCGGCGGGCTTGCCGGATTCCTTCGCGCGCGCCTCGATGATGGCGCGCTCGCCGGCGATCACGTCGGCGGCGACCTGGTCCTTCGACAGGAACCGGGGCTTGGCGAAGGCGATGTGCATGGCCACGTCCTTGCCCACCGCGTCCTGGCCCTCGAACTCGACCAGCACGCCGATCTTCACGCCGTGCACGTACTGCGCGAGGCGGGCGGGGGTCTGCACGCGCTCGAAGCGGCGCACGGTGATGTTCTCGCCGATCTTCTGGACCAGCGCCTGGCGGGTCTCCTCGACGCTCTTGCCGGCGATGGAGAGCGCCGACAGGGCCGCCACGTCGGCGGGGTTCGCGCTCGCCACGAGCTCGGCGAGCGACCTGGCGAAGGCGGCGAAGTCGGGGTTCTTGGCCACGAAGTCCGTCTCGCAGTTCACCTCGACCATGGCGCCGAGCCTGCCGTCGGCGGAGACGTGCATGCCCACCGCGCCCTCGGAGGCCACGCGCGAGGCGGCCTTGGAGGCCTTCGCGCCGCTCTTGATGCGCAGCAGCTCCTCGGCCTTCTTCATGTCGCCGCCCGACTCCTCGAGGGCCTTCTTGCATTCCATCATGCCGAGCCCGGTGAGCTCGCGCAGTTCCTTGACCATCCCAGCGGTGATTTCCGCCATCTTCATTGCTCCATTCGCATTGCGGATGCGAAAAGGGGGCTTGGCGCCCCCCATTCGCGTGAGAGTGCCGCGAGGGCCCCTAGCCCTTCGCTTCCTCGGCGTCCTCGACCTCGACGAACTCCTCCGAGGTCGGCGCCACCATCTCGGTGATCACCTGGCTGCGGCCCTCGAGGATCGCGTCGGCCACGCCCCGGGCGTAGAGCCGGATGGCGCGCGTCGAGTCGTCGTTGCCGGGGATCACGTAGTCGATCCCGTCGAGCGAGTTGTTGGTGTCGACCACGCCCACGATCGGCACGCCGAGCTTCTTCGCCTCGGTGACCGCGATCTTGTGGAAGCCCACGTCGATCACGAAGAGCGCGTCGGGGATGCCGCCCATCTCCTTGATGCCGCCGAGCGAGCGCTCCAGCTTCTCCTTCTCGCGCGCGAAGTTGAGGCCTTCCTTCTTCGTGAGCTTCTCGACGGACCCGTCGGCGATCATCTGGTCCATCTCCTTGAGGCGCTTGATCGACTGCTTCACCGTCTTGAAGTTGGTGAGCATGCCGCCGAGCCAGCGGTAGTCCACGTACGGGGCTCCGGCGCGAAGGGCCTCTTCCTTCACGATGTCGCGCGCCTGGCGCTTGGTGCCGACGAAGAGGACCTGCCCCTTGTTGGACGTGAGCGTGCGCACGAACTTGAGCGCTTCCTGGTACATCGGAAGCGACTTCTCGAGGTTGATGATGTGGATCTTGTTGCGGGCGCCGAAGATGAACGGGCTCATCTTCGGGTTCCAGTAGCGCGTCTGGTGGCCGAAGTGAACGCCGGCCTCCAGCATCTGGCGCATGGTGACGGACATCGGTGTTGCTCCTGTGGTCAAGGTTGGCCTCCCCTCGCGAACCCGGTTTCCCGGGACCTTAGGCCCTGCTGCGAGGGTGCGTATTTGCCCGGGGCCATGGCGATGCCACCCCGGACAGACCGCGATTATAGCCGGAAAAGGGCCAAGTATTCAAATAGTTCGCTTCCGCCCCCGGCGGGGATGGCCGCCTGCGGCCGCGCGCGAGGCGGCCCCCGCGGGAGCCCCGCGCCGCAGCCGCTATAATTGGCGCCTTTCCGCCCCCGGACCGCACCCGTGGCAATCGAGCTCAAGACCCCCGAGGACATCGAGAAGATGCGCATCGCCGGCCGCCTGGCCGCGGAGGTGCTCGACTTCATCGCGCCGCACGTGAAGCCCGGGGTGACGACCGGCCGCCTGGACAAGCTCTGCCACGACTACATGGTGGACGTGCAGGGCACCGTCCCGGCGCCGCTCGACTACGCGCCCCCGGGCCACCGCCCCTACCCCAAGTCGATCTGCACCTCGGTGAACCACCAGGTCTGCCACGGCGTTCCCGGCGAGAAGGTCCTGCGCGCCGGCGACATCGTGAACATCGACATCACGGTCATCAAGGACGGCTTCCACGGCGACACGAGCCGCATGTTCCTCGTGGGCGAGCCCTCGATCCAGGCCCGGCGCCTGTGCGAGGTCACCTACGAGTGCATGTGGAAGGGCATCGCGCAGGTGCGCCCCGGCGCGCGCCTGGGCGACATCGGCCACGCCATCCAGCGCCACGCCGAGTCGCACGGCTACAGCGTGGTGCGCGAGTTCTGCGGCCACGGCATCGGCCGGCGCTTCCACGAGGAGCCGCAGGTCCTGCATTACGGCAAGCCCGGCCAGGGCATGGCGCTCGAGGCCGGCATGACCTTCACCGTGGAGCCCATGATCAACGCCGGGCGCCGCGACATCCGCGCGCTCGCCGACGGCTGGACCATCGTCACCGCCGACCACTCGCTCTCGGCCCAGTGGGAACACACCGTCCTGGTCACGCCCGCCGGCTTCGAGATCCTCACCCTGTCCGCCGGCGCGCCCGCCACGCCCG
>PQAI01000244.1 GCA_003105245.1 Betaproteobacteria bacterium | reverse complement strand
CCCGCGTCCTGGCGCTTCCAGGTCCGGCCGGCGTTGTGCGTGACGTAGGCCGCGGGCTTCCCGCCGGGGCTCGTGCGCGGCCACACGGTGCTGCCGTCCATCGGGAACACCCAGGCCGTGGCCGCGTCGCGCGGATGCACGACGATGGGAAAGCCGATGTCGCCCACCTTCTTCGGCATGCTGCTGCCGATTCGCTGCCACACCGTGCCGGGCCGCTCGAGGCGGTAGATGCCGCAGTGGTTCTGCTGGTAGAGGACGTCGGGCGCGGCCGGGTGCAGGCGCACGCAGTGCGCGTCCTGCCCGTACTCGGGGTACTTGTCGGGCCGGAAGTCGGCCAGCACGCCCTGGTTGAGCGGCTTCCAGCTCGCGCCGCGGTCGCGGCTCTCGAACACGCCGCCGCTCGACATGCCGATGTAGAGATGCCTCGCGTCGCGGGGATCCACGATGACCGAGTGCATCTTCGGCCCGTCGGGCGTGCCGTCCTGCTCGCCGCCGGTCCACGCCTCGTACATCGGGTTGTCGTTGAAGCCGGAAACGGGCGCCCAGGTCACGCCGTCGTCTTCCGTCCGGAAAAGGCCCTGGGGCGAGGTGCCCGAATACCACACGCCCGGCTCGGCGGCGTTGCCGGGCGTGAGCCAGAAGTTGTGGTCCACCACGCGGCCCTTCTTCCCCTCGGGCACCTTGGGAAACGCTGGCGGCTTCGCGGCCTCCTTCCAGGTGCGGCCCAGGTCGGTGGAGCGCATGATCGTCGGGCCCAGGTGCCCCGTCCTCGTGGCGGCGAGCATCGTGCGCCCGCCTTTCGCGTTGGGCCGCGCGTCGAGCACGAGGTGGTGGACGGTGTGGCCGAAGAACATCGGCCCGGCCACGCGCCAKGCGCGCCTCGACTTGTCCGAGCGGTAGATGAAGGCCCCCTTGCGCGTCGCGACGAGCAGCGCGACGGTTCCGGTGGCCGAGCTGGAAGAACGGGACTTCGCGGACCTGGCTGCGCTCATGGGCTCCCTCCCTCGCGAACCGGGACGGAAATGTTACACCTCCCGTTACCTCGGGGAGCGCCGGCCCGGCTTGCTGCGGGCCGCGTCCGCCTTGCGGTCCGCCGCGATCTCCGCCTGCAGCCAGGCCCGGAAGATCGCGACCTTGGGGGAGTCGGCGAGGCGCGGCGGGTAGACGAGGTAGATCTGCCGCGGCCCGGGCGTCTCGATCGCGAAGGGCCGGACCAGCACGCCGTTGCGCTCGTCGCTTCCCAGCAGGCTGCGGCGGCCGAGCGCGATGCCCTGGCCTTCGGCCGCGGCCTGCATCAGCATCGCCGAGTCGCTGAAGAAGGGACCTCGCGCGGGCTCGGGCCAGTCGAGTCCGGCCGCCTCGAACCACGGCTTCCACGGCTCGCCGTCGGCGCGAAGCAGCGTGTAGCGCGCGAGGTCGGCCGGCCTCTTCGGCACCCCGCCCGCGAGCCGGGGGCTGCACACCGGGAAGAACGCATCGTCGAACAGGTGCTCGGCGCGCACCCCTTCCCACCGGCCGAAGCCGTAGCGGATGCCCACGTCCACCTCGTCGCGCTGGAAATCGGCGAGCGCCATGCTGGCGCTCACGACGAGGTCGATGTCGGGATGCTGCGCGTTGAAGCGCCCGATCCGGGGCAGGAGCCATCGCGCGGCGAGGGAGGGGGCGATGCTCACCCGAAGCTGCCGSGGATTGGCGCGCTGTGCGAGCTCCTCCACGCCCGCCATCARCTCCGCGAACGCCGTGCGCACGCGCGCCGCGAAGCGCTCGCCCTCCTCCGTGAGGCGCACGCCGCGGCCCGCGCGCTCGACGAGCCGCACGCCCAGGTCGGCCTCGAGCGACTTGATCTGGTGGCTGATGGCGCCGTGCGTGACGTGCAGCTTCTCGGCGGCGCGGGTCAGGCTGCGCTCGCGCGCCGCCGCCTCGAAGGCGCGCAGGGCCTGCATCGGGGGAAGGCGCCGGGCCATGCCGGTCTCCTGTGAATATTTCTCACATTTTGCATGAAAACGAATCGATTGTCCCCTCCCGGGCGCACCAATAGACTGCCGCCATGCCCTGACGCCTGGAGGCCGCAAACATGAAAACCACACTCTCATTTCGGAAGACGAGCCGCAGCCCCTTCGCCACCCCCGGCTCGCATTCGGACTACCTGGCCGCCCTCGTGACGCTCGCGGTCGTCGCCTGGTTCAGCCTGGCGCTCGCCGTGCTGGGCGGGGAATGGCGGGGCGCGCCGGCCGCGCAGGCGACGCCGCCCGCGGCCACGCAGGACGCACCGGCGCCGCTGCCGCAGGCCTCGGCGGCCCCGGGGATATGGCTGATCTGAAGGGAAGCGCCGGCTACCCGGCGTTCGGCCGCCAGGCGCCCGTCGCGGGGACGAAGGGATCCATCGGGATCTCCTCGTAGCGCACCTCGAGGATGTCGATCTCCTCGCGCCCGCCGGGGGTGACGAGCGCCACGCTGTCGCCCTCGCGCGCCTTGATGAGGGCGCGGGCCACGGGCGAGATCCAGCTGATGTGCCCGCGCGCGTGGTCCGTCTCGTCGATGCCGACGATGCGCACGGTGAGCTCCTCGCCGGCGGAGTTGGCGTAGGTGACCGTGGCCGCGAAGAAGACCTGGTCCGTCTCCTCGCGGGAGGCCGGGTCCACGACCTCCGCGTTCTCCAGGCGCTTGGTGAGGTAGCGGATGCGCCGGTCGATCTCGCGCAGCCGCTTCTTGCCGTACTGGTAGTCGCCGTTCTCGGAACGGTCGCCGTTGGAGGCGGCCCAGGAGACGATGCTCGTCACCTCCGGGCGCTCCACCTTCACCAGGTGCGAGAGCTCGTCGCGCATGCGCCGCCAGCCGTGCGGCGTCATGTAGTTCTTGGCGCCGGGCGGGATGGGGCTCGCGCCCTCGAGGTCGTCGAGGTCGTCGGAGGAGTCGGTTTCCCTGGTGAATGCCTTGCTCATTGCCCTCACCCCCGGCCCCTCTCCCGCAAGCGGGCGAGGGGAGACTAGAGTCCCTTGATGAAATCGCGGATGCCGGCCATGAGCATCTCCACCGCGATGGCGGTGAGGATGAGGCCCATGAGGCGCTCGATGGCGTGCATGGCGTGCTCGCCCAGCCAGCGGTGCAGCTTCACGCCGGCGAGCAGCACCACCGTCGTGACGAGCATCGTGACCGTGATGGCCGCCGCCCACATGCCCAGGCGCGTCGGGTCGCGCGAGGCCATGAGCATCACGGTGGCGAGCGCCGAGGGCCCGGCGATGAGCGGCGTGGCGAGAGGGACGATGAAGGGCTCCGACCCCGCCTTCTCGCCGAAGGTGCCGTCGAGCTTMGCGAACACCATGCGGATGGCGATCATGAACAGGATCACGCCACCGGCGATCGAGAGCGACGTCTGCGACAGGTGCATCACCGCGAGGAGCGACTGCCCTCCGAGCATGAAGGCGAGCAGCAGCGCGTAGGCGATGAGGCACTCGCGCACGACCACCAGGCGGCGGCGCGATTCCGGGACGCCGCCCAGCATGGCGTTCACCAGCGGCATGTTGCCGAAGGGGTCCGCCACCAGCGTGAGCAGGATCACCGCCGAGAGGAACTGGTTGTCCATGTCTTGCGATCCGCGGGAAAGCGCCATTTTACGCGAGGCGGCCCCCTCCCCCATGCGAAAATGGCGCCGTGAACGCCCCCGCCGCACCCTCCCCGCCGCGCGTCGAGACGCTCGCCTTCCTGGGCCTGCTGGCCGGCGGCTGCGCCATCGCCTTCGCGCCGATCTTCGTGCGCCTTTCGGATGCCGGTCCGGTGGCGAGCGCCTTCTGGCGCACCGCGCTGGCCGCCCCCCTGCTGTGGATCTGGGCGCTGCGCGCCGATCCCGCTCCCGTGCGCGTGTCGGCGGCCTCGCTCGCCGGCGCTGGCGTCTTCTTCGCCTGCGACCTGGGCGTGTGGCACTGGTCGATCATGTACACCTCGGTGGCCAACTCCACCCTCCTCGCCAACCTCGCGCCCATCTTCGTCACGCTCGCGGGCTGGGTGCTGTGGCGCCAGCGGGTCACGCGCGTCTTCCTGGTGGGGATGGTCACGGCCATCGCGGGGATGTTCATCCTCGTGGGCCCCAATTTCGCCATCGGCGGCACGCGGCTCGCGGGCGATGCGCTGGGGGCGCTGACGGCCGTCTTCTACGCGGGCTACATGCTCTCCATCAAGTCGGCGCGGGATGCGGGGGCGAGCACGGCACGGCTCATGGCCTGGAGCACCACGATCACCGCGATCGCGCTCCTGCCCGTGGCGGTGCTCTCGCCGCAGCCGATGCTGCCGCAGGGCGCCTCGGGATGGCTCGTCCTCGCGGGACTCGCGCTGGTGACGCAGGTGCTGGGCCAGGGWCTCATCGCCTACGCCTTCGCGCACCTGCCGGCATCGCTCTCCTCGGTGAGCCTGCTCATCCAGCCGGTGATGGCGGCGATWTTCGCCTGGGCGCTCTTCGGCGAGGCGATCGGYGCGGCGCAGTTCGTGGGCGGCGCGGTGGTCCTCGCCGGCATCTGGCTCGCCCGCCGCGGCAGCTAGCCGAGGCCGAGGGACTCGCGGACCGCGCGAGTGAGCCTGGCCGCCACCAGCTCGTGCGAGCGGGCGATGAGCTCCTTCAGCTCCTTCTCGTGCAGCGTCCGCAGCCCCTTCACCTGCACCCACTTCGCGCGCGCGAGGTAGGGCGCGGGCACGATGCCGGGCCGGTCGGTGAGCTCGAGGAAGCGCGCGGGGTCGACCTTGAACGAGACCGATTCCTCGCCCCGCTTCGCGTCGTAGACCACGGCGAACATCTTCCCGCCCACGGAGTAGACGTGGTCCACGTCCCACTTGAAGTCGTAGGTCGCGCCCGGCAGCGAGTGGCAGAAGGCGCGGATCCTGGCGGGCGTCACCGGCGGGAAGGCGAGACGATCTGGTAGAAGACCTCGTCCTTGCGGATCATGCCGAGGTCGACGCGGGCGCGCTCCTCGATGGCCTCGAGCCCCTGCTTCAGGTCGCGCACCTCGGCGTCGAGGGCGTCGTTGCGCGCCTTCAGGCCGGCGTTCACCGCCCGCTGCGAGGCGACCTGTCGGTCGAGCTCGCGCACGCGAAGCCAGCCGCCCTTCCCGAACCACAACGGGTACTGGAGTACCACGATGAGAGCGGCCAGGGCGGCGGCGAGCGACTTCATTTGAGCTGGTAGAACGCCCCGCGGCCGGCGTAGGCGGCGCCTTCGCCGAGCTCCTCCTCGATGCGAAGGAGCTGGTTGTACTTGGCGATGCGGTCGGAGCGGCTGAGGGAGCCCGTCTTGATCTGCATCGCGTTCATGCCCACGGCGATGTCGGCGATCGTGGAATCCTCCGTCTCGCCGGAGCGGTGCGAGATCACCGAGGTGTAGCCGGCGCGCTTGGCCATCTCGATGGCCTCGAAGGTCTCGGAGAGCGTGCCGATCTGGTTGATCTTGATGAGGATGGAGTTGGCCACGCCCCGGCGGATGCCTTCCTCGAGGATGCGCGTGTTGGTGACGAACACGTCGTCGCCCACGATCTGCACCCCCTCGCCCAGGCGCCTGGTCAGGAGCTCCCAGCCCTCCCAGTCGCCCTCGGCCATGCCGTCCTCGATCGAGACGATCGGGTACTTGTCGCACCAGGAGTCCAGGAGGTCCGTGAGCTGCTGCGAGGTGTAGGAGAGGTGCTCGCTCTCGAAGCGGTACTTGCCGTCCTTGTAGAACTCGCTCGCCGCGCAGTCCAGGCCGATCAGCACGTCGCTGCCCGCGAGGTAGCCCGCCTCCTCGATGGCCTTGAGGATCCACTGGATGGCCGCCTCGTTGTTCGGCAGGTTGGGTGCGAAGCCGCCCTCGTCGCCGACGGTGGTGGACATGCCCTCCTTGTCGAGCATCTTCTTGAGCGTGTGGAAGACCTCGGCGCCGCAGCGCAGCGCGTCGCGGAAGCTCGGCAGCCCCGCGGGGATGATCATGAACTCCTGCATGTCCAGGGAGTTGTTGGCGTGCGCGCCGCCGTTGATCACGTTCATCATGGGCACCGGCATGCGGCGCGGGGCGCTTCCCCCGAAGTAGCGGTACAGCGGAAGCCCGCACTCCTCGGCCGCGGCCTTGGCGCAGGCGACCGACACGGCGAGGATCGCGTTGGCGCCCAGGCGGGACTTGTTCTCGGTGCCGTCGAGCTCGATGAGCACCTTGTCGATGTGCGCCTGCTCGGAGACGTCCAGGCCGATGATGGCCTCGCAGATCTCGGTGTTCACGTGCTCCACCGCCTTCTGCACGCCCTTGCCGAAATAGCGCTGGGCGTCGCCGTCGCGCAGCTCGATCGCCTCGCGCGAGCCGGTGGAGGCTCCGGAGGGCACCGCCGCGCGGCCCATGACGCCGGACTCCAGCAGCACGTCGGCTTCGACGGTGGGATTGCCGCGCGAATCCAGGATCTCGCGGGCAACGACTTCGACGATGGCGGTCATTCCGGCTCCCTTTCGTTGGCGGCGCCTCGCGGCGCTTCGAATCCAGGGAGATATTCTAAGCCAAAGGGGGGCCGGCCACCCCGGGAAAGCCCTCGCTCAGAGCTTCCTGGCGAGGATCTCGGTGAGCTTGCGGGAAGCCTCGGCGTCGCGCTCGTTGGGCTTGGCGCCGCCCACGGCCACCACGAGCCAGGTCCGGCCCTTGAGGAGCTGCATCGCGCCCTGCTTGGCGCTCCAGAAGGCCGAGGAGCCGCCGAGGAGCATGGGCTTGGTCTGGAACTTGAGCTTCTCKTCCTCGAAGGCGCGCTGGGCGTCGGCCTCGGTCTTGGCGAAGCGGAAGKTGGCGGAGGCCGAGACGGGCTTGCCGTCCTTSGAGGACCACCACGTGCAGGTGGGGATSACCTTGGGGCGCTTCACCTTGGGATTGACGGGCTCGGGGTCCACGTTGGCGCCCAGGACCTTCTGCGCGTCGGCCTGGGTGAAGATCTCGCAGGCGTCGAACGCGTCCTGCGCGGCGGCCCCGGCGGACATCCAGGCGGCGAGCGCGGCGGCGGCCATCGTGGTGATCTTTCGCATGTTCCGTTCCCCCATGGTCGTTTCGGTGTCTGACACCGTGGGGCCCATTCTAGCGCCCCGGCGCCTCATTCGAGCCCGAAGAGGCGGGCGCCGTTCCCCCAGGCGATGCGGGAGGCCGCCTCCGGGGGCAGGTCTCCCAGCCAGCGGCGGTAGGTGGCCATCGTCTCCGGGTAGCTCTGCCAGCGCTGGTTCACCCAGGTGTCGGAGCCCACGAGGAAGCGCCCGGAATGCTTCGTGAAGAAGGCCTTCCACGCCGGCGCCAGGCGGCCTTCGTCCGCCACGTCCCAGCGATAGGAGAGCTCGCCCCAGAGCGCGGGGTAGCGCGCGAAGAGCTCCTCCACGCGCGCGAGCGGCGTCGAGAACCCCGTGTGGGCCCAGATGACGCGGGCCTTCGGGTCGTGCGAGAAGAGGAGCTCCAGCGCCTCCTCGTCGCAGTGGGCGTGCAGAACGAAGTCGTTCGCGACGGCGAACTTCACGATGCGCTTCACGACGTCGGAGGCCGCCTCGCGTCCGAAGACGTGGAACTCGCCCACGCCGCGGTAATAGCCGCGCCTGGCCTCCTCCTCGATCATGCGCGCGATCTCCGGGTTGGCGTGCCAGGTCCCGTGGTCGGCGCGGTCGCGGTAGACGCGGATGAAGGGCACCACCGCAAAGCCGGACCGCGGCGCCTTGCGGTTCGCCTCGTAGAGAGCGCGCGTGCCGTCGTTGGGCCGGCTGTTGGCGAGGATCGCCTTCACGCCGTTCTTCGAGAAGAGCTCCATCGCCGTGCCGATGGAGTAGTGCCCGACCGCGTCGTCGTTGTAGTGCAGGTGGGCGTCGAAGATCGGCCCCTCGTAGACGGCGTGCGCGGTCGACCCGGCGGCGAGCGCCAGCGCGGCGAGCAGGCCGCGAAGGAGCCTCAACGCGACTTCCCCGTGTGCACCGCCAGCACGCTCGGCGGCGCCTCGAAGGTGTCGGGTCGCGCGTTCTTCCAGAACACCTGGTAGACGGGATGGGCGGGGACGTCCGCCAGCAACTCGCCCGGCTTGAGCCAGGGATGCAGCGTCGAGAGCGAGCGAACCTCGTTGGAGGAAACGCGGCGGATCACGTGCTCGGGGCCCAGCTCGCTCGGGTGCGCCAGGCCGGCGGCGCCCAGCAGCTCCTTCAACGCCTTGAGCGTGTTCTGGTGGAAGTTGAAGACGCGCTCGGCCTTGTCGGGAACGACGAGCGCGCGCATGCGCCGCGGGTCCTGCGTCGTCACCCCCGTGGGGCAGTGCCCGGAGTGGCAGGTCTGCGCCTGCAGGCAGCCCAGCGCGAACATGAAGCCGCGCGCGGAGTTGCACCAGTCGGCGCCGATCGCCATGGTGCGCGCGAGGTCGAAGGCGGTGACGATCTTGCCGCTCGCGCCGATGCGCACCTTCTCGCGCAGGTTCACGCCCACGAGCGAGTTGTGCACCAGCATGAGCCCCTCGCGAAGCGGCGCGCCCACGTGGTCGGTGAATTCCAGCGGGGCCGCGCCCGTGCCGCCTTCGCCGCCGTCGACCACGACGAAATCCGGCGTGATGCCCGTCTCCACCATCGCCTTCACGATGCCGAACCACTCCCAGGGGTGGCCGATGGCGAGCTTGAAGCCGGCCGGCTTGCCCCCGGAGAGCGTGCGCAGCCTGTCGACGAACTGCAGCAGCTCGATGGGCGTGGAGAAGGCCGAGTGCTTCGCGGGCGAAATGCAGTCCACGCCCACCGGCACGTGCCGGGCCTCGGCGATCTCGGGCGTCACCTTCGCGCCCGGCAGCACGCCGCCGTGGCCGGGCTTGGCGCCCTGCGAGAGCTTCACCTCGATCATCTTCACCTGGTCGGAGGTGGCGTTGGCCACGAAGCGCTCCTCGTTGAAGCGCCCCG
>PQAI01000243.1 GCA_003105245.1 Betaproteobacteria bacterium | reverse complement strand
CGCCAGCCGCTGGACGACGTCCTGCGCATGGCGCCGCACACCCTCGACGCCAAGGGCGAGTCGCTGGTCGCGACCCTGTCGATGTCCGCAAGCGCCGCCGGGAACGTGTATTCCATCCTCACCAACGCGGACATGCCCTGGCCCACGGTGAAGCTCTCCGACGGCACCGAGGCGAGGATCGACCAGTCCGCCTACACCAAGTACCGCGAGGCGGAGAACCGGGACGACCGCAGGAAGGTCTTCGACGCCTTCTGGGGCCGGTGGAAGGAGTTCGAGCGCACGATGGGCGTGGCCTTCTACGAGAGCCTCAAGAAGGACTACGCCCAGGCCCGGGTGCGCGGCTATCCGGACTCGATGGCGCGCGCCTTCGACCAGAATCGCATCCCCGTGGCGGTTTACGACGCGCTCATCGCCTCGACCAACGCGAACCTCCCCACCCTGCACCGCTACTTCCGCCTGCGCGCGAAGATGCTGGGCGTGAAGGAGATGCGCTACTACGACATCTACCCGCCCCTCGTCYCCGGCGGSCGCGCCTAYCCCATCGACGAGGGCGTGCGCCTGATGCTCGARTCSTCGAAGCCGCTGGGCGAGGARTACGYGACGGCGATGGCGGCMGGSGTGAAGGCGCGSTGGATGGACGTCTACCCGCGCCCGAAGAAGCAGTCGGGGGCGCACATGGCCGGCATGGCCTACGACGTGCACCCCTACCTCCTCCTCAACCACAACGACAACTACGAGTCCGTGACCACGCTCGCGCACGAGTGGGGCCACGCGATGCACTCGTACTTTTCCAACCGCACGCAGCCCTTCGCGACCGCGCGCTACACCACCTTCGTGGCCGAGATCGCCTCCACGCTCAACGAGGCGCTGCTGCTCGACCACGTCCTGAAGACCGCGGCGAACGACGACGAGCGGCTCCTCTACCTGGGCTCGGCCCTCGAGGGGCTTCGCGGGACGTTCTTCCGCCAGGCGATGTTCGCGGAGTTCGAGCGCGAGGTGCACGCGAGGGTCGACCGCGGCGAGCCGGTCACGGGCGAGGGCTTCACGAGGATCTACGGCGACATCCTGCGCCGCTACCACGGCGAGGCGCAGGGCGTGGTGAAGATCGACGACCTCTACGCCATCGAGTGGGCCTACATTCCGCACTTCTACAGCGCGTACTACGTCTACCAGTACGCCACCTCGATCGCGGCGAGCTCGCTGCTGGCGGAGGCGATCCTCGAGGGCCGGCCCGGGGCGCGCGAGCGCTACCTGGAGCTCATCCGTGCCGGCGGATCCGATTATCCCTACGAGCTGGTGAAGAAGGCGGGCGTGGACCTCGCCACTAGCGCGCCCTACGAGGCGCTGGTGCGGCGCATGAACCGCATCATGGACGAGATCGAGGCGATCCTCGCGAAGCGCGGCAAGTAGGCGACGAGGAGCCGCGCGAGATCAGGCTCGGGCGGAGGCCGGGGCGATGGTCACTTCGCCCACCCCGCTCTCGGCCAGCGCCTTCGCGACGAAGCCACTGCGCTTGGCCTCCTCGATGAAGTCCGCAAGGAAGGCCCTCGCGAGCGCCCGGCCCTTCGGAACGCCCGAGGCCTGGCGGATCACCATGAAGCTCTCGTCCAGTACGCGATGGCCGGGATTCGCCGCGGCGAATTTTCCGAGGGGTTGCCGCACGCCCGCCGCGGCCTCGAGCTCGTCGTTCACGAACTGCTCGATCGCGGCGATCGACGTGGGTCCGCGCACGAGCGTCGCGTGCTTGATCGCGCGCGTGAGGTAGAGGTCGTAGGCGGTCTTCAGCCCCACGGCAATCCGCACGCCCTCGCGGTCCAGGTCCGCGACGGCGCGGTAGGGCGAGTCCTCGCGCACGAGGTAGGTTCCCTCGATGTGGACGTAGGCCGCGGTGAAGTCGATGTCCTCGGCGCGCGCCGGGTCGATGGCGAGGAAGGCCACGTCCCAGTCGCCGGCCTTCACGGCGTCGGCGAGCTTGCCGGCCGTCTCGTAGGTCGTGAAGCCCACGGGCACGCCCAGGCGCCGCGCCACCTCGCGGCCGAGGGCGGGACCGACGCCCTTGGGCTCCGGGCCGTCGCCCTTCTGCGCGATGACGGGATTGCCCAGGTTGATGCCCACGCGCAGCGTCCCCGAAGGGGCCATCTGGGCCACGAGTTCCTTCGTCACGTTCATCTTCGCTCCCTTTACGCCGAGGGCACCCGCACCCAGCCTTCCATCAGGCGGCGGGCGCTGCGGCTCATCACGGCCTTGGTGACCTTCCATTCGCCGCCTTCCTGCCGGGCTTCCGCGCCAACCGCGAGCGTGCCGGACGGATGGCCGAAGCGCACCGAGTCGTTGGACGTTCCCGGGCGCACGGCCGCGTTCACGATCGTGCCGGGGATGGCGGCCGCGACGGCGATGGCGACGGCTCCSGTGCCGGTCATCGCGTGGTGGAGCTTCCCCATGGAGACGATGCGCGCGGTGACGGCGAYGTCCTGCGCCCGCACGGRCTTGCCGTTGGAGGCGGTGTAGTCCTGCGGCGGCGAGACGAAGCAGATCTTCGGCGTGGCCAGGCGCTTCGTCGTGGCCTCCTCGAGGTCCTTCGCCACACCCATCGCCACCGCGCCGTGGGCGCGCACGGCCTCGAGGCGCGCGAGGACCTTCGCATCGCCATTCACCTCGTCCTGCAGCTCGGTGCCGCGAAGGCCCAGGGCGGCAGCCTCGACGAAGATCGTGGGATTGCCGGCGTTGATGAGGGTGGCCTTCACAGCCCCCACCCCCGGCACGTCCAGCGTGTCGACGGGATGGCCCGTCGGGAACATGGCGCCGCCCTCGCCCTCCTCGCCGCCGCCCGGGTCCATGAACTCGAGCGCAACCTCGGCCGAGGGAAAGGTGACGCCGTCCAGCTCGAAGTCGCCCTCCTCCACCACTTGCCCGTCCTTCACGGGCACGCGCGCCACGATGCCGCGGCCGGTGTTGGCCTGCCAGATGCGCACGGTGGCGATGCCATCCCTCGGCGCGGCCACCAGCCCCTCGGAAACCGAGAAGGGGCCGACCGCGGTCGTGAGGTTGCCGCAATTGCCGGACCAGTCGATGAAGGGCTTGTCGATCGCGACCTGGCCGAAGAGGTAGTCGACGTCGAAGCCGGGACGATCCGACTTCTTGAGGATCACCACCTTGCTCGTGCTCGAGGTGGCAGCGCCCATGCCGTCGATCTGCTTGCCGTAGGGATCKGGGCTGCCGATCGCGCGCAGCAGMACGCGCTCGCGCTCCTTCGGGTCGGCGGGCAGGTCGGCGTCCTTGAAGAAGACGCCCTTGCTGGTSCCGCCGCGCATGTACACGGCGGGGATGCGCAGTTGTGTCATGGCGTTTGCGAGTCTACGGGATTTGGCCAGGGCGGGTGCCCGCGCCCCTCGGGGAAAGCAAAAGGGGTTACGCCACCGGCGTAACCCCTCGAATGAATTGGTCGGGGCGAGAAGATTCGAACTTCCGACCCCCTGCACCCCATGCAGGTGCGCTACCAGGCTGCGCTACGCCCCGACCGAGAGCGGAATTATAGCAGAGGAAAACGGGGATTCCCGCGCGCAGGCGCGAGCGGAAACTACTCGTTGTCGAGCATCTTGAGGATGCTCTTCAACTCCTTGCGGATGTTGGCCGGCGAGATGGGCTGCGGCACCGTCATCTCCTTGCCCGAGCCCAGCGCGGCATAGGCGCCCGTGCGCGAAGGCGGCGGCTCTTCAAGCCGGTTCCTCGCGCCGTTGATGGTGAAGCCGTGCTCGTAGAGGAGCTCGCGGATGCGCCGGATGAGCAGCACCTCGTGGTGCTGGTAGTAGCGCCGGTTGCCGCGCCGCTTCAGGGGCTTGAGCTGCGTGAACTCCTGCTCCCAATAGCGGAGCACGTGGGGCTTGACCCCGCAGAGTTCGCTGACTTCCCCGATCGTGAAATACCGCTTCGCGGGGATCGCCGGCAGGTCATTCGTTGCCAGGTTCTCCGTGCCCATTGAAGGACTTCTCCACGAGGGTCTTCAGTTTCTGGCTCGCGTGGAAAGTGACCACGCGACGCGCGGTGATGGGGATCTCTTCGCCGGTCTTGGGATTGCGGCCGGGCCGCTGGGGCTTCTTGCGCAGCTGGAAGTTGCCGAATCCCGAGAGCTTGACCATCTCGCCCCGTTCCAGGGCGATGCGGATCTCCTCGAAGAAGGACTCGACCATGTCCTTGGCCTCGCGCTTGTTCAGGCCGACCTTCTCGAACATGAGGTCGGCGAGCTCAGCCTTGGTGAGGGTGACCTTGTCTTTCACGTGCGCGGCGTTGCCTTGAATTTTTCTGTCATCAGCTGCCGGACGGAACCCACGATTTCCTCCACCTCGGCATCTGTCAAAGTTCTGGCAGTATCCTGCATAACTATCCGAAACGCAAGGCTTTTTCGCCCGCTCTCGACCCCTTTCCCGCGGTACTGATCGAAGATTTCGACCTCCCGCACGCAGGCCGGCACGGCCCCCCGGACAGCCTCCAGGATGGCCCCCGCGGACAGCCCTTCCGCCACCACCACGGCGAGGTCGCGGCGCACGGTGGGCATCTTCGACACCCCCCCGAAGCGCGGCGCCTGGCCCGCCAGCAGGACGTCGCAATCTATCTCGAAGACCACCGGGGCGCGAGCCAGGTCGTATTTCAGCTGCAACCGGGGATGCAGCTCGCCCACGAGGCCCACGGCACGCTCGCCCGCCATGACGCGCGCGCAGCGCCCCGGGTGGAAGGCCGGGTGGCGCGCGGGCACGAAGGCGAGCTTCACCTCCCCCGCGATGGCCTCCAGGTCGCCCTTGGCGTCGTAGAAGTCGGCGTCCGGCGACTTCTCGGCCCACTGCTCCGGAATTCGCGGKCCRTAGGTGATGCCGGCCAGCCGCTCGGGCTGCTCGTGCGGCTCCGGTCCCTCGCCCAGGAAGCAGCGGCCCAGCTCGAAGACGCGCACGCGCTCCTCGTCGCGATTGACGTTCGACTTCACGGCGGCCACGAGTCCCCCGACGAGGGTCGAGCGCATCACGTCCATGGTGCTCGCGATGGGGTTGGCGAGCTTCACGGGCGAGGCGTTCTCGGAGAAGTCCGCCTCCCACTGCGAGGCGACGAAGCTGTAGTTGATGACCTCCTGGTAGCCCAGCGCGGCGGCGGCGCGCTTGAGGTCGAAGCGGGTGCGCAGGCCCTCCTTCGACTCGAGCATCGGCAGGGTCGAGCGCGGCGCCCTCGCGGGCACGTGCTCGTAGCCATGGATGCGCGCCACCTCCTCGACGAAGTCCTCCTCGATCGCGAGGTCGAAGCGCCAGCTCGGCGGCGTGGCGACGATGTCGGCGCCGTCGTGGGCGACGGTGCAGTGCAGGCGCCGCAGCGCTTCGGCCATGAAGCCGTCGGCCACCTCGTAGCCCAGCAGCGCGCGCACGCGAGGCGGGCGGACGCGCGCGGGCTTGCGGGCCGGCAGCTCGCCGTGGGCCTCGGTCACCGGCCCCGCCTCGCCGCCGCAGATCTCGAGCGTGAGCGCGGTGGCGCGCTCCAGCGACGCGCGCGTGCCGGCGAAGTCCACGCCGCGCTCGAACCGGTAGGCCGCGTCGCTCGTGAGCTGCAGGGCCTTGGCGCGGCCCTGGATGGCCTCCGGGGCGAACCAGGCGGCCTCGAAGAAGACCTCGGTCGTCGCCTCCGTCACCATGGACTCGAAGCCCCCCATCACGCCGCCCAGGGCGACGGGGCCGGAGGCGTCGGTGATGAGCAGCACGTTGGGCACGCACTCGGCCCACTGCTCGGTGAGGAGCTTGAGCTCCTCGCCGGGTTTCGCCATGCGCACGTCGATGGCGCCCTCGAGCTTCGCGTGGTCGAAGGCGTGCAGGGGCTGGCCGCGCTCGAGCATCACGTAGTTGGTGATGTCCACGAGCGGGCTGCGCGGCCGGAGTCCCGCGCGCTCCAGGCGCCGGGCCATCCAGGCCGGCGTCTTCGCCGCCGGATCGAGGCCGCGGATCACGCGCCCGAAGTAGGCCCCGCAGGCGGCGCGGTCGGTGATGCGCACCTCGCGCGTCTCGGCGATCGTCGGCGAGGCGGCGGGCGCGCGCGTGAGGGAGGGTTCCTTGCCCACGAGCGCGGCGAGGTCGCGCGCGACCCCGAACATCGACAGGCAGTCGCCGCGGTTGGGCGTGAGCTTCAGGGTGAGGATGGTGTCGTCGAGGTCCAGGTACTTGCGGATGTCCTGGCCGACGGGCGCGTCCTGCGGCAGCACGAGGAGCCCGGAATGGTCCTCGCTCATCCCCAGCTCGCGCGCCGAGCAGAGCATGCCGTTGGACTCGATGCCGCGCAGCTTCGCCTGCTTGATTTCCAGGACTTGTTCGCTGGCCCCATTGAACGGGGACCCCCGAAGCTTCGCCCCCACGAGCGCGCAGGGCACCTTCTGGCCGGCCGCCACGTTGGGCGCGCCGCAGACGATGGTCAGGGTCATGCCGGTGCCGGCGTCGACTTCCGTCACGCGCAGCTTGTCGGCGTTGGGGTGGGGAGCCACGCTCAGCACTTGCCCCACGACGATGCCGTTGAAGGCCGCGGCGACCGGCGTGACCTCCTCGACCTCGAGGCCGCCCATGGTGAGTACGTGCGCGAGCCGGTCGACGGGAAGGTCGACGCCCGAGAGCTCCCGCAGCCAGCTGACGGAGACTTTCATCGGAACTGCCTCAGGAACTTCAGGTCGTTGTCGAAGAAGAGGCGCAGGTCGTTCACGCCGTACTTGAGCATCGCCAGGCGGTCCAGGCCCATGCCGAAGGCGAAGCCGGAGTACTTCGCCGGGTCGATGTTGCCGTTGCGCAGCACGTCGGGGTGCACCACGCCCGCCCCGCCGATCTCGAGGTACCCCACCTCGCCGTCCTTGCGGGACCACGCCATGTCGATCTCGACGCCCGGCTCCACGAAGGGGAAGTACGAGGGCCGGAAGCGGATCTCGATGTCGTCGCGCTCGAAGAAGGCGCGCAGGAACTGCGCCACCGTGCCCTTGAGGTCCGCCAGGCTCACGCCCTCGTCGATCCACAGCCCCTCGATCTGGTGGAACATCGGCGAGTGCGTGGCGTCGTGGTCCACGCGGTAGACGCGGCCCGGGCAGATGATGCGGATGGGCGGCTGGTGCGACTGCATGTAGCGGATCTGCACGGGCGAGGTGTGCGTGCGCAGCACCTTGTCGGAGTCCGCGACGTAGAACGTGTCCTGCATGCTCCGCGACGGGTGGTCGGGGAACATGCGAAGCGCCGTGAAGTTGTAGAAGTCGTTCTCGATCTCGGGGCCGTCGGCCACGGAGAACCCCATCGAGGCGAAGAGCCTCTCGATGCGCTCCTGCGCGCGCGAGATGGGGTGCAGCCCGCCCCTCGACTGGGCGCGTCCCGGCAGCGTCACGTCGACCGCCTCGGCGGCCAGGCGCTCCTCGAGCTCGGCAGCGAGGATGGCGTCGCGGCGGGCCTGCAGGAGCCCCTCCACGCGGACCTTGGCCTCGTTGATCGCGGCCCCCGCCTTGGGCTTCTCCTCGGGCGGAAGCTTGCCCAGGCCCTTCAGGAGCTCCGTGAGGGCCCCGCTCTTCCCGAGGAAGCGCGCCTTGGCCTGCTCGAGCTCCGCCACGGTGGGCGCGGCCTCGAAGGCCGCCTGCGCGTCAGAAATGATCTTGTCGATGGCTTGCATGGTCCGGGCCGGAAAAGAAAAAGGGGCTCCCGCGAGAGAGCCCCTTTTGCGCTTTATCGTCTGCTCAGGCGCCGAGGCTCGACTTCGCCTGCTCGACGATCCGGCTGAAGGCCGGCTTGTCCTGCACGGCGAGGTCGGCGAGCACCTTGCGGTCGATCTCGATGGCGGCCTTCTTCAGGCCCGCCATGAACTTGCTGTAGGTCATCCCGGCTTCGCGAACCGCCGCGTTGATGCGGGCGATCCACAGGCCGCGGAATTCGCGCTTCTTGGCGCGGCGGTCGCGGTAGGCGTACTGGCCCGCCTTCATCACCGCTTCCTTCGCGATGCGGTAGACGTTGCCGCGGCGGCCGCGGAAACCCTTGGCCTTCTCGAGGACCTTCTTGTGGCGCGCGCGCGCCGTCACTCCACGTTTTACGCGAGGCATCGTCTATCTCCTCAGGCGTAGGGAAGCATCGCCTTGACGTGGTCGGCGTTGGTCTTGTGGACCCCCGTCGTGCCCCGGAGCTGGCGCTTCGACTTCGTGGTTTTCTTGGTGAGGATGTGGCGCTTGCCGGCCTGGCCGCGCTTCACGGAGCCGCTGGCGCGGACCTTGAAGCGCTTGGCGGCGCCACTCTTGGTCTTCATCTTGGGCATGGAATGCCCTCCTTTTCGCTACGTTGGCGCAGCAGGTGGCGGAAACCGTTTCCGCGCTTGGGACCTGAAGTCGCCTTGTCTTGCTCAGTGCTTCTTCTTTGGCGCCAGGATCATCACCATCTGGCGCCCTTCCAGCTTGGGCCACTGCTCGACCTGCCCGTGCGGGGCCAGGTCCGCCTCGACCCGCTTGAGGAGGGCCACCCCCAGTTCCTGGTGGGCCATCTCCCGCCCGCGGAAGCGAAGCGTGATCTTCGTCTTGTCGCCCTCGGTCAGGAAGCGGATGAGGTTCCTCAGCTTGATCTGGTAATCGCCCTCGTCGGTGCCGGGGCGGAACTTGATCTCCTTGACCTGGATCTGCTTCTGCTTGAGCTTCGCCTCGTGGGCCTTCTTGCTCTCCCGGTACTTGAACTTGCCGTAGTCCATCAGGCGGCAGACCGGGGGAACGGCCATGGGTGCGATCTCGACCAGGTCGACCTCCGCTTCCTCCGCGAGGCGCATGGCTTCCATCACGGAAACGATGCCGAGCTGGTCGCCTTCCACGCCGACCAGGCGTACCTCGGGGGCGTTGATCTCCCCGTTGATGCGAACCGACTTGTTATCGTGAGCGATGCGAAGAATCCTCTTTCAAATCAATGACATGGCGAGGATTCTTTAACTTCTTTCGAGTTCAGTCCTCGCCTCCCGTAAAGCGTTCATTTTCGTCCGGCAATCTCGCCCTGCAGCTGCGAAATGAAGGTTTCGAGCGCGACCGGAGCGAGGTTCTCGCCGCTCCGCGTCCGGGCCGAAACCGTCCGGGCCGCCACTTCCTTGTCTCCCAGGATGAGCTGGTAAGGAAGCTTTTGAATGCTATGTTCCCGAATTTTATACGTTATTTTCTCGTTCCGCAAATCGGTCTCGACCCGGATCCCGGCAGCGCGAAGAGCCTCCGCGACCTCCCGGACATAGGCTTCCTGGCGGTCCGTGACGTTCATGACGACCACCTGGACGGGGGCGAGCCACAGCGGCATGGCGCCCGCGTGGTTCTCGACGAGGATGCCGATGAAGCGCTCCATGGAGCCCACGATGGCGCGGTGCAGCATCACCGGCACCTGGCGGGTGTTGTCCTCGGCCACGTATTCCGATCCCAGGCGCCCGGGCATGAAGAAGTCCACCTGCATGGTGCCCACCTGCCAGGAGCGGCCGATGGAGTCCTTGAGGTGGTACTCGATCTTGGGGCCGTAGAAGGCGCCCTCCCCCTTGAGTTCCTCCCACTCGGCGCCCGAGGCGCGCAGCGCCTCGCGCAGGGCCTCCTCGGCCCGGTCCCACTGCTCCTCGCTGCCGATGCGCTTTTCCGGCCGCAGGGCGAGCTTCACCTGCACGTGCTCGAAGCCGAAGTCGCGGTAGACCCTGAAGGCGAGCTTGTGGAAGTCGACGCACTCCGGGGCGATCTGGGTGGGCAGGCAGAAGATGTGGCCGTCATCCTGGGTGAAGCCGCGAACCCGCATGATCCCGTGCAGCGCCCCGGAGGGCTCGTTCCTGTGGCAGGCGCCGAACTCGCCGTAGCGCAGCGGCAGGTCCTTGTAGCTGCGGATGCCCTTGTTGAAGATCTGGATGTGCCCCGGGCAGTTCATGGGCTTGATGGCGAAGTCGCGCTTCTCCGACTCCGTCGTGAACATGTTGTCCTTGTAGTTCTCCCAGTGGCCGCTCCTCTCCCACAGCGAGCGGTCCAGGATCTGCGGGCAGCGCACCTCCTGGTAGCCGTTGTCGCGGTAGACGGCGCGCATGTACTGCTCGACCGCCTGCCAGATGGCCCAGCCCTTCGGGTGCCAGAAGATCATCCCCGGCGCCTCGTCCTGCAGGTGGAAGAGGTCCAGCGCCGTGCCCAGGCGGCGGTGGTCGCGCTTCTCCGCCTCCTCGAGCATGTGCAGGTAGGCCTCCTGGTCCTCCTTCTTCGCCCAGGCCGTGCCGTAGATGCGCTGGAGCATCTCGTTCTTCGAGTCGCCGCGCCAGTACGCGCCCGCGACCTTCATCAGCTTGAAGACCCTGAGCTTTCCCGTGGATGGCACGTGCGGCCCGCGGCACAGGTCGATGAAGTCGCCCTCGCGGTACAGGCTGATGTCCTCGTTGGCGGGGATGGCGCCGATGATCTCCGCCTTGTACTTCTCGCCGATGGAGTGGAAGAACTTCGCCGCGTCGTCGCGCTTCCACACCTCGCGCGAGACGGGGATGTCCTTCTTCGCGAGCTCCGCCATGCGCTTCTCGATGGCCGCGAGGTCCTCGGGCGTGAAGGGGCGCTTGTAGCTGAAGTCGTAGTAGAAGCCGTTCTCGATCACCGGGCCGATGGTCACCTGCGCGTCGGGGAAGAGCTCCTTCACCGCGTAGGCGAGGAGATGCGCCGTCGAGTGGCGGATGAGGTCCAGCCCCTCGGCGTCCTTGTCGGTGACGATGGCGAGGGAGGCGTCCTTCTCGATCAGGTGCGAGGTGTCGACGAGCCTTCCGTCCACCTTGCCCGCGAGCGCCGCCTTGGCGAGCCCGGGCCCGATGGAGGCCGCGACCTGCGCGACCGTGACGGGGGAATCGAATTGCCGGACCGACTTGTCCGGAAGCGTAATGGCAACCATGGTGTGTTCCTCGTTGCGTCGGTACCAGGTACGCGTACCTGGTACCGGAATGGAAAAAGCGCGGGCGAGCCGCGCTTTT
>PQAI01000242.1 GCA_003105245.1 Betaproteobacteria bacterium | reverse complement strand
CGAAGCTGCGCGGGCGGGGCGGCGCGGGCTTTCCCGCGGGGCTCAAGTGGCAGGCCTGCCGCGAGGCGCCGGGCAAGGCGCGCTACCTGGTGGCCAACGCCGACGAGGGCGAGCCCGGCAACTTCAAGGACCGGGTCCTCCTCGCCACCGCGGCCGACGCGATCTTCGAGGGCATGGCGCTGGGCGCGTGGGCCACGGGCGCCAGGCGCGGCTTTCTCTACCTGCGCGGCGAGTACCGCTTCCTGCTCGACCACCTCGAGGGCGTGCTGGARCGCCGGCGCGCGGCKCGCCTCCTGGGAGAGTCCATCCTCGGCCGCGAGGGATTCGACTTCGACGTGGCCATCCACGTGGGCGCCGGCGCCTACGTCTGCGGCGAGGAGTCCGCGCTCATCGAGAGCCTGGAGGGCAAGCGCGGCACGCCKCGCAATCGCCCGCCSTATCCCGTSACCCACGGCTACCTSGGCCAGCCGACCGCGGTGAACAACGTCGAGACCTTCGCCTCCTCCTGCCTCGTCGCCCTGAAGGGCGGTACCTGGTACGCGGGCATCGGCACGCCGGAGTCGACCGGCACGAAGCTCGTGTGCGTCTCGGGCGACTGCGAGCGGCCCGGGATCTACGAGTATCCCTTCGGCGTCGAGGTTCGCCAGGTGCTCGCCGACTGCGGCGCGCGGCTCACSCAGGCCGTGCAGGTGAGCGGGCCCTCGGGCGMGACCGTCCCGGCCGCGGARTTCGGCCGSCGCCTCGCCTTCGAGGACCTGCCCACGGCGGGCGCGCTCATGGTGTTCAACGAGCGCCGCGACATGTTCGAGGTGGCGAGGAACTTCGTGCACTTCTTCGCGCACGAGAGCTGCGGATTCTGCACSCCGTGCCGCGTGGGCACCTCGCTGCTGCGCAACATGATGGACAAGCTCGCCAACGGGCACGGCTCGCCCTACGACTTCGCCGAGATCGAGAAGCTCAACCTGCTGCTGCAGTCGATGAGCCACTGCGGGCTGGGGCACTCGGCGTGCAACCCCGTGCTGGGCACCATCGCCAAGTACCCTGGCGCCTACCAGCGCCGCCTGGCGCACGAGGAGTTCGAGCCCGCCTTCGACCTGGACCGCGCGCTCGCCGCCGCCCGCCAGATGACGGGGCGCGACGACGCCGCCGCGCACGTGCGCCCCGAGACGGAAGAGACCGCATGAACGCGACCTTCACCCTCGACGGCCGGCCCGTCGCCTTCAGCGAGGGCCAGACGATCCTGCAGGCGGCGGTGGCCGCGGGCGCCTACATCCCGCACCTGTGCTTCCACCCCGACTTCAAGCCGCACGGCTCGTGCAAGGTGTGCACGGTGAAGGTCGGCGGCCGGCACGCGGCCTCCTGCACCACGCGCGCCACGGCCGGGGCGGTGGTGGAGAGCGACACGCCCGAGCTCAACGCCGAGCGCCTGGCGCTGGTGCAGATGCTCTTCGTCGAGGGCAACCACTTCTGCCCGTCGTGCGAGAAGAGCGGCGACTGCAAGCTGCAGGCCACCGCCTACGACCTCGGGATGAGCACGCCGCACTTCGACCACTTCTATCCCGACCGCCCGGTGGACGCCTCCCACCCGGACATGCTGCTCGACTTCAACCGCTGCATCCTCTGCTCGCTTTGCGTGCGCGCCAGCCGCGACGTGGACGGCAAGAACGTGTTCGCGCTGGCCGGGCGCGGGATCCGCACGCGCCTCATCGCCAACTCGCGCACCGGCAGGCTCGCCGACACGAGCTTCTCGCACCAGGACAAGGCCGCGCACGTCTGCCCCGTGGGGGTGATCCTGCACAAGCGCCGCGGCTTCGAGACGCCTTTCGGGACCCGCGTCTTCGACAGGAAGCCCATCTCCGCGCGGGCGGATTCCACGGCCGAGATCGCCGCGGTCGAGGCCGACGGGAGCTAGGACGCCATGGACGGCACCGCCCCCCGCAAGCTCAAGGTCGCCACGACGTCGCTCGCCGGCTGCTTCGGCTGCCACATGTCGATCCTGGACATCGACGAGCGCCTCTTCGCCCTCCTCGAGAAGGTGGAGTTCGACCGCTCGCCGATCACCGACATCAAGGAAGTGGGCGAGTGCGACCTGGGGATCATCGAGGGCGGGGTCTGCAACGCCGAGAACGTCGAGGTGCTGCGCGAGTTCCGCCGCCGCTGCAAGGTGCTCGTCGCGCTGGGCGCCTGCGCGGTGAACGGGGGGCTCCCGGCGCAGAGGAACACGCTGAGCCTGCCGCTCATCCTGCAGGAGGTCTACCGCAGCGAGCCGGGCGCGCGCTACGGCCTCATCCCCAACGATCCGGAGCTGCCGCTGCCGCTGAACAAGGTGCACCCGCTGCACGAGGTGGTGCGAATCGACCACTTCATCCCGGGCTGCCCTCCCCCGGCCGACGCCATCTGGAAGGTGCTCACCGGGCTCCTCGAGGGCAAGGAACCGGCCCTCGGCCACGGGCTCATCCACTTCGACTGAAGCCGCCGCCATGACCTACGGCCTGGAAACCGC
Source organism: Betaproteobacteria bacterium (assembly GCA_003105245.1). Classification (GTDB taxonomy): domain Bacteria; phylum Pseudomonadota; class Gammaproteobacteria; order Burkholderiales; family Usitatibacteraceae; genus FEB-7. The sequence goes on along the minus strand of PQAI01000242.1, from coordinate 6,862 downwards.
CGAGCACCCCGGGAAGCTTCGCCGCGTCGCGATCGATCCCGTCTCGCGCGTCGAGGGCCACGGCAAGGTGACGATCCTGCTGGACGACGAGGGCAAGGTGCGGCAGGTGCGCCTGCACGTCGTGGAGTTCCGGGGCTTCGAGCGCTTCATCCAGGGCCGGCCGTACTGGGAGGTGCCGGTCATGGTGCAGCGCCTGTGCGGCATCTGCCCCGTGAGCCACCACCTGGCGGCCTCCAAGGCCATGGACGCGATCGTGGGCGCGCATCGCCTCACCCCCACCGCGGAGAAGATCCGCCGCCTCATGCACTACGGCCAGATGCTGCAGTCGCACGCGCTGCACTTCTTCCACCTGTGCTCGCCGGACCTGCTCTTCGGCTTCGGAAGCGACGTCGCGCGCCGCAACATCGTGGGCGTGGCCGCGGCGCACCCCGAGACGGCCCGGCGCGGGGTGCTGCTGCGCCGCTTCGGCCAGGAGGTGATCCGGCTCACGGCGGGCAAGCGCATCCACGGCACGGGCTCCATCCCCGGCGGCGTGAACAAGGCGCTCTCGCCCGAGGAGCGGGCGGCGCTGCTGGCCGACATCTACGACATGGTGGCGTGGTCCCGCGACGCGGTGGCGCTCGCCAAGGAGCTGCACGGCAAGGACCCGGCGCTCTACAACAGCTTCGGGGTCTTCCGCTCCGGCTTCATGTCCCTGGTCGCGCCCGACGGGGCGATGGACTTCTACGACGGCCGGCTGCGCTCGCGCGACGACGCCGGCGACATCCTCTTCGACCAGGTCGACTACCGCGACTACCGGACCTACATCCGGGAGGAAGTGAAGCCCTGGAGCTACATGAAGTTCCCGTTCCTCGCCCAGCTGGGCGCCGAGAAGGGCTGGTACAAGGTGGGCCCGCTCGCGCGCGTGCAGAACTGCGACCACATCCCGACGCCGCTCGCCGACGCGGAGCGGCGCGAGTTCGTCGACTACGCCGGCGGCGCGCCCATCCACGCCCCGCTCGCCTACCACTGGGCGCGCATGATCGAGATGCTGCACGCCGCGGAGACGATCAAGGACCTCCTGCACGACGACGACATCGTGGGCGACGATCTCGTGGCCACGGGGGAGCGCGCCCGGGAGGGCGTGGGCGTCATCGAGGCCCCGCGCGGCACCCTSATCCACCACTACCGCGTCGACGACGACGACCTCGTCACGATGTGCAACCTCATCGTCTCGACCACCCACAACAACCAGGCGATGAACGAGGCCATCCGCCACGTGGCCAAGCGCTACCTCTCCGGCCACGAGCTCACCGAGGGCCTCCTCAACCACGTCGAGGTGGCGATCCGCGCCTTCGACCCGTGCCTGTCGTGCGCCACGCACGCCCTCGGGAAGATGGCGCTCGAGGTGACGCTGGTCGACGCCGGCGGCGCCGAGATCGACCGCCTGGCCCGCCACGGCGACGGGCGCGTGAGCCGCGACCGGCCGTGACGCCCGCCGTCGCGGTCTTCGGCATCGGCAACCGCAGCCGCGGCGACGACGCGCTGGGACCGCTGCTCCTCGACCGGCTGCGCGACTGGCTCGAAGGGCAGGGCCTCGCGGCCGGGTTCGAGCTCTTCGAGGAGTACCAGCTGCAGGTGGAGAACGCCCTCGACCTCGAGGGGCGGCGCCTCGCGCTCTTCATCGACGCCTGCCGCGACTCCCCCGTGCCGGTGGCCTTCGGGCCCGTGGCCGCGGCGCCGAGCCTCGCGGGCCACTCGACGCACGCGCTGCCGCCCGGCGGCGTGCTGGGCGTCTTCGCGCGCGTGTCGGCCGAGGCGGCTCCCCCGGCCTACCTCCTCGCCGTGCGCGGCACCGCCTTCGAGCTGGGAGCGCCGCTCTCGGAGGCCGCGGGCCGGGCGCTGGAAGAGGCGTGGGAGCTGCTTCGCGAGCTGGCGCGTTGTCCGGGACACGCCGAATGGCAGACAATGGCCTCCGTCGCCCGCGCGCCGCGGGACTGCCTGCCCGATCCCGCCCCGTGACCGCCTACCCGAACCTCCTCGCGCCCCTCGACCTCGGCTTCACCACGCTCCCCAACCGCGTCCTGATGGGCTCGATGCACACGGGGCTCGAGGACAAGGCGAAGCACTTCCCGCGCCTGGCGGCCTACTTCGCGGAGCGCGCGCGCGGCGGCGTGGGGCTCATCGTCACCGGCGGCTTCGCGCCCAACATCGAGGGCTGGCTCTCGCCCTTCGGCTCCACGCTCGCCTCGTCGTCGGCGGCGCGCGCGCACCGGCCGATCCCGCAGGCCGTCCACGCCGAGGGCGGGAGGATCGCGCTGCAGATCCTGCACGCCGGGCGCTACGGCTTCTCGCCGCTTTGCGTGGCGCCCTCGAAGCTCAAGAGCCCCATCAGCCGGTTCACGCCCCGGGAGCTTTCCTCCTCGGGCGTCGAGCGCCAGATCCGCGCCTTCGTGCGCTGCGCGGCGCTCGCGCGGGAGGCCGGCTACGACGGCGTGGAGGTGATGGGGAGCGAGGGCTACTTCATCAACCAGTTCCTGGTGGCGCGCACCAACCGGCGCGCCGACGAGTGGGGCGGCTCCTACGAGAACCGCATGCGCCTGCCGGTGGAGATCGTCTCGCGCATCCGCGAGAAGGTCGGCCGCGACTTCATCGTGATCTACCGCCTGTCGATGCTCGACCTCGTGCCCGGCGGCAGCACCTGGGAGGAGGTGGTGGCGCTCGCGAAGGCGATCGAGAAGGCGGGGGCCACGATCATCAACACCGGCATCGGCTGGCACGAGGCACGGGTTCCCACCATCGCCACGAGCGTGCCGCGCGCGGCCTTCGCCTGGGTGACGAGGAAACTGAAGGGCGAGGTCTCGATCCCGCTGTGCACCACGAACCGCATCAACGACCCGGCCGTGGCCGAGCGGGTGCTCTCCGAGGGCAGCGCCGACATGGTCTCCATGGCGCGGCCGCTGCTCGCGGACCCGGCCTTCGTGAAGAAGGCGGCGCAGGGCCGCGCCGACGAGATCAACACCTGCATCGCCTGCAACCAGGCCTGCCTCGACCACGTGTTCGAGGGCCGGCTCTCGTCGTGCCTGGTGAACCCGCGCGCCTGCCACGAGACGGAGCTCGCCGTGGCGCCGGCGGCCGCGCGCAGGCGCATCGCGGTCGTGGGGGCCGGCCCCGCGGGGCTCGCGTGCTCGACGACGCTGGCCGAGAGAGGCCACGAGGTCGACCTCTTCGACGCCGCTTCCGAGATCGGCGGCCAGTTCAACCTCGCCAAGCGGATCCCCGGCAAGGAGGAGTTCCACGAGACGCTGCGCTACTTCCGGCGGCGCCTGGAGGTGACGGGCGTGCGCGTGCACCTGTCGCGGGCGGTGGCGGCGGCCGACCTGGGCGGCTACGACGAGGTGGTGCTCGCCACGGGCGTGACGCCCCGCGATCCGGGGATCCCCGGCCAGGACGACCCGCGCGTGCTCTCGTACGTCGAGGTCCTGCGCGGGGCGAAGCAGGCGGGCGGCCGCGTGGCCGTCGTGGGCGCCGGCGGCATCGGCTTCGACGTCGCGGAGTTCCTCGTCCACGAGGGGCATTCGCCCTCGCTGGACGTCGACGCCTGGCGGCGCGAGTGGGGCGTGGGGGATCCGTCGGCCGCGCGCGGCGGCGTCGAGGGCGTGAAGCCCGAGCCCGCGCAGCCCGCCCGCCAGGTCTTCCTGCTGCAACGGAAGAAGACCAAGCCGGGCGCGGGGCTGGGCAAGACCACCGGCTGGATCCACCGCGCCGCGCTCAAGATGAGGGGCGTGGAGATGCTCGCGGGCGTGAACTACGAGGGCGTGGTGGGGAAGGGCCTCGCCGTGAGCTTCGGGGAGGGGCGCGAGAAGCCCACCGTGCTCGAGGTCGACACGATCGTGCTGTGCGCGGGGCAGGAGTCGCTGCGCGATCTCGAAGTCCCGCTGCGCGCGGCGGGTGTCTCGGTGCACCTCATCGGGGGAGCCGCGCTCGCCGGCGAGCTCGACGCCAAGCGCGCCATCGACGAGGGCACGCGCCTGGGCGCGTCGCTCTGACGGCTAGGCCGTCACCCCATCGCCTTCGCCATGCGCTCGGTGGCCTTCTTCAGGTTCTCCATCGAGGTGGCGAAGGAGATGCGCAGGTAGCCCTCCATCCCGAAGGCGGAACCGGGCACGGCCGCGACGGCCTGCTCCTGCTCCATGAGGTAATCGCACAGGGCGATGTCGGTGGCGGCCTTGAGCTTGCCGGTGGCGGCCATGCGCTTGATGGCCTCGCGGCAGTCCGGGAAGACGTAGAAGGCGCCGGCGGGCTGCAGGCACTTCACCCCCGGGATGGCGTTGAGCGCCTTGGCCACGAAGGTGCCGCGCTCGGCGAAGGCCTTCACCATCGGCACGATGCAGGACTGGTCGCCGTTCAGCGCCGCCTCGGCCGCGTACTGGGCGATGGAGGTGGGGTTGGAGGTCGAGTGCGACTGCATGTTCTCCATGGCCTCGATGAGCTCCGCGGGGCCGCCGCAGTAGCCGATGCGCCAGCCGGTCATCGAGTAGGCCTTCGAGACGCCGTTCTCCACCACGGTGCGGTCGTAGAGGTCCGGGCAGGCGTTGAGGATGTTCACGAACTTCGAGCCGTCGAGCAGGATCTGCTCGTACATGTCGTCGCTCGCGATGACGATTCGCGGGTGCTTGCGCAGCACCGCGCCCAGGGCCTTCAGCTCCTCGAGCGTGTAGACGGCGGCGGAGGGGTTGGACGGGCTGTTGATGAAGATGAGCCGCGACTTCGGCGTGATCGCCGCCTCGAGCTGCGCGGGGGTGATCTTGAAGCCCTGCTCGATCCCGGCGTTGATGAACACGGGCTTCGCCTCGGCCACCGCGGCCATGTCCGGGTAGCTCACCCAGTAGGGCGCGGGGATGAGCACCTCGTCGCCGGGGTTGAGGAGGGCGAGGCACAGGTTGAACGAGGTGTGCTTGCCGCCGCAGGAGACGAGGACCTGCTTCGGCGTGTAGTCGAGGCCGTTGTCGCGCTTGAACTTGGCGATGATCGCCTTCTTGAGCGAGGGCGTGCCGCCGGCCGGCGTGTACTTGGTCAGGCCCTTCTTCATCGCCTCGACGGCGGCGTCCTTGATGAACTGCGGCGTGTCGAAGTCGGGCTCGCCGGCGCCCAGGCCGATGATGTCCTTGCCTTCGCCTTTCAGCTGGGCGGCCTTGGCGGAGACCGCGAGGGTGGGCGAGGGCTTGATGGCGGCGAGGCGCTGCGCGACGAGGGACATGGTTTCTCCGGGGACGGGCGTGAGGGGTGGCGTGGTCGAAGCGGCCATTTTACCGGATGTTGCGGCGCAGCAATATCCGCCGGATGTTGTCCACTGGGGAGGCAGGCGGGAGTTCGTCCGGCATCCTGGGCTCGCAAGCGTGACCGTCGGATGGGTGCCCGGAAATTCGAAGTCCGCCAAACACGTCGTCCTTCGAATTTCCACCCATCTGGAGACGAGGCCGCTTCGCTGCCTCGTCCGCGACGGTCGCGAGCCAAGGATGCCGGACGAACTCCCGCCTGCCTCCCCCGCGCACTCCGTGGATGCAGTGGCGACGGCATTGGACTCCAGCTGACGTGGCAGGATCGGCGTCGCATCGATCCGGCACGCCCGTCCCACGGAGTGACATGGGGGGAGTGTGGAAAAGTCCTGACCGGTTCCTTGGCGCGCGGCCGCGTAGGTCGACGAGGCGCAGCGCCGTCGACATTGGATGGGTGGAAATTCGAGGTCCGACGTGTTTGGCGGACCTCGAATTTCCGGGCCCCCATCCCGCGGCCACGCTTGCGCGCCCAGGAACCGGTCAGGACTTTTCCACACTCCCAACCGCGGATCGCTCGCAGAGCCCACGATTGATAGAATCTGCGATTCGCCATCGCAGCCGCGCCATGCCCGACGTCGTCACCTTTCCCGGCAGCCCCTTCCGCCTGCACCGCCCGTTCCCGCCCGCCGGGGACCAGCCCGCCGCCATCGAGGCGCTGGTCGAGGGCCTGGGCGACGGGCTCTCCTACCAGACGCTGCTGGGCGTCACGGGCTCGGGCAAGACCTACACGATGGCCAACGTCATCGCCCGCACGGGGCGCCCGGCGCTGGTGATCGCGCCCAACAAGACGCTCGCCGCGCAGCTCTACTCGGAGTTCCGCGAGTTCTTCCCCGAGAACGCGGTCGAGTACTTCGTCTCCTACTACGACTACTACCAGCCCGAGGCCTACGTCCCCTCGCGCGACCTCTACATCGAGAAGGACAGCTCGATCAACGAGCACATCGAGCAGCTGCGCCTTTCGGCCACCAAGAGCGTGCTGGAGCGCGCGGACACGGTGATCGTGGCCACGGTGTCGTGCATCTACGGCATCGGCGACCCCGAGGACTACCAGGAGATGCGCCTGATCCTGCGCAGCCGCGACCCCATCTCGCAGCGCGACCTCCTGCGCCGGCTCGCGGGCATGCAGTACACCCGCAACGACATCGACTTCCGGCGGGGCACCTTCCGGGTGCGCGGCGACACGATCGACATCTTCCCGGCGGAACTGGGGGAGACGGCGCTTCGCGTCTCGCTCTTCGACGAGGAGATCGAGTCGCTCACGCTCTTCGACCCGCTCACCGGGCACCTCGGGCAGTCGGTGCCGCGCTTCACGGTGTACGCCAAGAGCCACTACGTGACGCCGCGCGAGACGGTGCTCAAGGCCATCGAGGCCATCAAGGCGGAGCTGCGCGAGCGCCTGGACTTCTTCCAGAAGGAGGGCAAGCTCCTGGAGCTGCAGAGGCTGCAGCAGCGCACCCACTTCGACCTCGAGATGCTCAACGAGCTGGGCTTCTGCAAGGGCATCGAGAACTACTCGCGCCACCTCTCGGGGCGCGCTCCCGGCG
>PQAI01000241.1 GCA_003105245.1 Betaproteobacteria bacterium | reverse complement strand
TGGGTGCGCGTGGCCAAGAGCGCGCAGTACCGGCCCCCGATGCCCTGGTTCGCCCTGCACGACATGACGGAAGCCGACCTGCGCGCCTTCCACCGCTTCGTGCGCCACCTCGGCCCGGCCGGCGAGCCCGCCCCGGCCTACCTCCCGCCGGGACGGGCCGCCAACGGCCCGGTGATCGCGTTCCCGTCGCCGCCGAAGCACTGAGGAGGCCGCCATGAACCCGGCTTCCCGCCCCGACCTCTACGCCCCCATCCACAAGGCGCTGCGCGCGCTCATGGCCGACCTCGTGGTCTCCGTCGGGCGCATGGACCCCGCCGACGACGCCGACGCGCGCGCGACGATCGGCCGCGTCCTGGAGGGCCTCGCGCTCTGCGAGGAGCACGTGCGCCTCGAGGACACCTTCCTGCACCCCGCGCTCGAGGCACGGCGCCCCGGCGCCACGGCGCGCGCCGCCTTCGAGCACGCCGGCCACGTCGCGGAGTTCGCCGAGCTGCGCACCGCGATCGCGGACTTCCTCGATGCGGGCGCCGCGGACCGCCGGGAGCTCGCCCATCCCCTCTACCTGCGCATGGCGCGCTGGATGGCGAACAACTTCCTGCACATGGAGCACGAGGAGGCGCACCACGGCCCCGCGCTCCTCGCGGCGTTCGGCGACGCCGAGCTGGGTGCGCTGCACGCGCGGATCCTCGCGGCCGTCCCGGCCGACGCGATGCCGAAGTACCTGCGCTGGCTCGAGTCCTCCGGGGCGATGCGCCCGGCGGCGCAGGCGGCTTGAAGCGCGGAGGCCGCGGATGACCGACCGGAAGACCATCGCCGTCGTGGGCGCCACGGGCGCCCAGGGCGGAGGGCTCGTGCGCGCGATCCTCGAGGATCCGGAACGGCGATTCGTCGCCCGCGCCCTCACCCGCGATCCCGCCTCGCCCGCGGCCCGCGCCCTGGCCGCGGCCGGCGCGCAGGTCGTGGCCGCCGACGCCGACGACGAGGCGAGCCTCGCGCGCGCCTTCGAGGGCGCCCACGGCGCCTACTGCGTCACCTTCTACTGGGCACACCTGTCGCCGGAGAAGGAGCTGGCGCAGGCCGGCGCCCTCGCCCGCGCGGCGCGGCGCGCCGGCGTGCGGCACGCGATCTGGTCCACGCTGGAGGACACGCGCCGCCTCGTGCCGCTGGAGAGCGCGCGCATGCCCACGCTCATGGGCCGCTACAAGGTGCCGCACTTCGACGCCAAGGGCGAGGCCGACCGCCTCTTCGCCGACGCGGGCGTGCCGACCACCTACCTCCTCACGTCCTTCTACTGGGACAACCTCGTCCATTCCGGCATGGGCCCCAGGCCCGGACCCGACGGCAACCTGGCGATCGCCATGCCCATGGGCAACGCGAAGCTGCCCGGCATCGCCGCGGAGGACATCGGCCGCTCGGCCTTCGGGATCTTCGCAGCCGGGCCGGCGCTCGTCGGCAAGCGCGTCGGGATAGCCGGAGAGCACCTGAGCGGCGGCGAGATGGCGCAGGCCCTCTCGAAGGCGCTCGGGCGCCCCGTTCGCTACGTCGACATGCCGCCCGAGGCTTACCGAGCGCTGGGGTTTCCCGGCGCCGACGACCTCGGCAACATGTTCCAGTACAAGCGCGACTTCGAGGCCGAGTACCGCGCCGCCCGCAGCGTCGAGGCCACCCGCGCCCTCGACCCGCGCCTGCAGGACTTCGCGGCCTGGCTCGCGGACAACGCCGCGCGCATCCCGCTCTAGGCGCCGGCCTCCACGAGCTCGAGGCGGCGGGAGACGCACAGGCGGAAGCGGCCGCGCCCGGACTTCTCGATGCGCACGCCGGCGTCGCGCTCGTCGAGGCGGCGCGAGAGGAGGATGAGGCGCGCCTCCAGGTTGTCGCTCAGGTCCGGCAGCTTCGCGCGCGGGTCCAGGCGCAGCTCCTTGTTGCTGAACTCGGTCCGTCCGGTGGCGAGGTAGTCGGAGACGAGCGCGTGGAAGATGCTGCCGGCCACGCCCTTGATGAGGTAGTCGCCCCCCAGGAAGATCGAGTCGTTTTCCGCGAAGTGGCGCACCGCCAGCGGCGGGCCGGCCGGCGCCGGCGCGCCCGCGCCCGGGGCGAGGACCTCCTCCTCGGGCTCCGCCGCCGACTGCATCACGTGGATCGAAGTGCCGAGCTGCCCGGCCACCGCGACCAGCGCATCCTCGTCGTCGTAGCCGAAGCGCAGGTCCTCCGCCGCCTCGACGAAGAGCACGCCGATGAGCCGCCCGAAGGCCTCGATGGGCACGGCGAGCTGGCTTCGCGATTCCGCGAGCCCCGGCAGCGGGATCTCGGTCTCGAGCGCGAGGCCCTCGCGCAGCGCCGTCTCCCGCACTGCGCGGCCGTAGGCGTACTCGGCCTGCGCGAAGCCGATGCGGATGGGCGTGCGCTCGCGCGCCGCCACGCCGACCACGCCGTGCCCGAGCGGGATCTCCGAGCCCACGCCGGAATCGGGGTAGCCGCGGCTTGCCACGGTGTAGAGGCGCTCGCCGCCCGCGTCGCGCAGGAGCACGATCGCGTGGTCGATGGAGAAGTTCTCCGCGATGCACGCGAGCGCCGTGTCCAGGAGCCCCTGCAGGTCCGTCACGGCGCCGATCTTGCGCGCGCAGTCGCGCACCGCGGCGAGCAGGTTTCGCCGCTCGGGGGGCGGCGGCAGCACCGGCCCCGGCACCCGCTCGATGGACTCCACGCGGTAGACGTCCGAGCCCCTGAGCTTGAAGACGCCGCTCATGCCCGTGTGGGAGGCGATCCCGGCGAGCCGGGCCTTCATGCGCTCGAAGAGCGGGCCGGAGGTCTCGGTGCGCAGGTAGCGGATCACGAGCCGGTAGCGCCCGATGGCGCGCGAGTCCACCACGAGCAGGCACGCCACCGGGTTGGCGAGCACGTTCTCGCGCGTCTTGTTGAAGAACTGCCAGGAGAGCGCCACGTGCGCCGGGTCCACGTACTCGACCTGCGAGAGATAGGCGCAGTTGGGCGTGCCGTCGGGCGCGCAGGTGGCGATGGTCGCGGGGATTTCGCCCTCGAGCCCCGGGCGGATGGCGTCGAGCGTGAGCTCCTTCACCGCTTGCCTCCCAGCGGGGCTCCCGCGCCGGGGCCGGGCGTCTGCACGAACGCCGCCGACGGGGTGAAGGTGATGGCCACGGCCTCGCTCCAGTCGCCACCGAGGAGCGCGCGCGGCATCCCGGGCGGGTAGCCCATGCTCACGAGGTCTTCGACGAGGGCCGCGCGCTGCCGGGCGACGAGCGCCTCGTCGCCGGGAAGGGGCGCGCCCGTCCTCGCGTCCGTGCCCTTGAGCTGCACCGTGCGGTGCGTGCTGGGCAGGCTCCCCACGAAGGCGATGGCGCCGTTCATGGCGATCTCCGCGAGCAGCGCCCCGCACTGGGAGGCGAGCACGAACGCGGTGACCTGGCGGCGGTCGGCCGAGACGCGGCAGCCGATGCCGCGCACGAGGTTGGGCACGTTCGTGGGGCCGCGGGAGGCGACGTGCACCGACACCCCGCCCTGCAGGAAGGCGGCGAGTTCCTCGTCGATGAGCGGCTTGTCGGCCATGGTGGCGCGGATGATACCCTTTCGCACATGCCTTCCGCCGCCATCGTCGCCACCCTCGCCGTCACCGCCCTCGTCACCTCCTTCATCTCCGGCATCCTCGGGATGGCCGGGGGCATGATCTTCATGGGGGTGCTGCTGGCGCTCCTCACGGTGCCGCAGGCGATGGTGCTGCACGGGGTGACCCAGCTCGCCTCCAACGGCTGGCGCGCGGTCCTCTGGCGGACCTCCATCGACTGGCGCGTCTTCCGCGGCAACGCCTACGGCTCGCTCGCCGCGCTGGCCGCCTTCACGCTCGTCCAGCTCGTGGCGAGCAAGCCGGTGGCGCTGCTCGTGCTGGGCATCACGCCCTTCATCGGGCTCGCGATGCCGGAAAGGCTCGTCCTGGACGTGCAGCGGCGCGGCCATCCCCTGCTCTGCGGCGTCATCTGCACGGGGCTGCAGCTCGTCGCCGGGGTCTCCGGTCCCATCCTGGACGTCTTCTTCGTGCGCTCGAGGATGGACCGGCGCCAGGTCGTGGCCACGAAGGCCTCCATCCAGAGCCTCGGGCACATCATCAAGATCACCTATTTCGGCGGCCTCGTCGGCGCGGCCCAGCGCGGCAGCGTCGACTTCTGGCTGGGAGCCCTCATGGTGGCGCTCGCCATCGCAGGCACCACGATGTCGCGGCGGATCCTGGAGAGGCTCACCGACGCCTCGTTCCGCCAGTGGACCCGCTGGGCGGTGATGTCGATGGGCGTGTTCTACCTCGCCTCGGGCACCTGGTTGCTGCTCCGCCCGTAGCGCCCCCTCCCCGCGGCCCGCCTCCCGGCCCTTTGTCTCCGGTCGCGGATTTCGATAGATTACGCTTTGGCCCGAAGTGCGAGCGGCCACGAAGGCAGGCACACGAACCCGCCACGAGGGGAGGCGCAATGAATGCACGCTTCGATCCAGCCGACGGGCGACCGGCCATGGTTCGCGCGCTTGCGGCGCTTGCCGCCCTCGTCGCGCTACTGGGTGGCGCGACCGAGATTTTCGCGCAGGTGAGCCAGGTCACGGTGCGCAAGACCGCGCGATACGTCCAGACCTCGCCGACCGACATCGCGCCCAGTCTCTCGGGCACGTACAGCTTCCTGGCTTCCGTCGACGGCGCCGGGATCTCCGGCATGGCACCGCCGACCATCTCCGGCCCCTTCGCCGCGGCGGAGCTGGGAGCACAGCACAACAATGGAACCCTGGTATACAGCACGGCCATCGGCGGCTGGCGCTGGGGCACGAACGCCAACGAGTATCGTGCCACCTCCAGGAGCGAGCTCGACCGGCTCTTCCCGAACGGCACCTACACCTTCAACGTCGGCGGAGCGAGCGTACCGCTCAACCTGTCCGGCGACGCCTATCCGGCACCGCCGGTCCTGACCCTGAACGGCGGCTCCTGGTCCAACGGCAACTACATCATCGACCCGACGAAGCCCCTGACCATCACCACGAATGCGTTTTCGGGGTACGGCACGCACCTCAACGACGTCATCTGCCTGTTCCTGAGGGGGCCGGGGTATGCCGTCCCTGCGGGCGCGGTCACCAGCTGCCCGCTTTACCTGCAGACGGCGTCGGCGGTCCCGAGCCCGAACTTCGTTTCGGTCGTGATCCCGCCCAACACCCTCACGGCGAGCGGCGAGTACACCCTCGTGGCCTCCTTCAACGCGATCGTCGACGCGCGTTCGAATTCCGCGCTGCCGGGCAGCAACAACAATGCCCGCTACCTCACGGTCACGACCGTCTCCCTCAAGGCAGTGACGCCGGTCTTCCCCATGACGGTGACCTCCAGCATCACCCCGACCTCCGCCACGGCGACGGCCCAGATCCAGTTCCGGCCCCAGGACGTGGGCACCACGGGCAGCATCTACGCCTTCGCCATCGCCCCGGCCAGCCAGGTGAGCGGCGGAACGAGCAAGAGCGCGATGATCGTCGGCTACGGCCGCTCCGAGCGGAAGGACGACCCGCCCGCCTGCGTGCTCGCGCAGATGGGCTCCAATGGCCAGCTCGTCGCCGCCTCCGCGTCCCAGCTCCAGGCCCTCACGTCCGGGATCCTCGGGGCCCAGGGGGCATCGGTGACGATTCTGAACAATGTCTCCACCCCCACCGTCGCCGGAGCCACGTTCTACGTGGGCTACGGATCGAGCAGTGCCACGATGATCCAGAACGGCGTCTACCGTCCCGCGGTCACCGTTCCGGGGTCCAGCGTCTGCCCGATGCTTTCCTCGCAGACGGCCCTGTGGTGGAACCCGGCGGAGAACGGGTGGGGGGTGAACTTCGCCCACCAGGGCAACATCCTCTTCGCGACCCTCTTCACGTACGACGCCGACCGCAAGCCGCTGTGGCTGGTGATGTCGAACGGCGTCCTGCAGGCCGACGGCGTGAGCTTCACCGGCGAGCTCTACCGCACCACCGGCCCGGCCTTCAACGCCGATCCGTTCATCCCCATCGGGCCTTCCAACTACACGCAGGTCGGCACGATGACGGCCTCCTTCGTGGACGTGAACTCCGCTACGCTCCGTTACACGGTGAACGGAGCGGAGGTGAACAAGGGCATCGAGCGCCTGGTCTTCGGCACCCGTGCGGCGAGTTGCCTGCCTTCGCTTTCGAGCAGGGCCAACTCGACCAACTACCAGGACCTGTGGTGGAACGCGGCGGAGGGCGGATGGGGAGTCAACGTGACTCACCAGGGCGACACGCTCTTCGCCACGCTGTTCACCTACGATGCCACGGGGCGCGACCTGTGGCTGGTGATGTCGGGAGGAACGCGCCAGCCGGACGGCTCATACCTCGGGACGCTCTATCGCGGCTCCGGGCCACCGTTCAATGCCAACCCCTTCACGCCGACCACGGCGGCAGACCTCGCCACAGTGGGCACGATGCGCTTCCGGTTCGCCGACGGGGAGAACGGCACCCTCACCTACACCGTGGACGGCGTCCAGGTGACGAAGGCCATCACCCGCCTCGTGTTCTCGAGCCCCGTGCCGTACTGCAACTAGGGGATCCGGCCGGCTTCAGCTGCCGGGCTGCGCCGCCGACTTGCGCACGATGCACTGGATCTGCGCCAGCGTGTCGGGGAAGTCGGTCTGGTCCAGGGGCCGGACGAAGGTGCGCTTCAGGGCCTGCTTGTCGAAGCCGAGCAGGCGAAGCAGCCCGTAGGCCACCCGGCCGGCCGCACGGCGGGAGCGGAACGCGAGCGTTCCCGCGCGCTGACCGTTCACCTGCAGTCCCCGGTCGTAGGCCGTGTCGAAGAGGCGGATGTCGAGCACCTCTCCCCCGGGCAGCGCGCGCGCGAGGTCCAGGAGGTTCACGGACACCGGCGACCAGCTCGCGCGCTTGGCGATCGTGAAGGTCCACTTGTGGTCGCGGTTGAAGCGGCTGGGCCAGAATCCCTGCTCGTAGAGGTCCTCGTCGGGGACGATCACGAAGAGCACCCCGCCGGGCTTCACGAGGCTCCACCACTGGGCGATGGCGTCGCGCGGGTCGCGCATGTGCTCCAGGCAGTGCGAGGCGTAGACGAAGTCGAACTGGCGGTGGACGTGGTCCACGATCCGGTTGGCGTCGCCCTGCGCGAGGTCGAAGGGCATCACGCCGGGCAGGACGGGATCGGCTCCGCAGCCGATGTCGATGCCCTCCCCGCGCAGCACGGAGCGTTCCAGCTCGCCCCACACCTTCTTCGTCTTCGATGATTCGTGCGCCATCCTCGCCTTCCCGGTTCGCGGCGGCGCGCGATCCGCGCCCCGGGGCCGATTCTACCTTCCGGGGTGGCCGCCTTTCCGGCGGCGGGTCCCGCGATCAGGCGCCGGCGCGGCGTGCCACGGGGTAGTAGAGGTCCATCACCTCGAGCCGGACCGCCTGGAGCCGCTCGACGGCCGCCGCCAGGAGCTTGCGCATCAGGTCGTAGCCGAACGCCGGGTCCGACTCGCAGAGTTCGCGAAGGCGCGCGGCGTCGAAGGCGAGGACCTCGGTGTCCTGCAGCGCCCTCGCCTGCAGCACGCGGTCGTGGCTCCCGAGCACCGCGGTCCAGCCGAACTCGTCGCCCGCCTCCACGGTGCCGAAGGTGAATGTGCCGCTGGACGGCGTGATCTCGAGGATGACGCGCCCGGAGACGACGAGGTAGAAGTCGTCGCACTCCTCGCCTTCGCGGTAGACGATCTCGTCCTTCGCGAACCGGACCGGCCGCGCCAGCGCGGCCAGCTGACCGATCTCCCGCGGCTCGAATCCCTGCGCGAACGGATGCTGGGTGAGCGCCATCGGCATCGGCGTGTTCATGGGTGTCCCTCCTGTCGTTTGGCTGTCTTGTGGTGACAGGCCGGAGGGCCCCAGGCCCTTTCCGGCCTGCCAGACCAAGATACTCCCCGAAACGTGCCCGTCAAGGGCCGGAAGGACTACATCGAGATCGAGCCCTCGCGGAACTCGGTCTTGTCGAGCCAGACGTTCACCAGGACGGGCTTGCCGGCGGCCGCCAGGCGCCGGGCGTGCGCGAGACCCTGCTTCACCTCGGCGTCGGTGCGGATCTCGATGCCCTCGGCGCCGAAGCCCTTCGCCACCTCGTGGTAGGCGGTGCGCGCGAGCACGGTGCCCACGTCGTCGCCCAGCATCTTCACCTGCTCGCGGGCGATCTGCGTCCAGCACGCGTCGTTGCCCACSACCGCGATGACSGGRATGCCRTGGCGCACGAAGGTGTCGAAYTCCGMCAGGCCGTAGCCGCTCGCGCCGTCGCCCCAGACGAGCCAGACCTCCGACTTCGGCCGCACSGTGTGCGCGCCGATGGCGAACCCGGCRCCGACGCCCAGGGTGCCGAAGGCGCCCGGGTCGAGCCAGGTGAGCGGCCCGCGCGGATGCAGGATGTAGGAGGCGGTCGCCACGAAGTCCCCSCCGTCGGCGACGAAGACCGCGTTCTCCCCGGCCGCGTGCTCCAGKGCGCGGAAGAASGCCACGGGATTCACGTGCGTGCCCGAGGCCGCGGCCTGGGCGTCGATCTCCTTCTCGCGCTCGGCGTCGCGGCCCGCGAGCGTGGCGATCCACTCGGGGCGCCGCGTGCCGTGCGCCTTCTGCGCCAGCGCCGCGAGGAAGCGGCCCGCGTCCCCGATGGCCTCGATGTCGGCCGTGCGGTTCAGGCGCGCGTCCTTCGTGCTGCGGTTGGCCGCGATGAGGGTCGCGGAGCGGCGCACGTGCTTGCCGTAGTCGAGGCGGAAGTCGCAGGGCACGCCCGCGAGCAGCACGCAGTCGGCCTCCCGCAGCGCCTTGCGCCGCGCGTGGCGCATCTGCAGGGGCGAATCGCGCCCCAGGAGCCCGCGSGCCATGCCGGAGAGGTAGACGGGGATGCCCAGCTTCTCGACGGCCTGGGCGATCTCGTCGGCCTGGCCCGCGTCCACCAGGGCCTGGCTGCCCAGCACCATGAGGGGRCGCTCCGCTTCCTTGAGCGCGTTGGCCGCGAGCGTGACGGCGGTGTCCCCGGCCCGCGGCGCGGGCGCCTTGCGCGCGTGCGGCGAGTAGGCCTTGCCGCTGCCCTCGAACATCTTCTCGGCGTGGCGGTTGAGGTACCACTGCAGGAAGCGGTCGGCGACGGAAGTGCCCTTGCCCGCCGCGTCGGCGTACCAGCCGCGGATGAGTTCCTCGTCGTAGAGGAGGTCCACGGGGCACTCGACGAAGGTGGGGCCCGGCACGCCCGAGAGCGAGGCCACCAGCGCCTCCTCGACCGCCGGGCCCAGGTCGGCCACGCGCCGCACCTGCTTCACGAGCTTCACGTGCGGCTCCACGAGCGGCGCCTGCTCGATGTCCTGCAGCGCCCCGCGCCCCTGCAGCGCCGTGGGCGCCGC
>PQAI01000240.1 GCA_003105245.1 Betaproteobacteria bacterium | reverse complement strand
TTCCCGGTCGGCCCGCCGCAGGAGCGAAAGCGAGTTGCCCCGGCCGATCGCGCGCAGCTCCCGACCGGAGAAGCCCACTTTCCGCATGCCGGCAATCGTCGACTCGACGGGAGCGAAAGGGCTGTCGGTGCCGAACAGCACCTGCGACGCCGGCACCAGGCTCCTGAGAGCGGCCATGGCCGGCGCATGCGCCGTGGCCGCGATGTCGTAGTGGTGGCGCCCGATCTCGAATTCGATCCCTTCCGGCGAGTCCCGCGCAAGTTCCTTGGGCGCGAACTGGACCATTCGTCCGTAGGTGATCGGCATCGCCCCGCCGGCATGGGTGAAGATGAAGCGGATCTTGCGGCAGCGTGACAGCGTGCCCGTATAGAGCAGGTTCGCGATGGCGCGGGAAGTGTCCTGGGGAATCTCCGTCACCACGGGAGGAACGCCCGGCAGCAGCGTCCGGCAGCTCCGGGGCACCGTGGGGTGCACGAACACGACGGCCCCTCTCCGGTCCAGTTCGTCCAGGACGGGGCGGTACGATTCGTCGCCGAGCCACTTGTCCTCGTAGCTCGTCAGCAAGGCGATGCCGTCGGCCTTCAGGACGTCGAGGGCGTGTTCGATCTCCCGCAGGCTGCCCTCGGTGTCCGGAAGCGGCACCGACGCGAACAGTCCGTAGCGGCCGGGGTGGTCCCTTCCCAGGCCGGCCCCGTACTCGTTGACCCTCCGCGCCAGCGTGCGCGCCCCGGAGGCGTCCCCGACCCAGACGCCCGGCGAGCTGAGCGAGAGGATCGCTCTCGAAATCCCGTTGCGATCCATGGCTTCGATCGACCTCGCGGGAGTCCACGAGGACCAGGGCGGGCTCAGCCTGCCTCCCCAGGATTCGACGATGGCTTCCCGGTTTTCCTCCAGGTAGAAGGGGGGAACGAAATGGTGGTGGATGTCGACCAGCCCGCGCGCGGTCATTCGCCCCCCAGCGGATACTCCTGGGCGAGGCGGGACCAGGCCGCGTCGGCCGCCAACTGCGCCTGGTGGAGCGCGGCCGGCGAGCTGCCCTGGACGCGCAGCGACAGCTTCTCGAGCCTGGCGCGCACCCCGGGTTCCTCCAGGACCGCGTTCACCTCGCGCGACAGCCGCTCAACGACTCCGGGGGGAGTTCGCGAAGGGACGAACAGCATCTGCACCGACTCGAACTCCACCTCCGGAAAGCCCGCCTCGCCCATCGTGGGCACGTCCGGCAACAGCGCCGAGCGAGCGCGGCCGAGCGTCGCGAGGATGTGCGTCCGGCCGTCCTTCGCGAACGCGATCCCGTTGACGACTGGCCCGAAATTCACGTGCACCTCGCCGCCGGCCATGTCGGGGACGATTTGCGCCAAGGTGCGGTACGGCACCCTCGTCATCCGGATGCCCGTGGCCTGCATGAACCGGGCCGCGGCGTACTGCTCCCCGACGTTCAGCGTCGCGTAGTTCAACGTTCCGGGACGGGCCTTCGCGTACGCCACGAACTCCCGCACCGTCTTCACCGGCAGCCTTGCGCTGACGAACATCCCGAACTCGTAGGTTCCCATCGTGCTGACGGGCGTGAAGTCCCTGGCCATGTCGTAGGGCGTCCTGGTCACGACGGGAAGCGCGGCGGTGGCGCTCACGGCGTAGAGGATCGTGTGGCCGTCGGCGGGAGCGGCCGCCACGGCCTGGCCCGCGATCGCTCCTTGCGCGCCGGGCTGGTTTTCCACGACGACGGGCGCGCCGATTCGTGCCGCGAGCGCGGGAGCCACCACGCGGGCGACGGCGTCCGAGGCGCCCCCGGCCGCGAACGGCATCACGATCTTCAGCGGGCGGCCCGGAGACTGCGCCAGGGTGGCGAACGAGAGGAACGTCATGGCCGAGAGGCCGAGGATGCGGGTCAAGGGATCCATGGCGGTCTTGCCTCCTGTGTCGTTGGTCAGCCCGAATCTTCCCCGGTTTCAGAGTCAGGTGGAATTCCCAATAGACCTCAAGTGTGTTAAGCGTATGCCTTATGCCAAAGGTCACCCAGTGGGAACGGGCGATAGGCGGGCGCATCCGCCTTCGCGACCTGTTCGTCTTCCTCACGGTCATCGAGTGCGGCAGCATGTCGAGGGCTGCCGCCCGGCTCGGTGTCTCGACCCCCTCCGTCTCCGAGCTCGTCGCCGACCTCGAGCACGCGGTCGGCGTGCGCCTCCTGGATCGAAGCAACAGGGGAGTCGTCGCCACGCCCTTCGGCGAAGCGCTCCGGTTGCGCGGACAGGCGGCCTTCGACGAGCTCCGCCAGGGGATGCGCGACATCGAATCGATCGCCGATCCCGGTAGCGGCGAAGTGCGCATCGGATGCCCGGAATCCGCAGCGGCCTTCCTCGTCTTCGTGATCGAGCAGGTATCGCGGCGGTACCCGCGCATGCGGTTCATCACGCGGCAGGTCCGTGCGCCGACGGTGGAGTTCCCGGAGCTGCTGAGCCGGGACAACGACCTTGTGCTTGCCCGGCTCGTTTCCGTGCCGCTGCAAGGGCGGCTCGGCGAGAACTTCGACGCCGAGGTCCTGTTCGACGACCCCTTCTCCGCCGTGGTCGGCAGCCAGAGCAAGTGGGCCCGGCGGCGGCGGATCGATCTGTCGGAACTCGCGAAGGAGCGCTGGATCCTTCCGTCGCTCGACGTCCTGGCCGGACTCATACTCCAGGACGCGTTCCGTGCCCGGGGATTGAAGGCGCCCGAGCCGCACATCGAGACCTTCTCGATCCTCCTGCGGAACACCCTGCCGGTCCGCGGCGACTACATCTCCGTCCTGCCGCGCTCGGCGCTGCGGTTGAGCGCGGAGCGCTACGGATTGAAGGAGCTCCCCATCGGACTGTCTTCGCCCCGCTCCTCGCCCCTTGCCATCGTGACGCTGAAGAACCGGTCCCTGACTCCCGCCGTGCGGGTGTTCATCGAATGCGCGCGGGAGGCGGCCAGGCAATTCTGAAGGCGCCGGCGCGTCGCCCCGGAAGCCGCGGACGGCCCACGCGCGGCCCGGCGGCCGGCGACCCCGCTTGACGGCCCTCAAACGCCCTTGGCCGGGATGGGCGATGATGGCGCCCGATCCCGAAAGGAGCGATTTCGCCATGAGAGCCACCCCCCTGCTCGCCCCCCTCGCCTTCGCCATCGCGCTCGCGGCCAATGCCATGCCCGGCGCCAGCGGCACCGCGCCCTCCCAGCACGGTGGCGCCCCGGCCGCGACCGTCAAGAAGCTGCCCAAGGCCACCGGCCCCGACGCACGCACCGTCGAGGAGGTGGTGAAGGGCAAGACCGCCCTCAAGGACAAGCCCGTCCTGGTGAACGCCCAGGTCGTGAAGGTGAACAACGACATCATGGGCAAGAACTGGGTCCACCTGCAGGACGGATCCGGCAAGGCGGCCGACGGCACCCACGACGTCATCGCGACCACCAAGGACAAGGTGGCCGTGGGCGACGTGGTGAAGGCCAAGGGAACGGTGCGGACCGACGTGAACCTCGGCTCCGGCTACGCCTACGCCGTCCTCATCGAGGACGCGAAGCTCGCCAAGTAGGGAGCGTGGCCGCATGTGGGACCAGCGCTATGCCGGGGACGAGTACGTCTACGGCACGCTGCCCAACGATTTCCTCGTCTCGCGCGTGGCGGCCCTTCCCCGGGGCCGCGTGCTCTGCCTCGGCGAGGGCGAGGGGCGCAACGCCGCCTGGCTCGCCCAGCAGGGATTCGAGGTCCACGCCCTGGACGCCTCGGCCGTCGGACTCGAGAAGGCCCGCCGGCTCGCGCACGCGCGCGGCGTCGTCGTGCAGACCCTCGTCGCCGACCTCGCGACCCACGAGGCGGGCGCGGGCGAGTGGGACGCGATCGTGTCGATCTTCTGCCACCTGCCGCCGGCCGTCCGGGCGCGGGTCCATGGGCGCATCGCGCACTGGCTGCGGCCCGGAGGCGTCTTCCTGCTCGAGGCCTACACGCCGGACCAGCTCGCTCTCGAGACCGGCGGCCCGCCCGCGGCCGAGCTCATGATGACCCTGGCGGGGCTTCGCGCCGAGCTCGCGGGACTCGTGATCGAGCACGGC
Organism: Betaproteobacteria bacterium; assembly: GCA_003105245.1. Classification (GTDB taxonomy): domain Bacteria; phylum Pseudomonadota; class Gammaproteobacteria; order Burkholderiales; family Usitatibacteraceae; genus FEB-7. Next base: position 18,356 of record PQAI01000240.1, on the reverse strand, counting down.
GTGGAGACCGTGAGGAAGGTCGTCGAGGGGCGGCTGCACCATGGCGAGGGCGCGGTGGTCCAGGTCCTCGCGCGGCGGCCGGCATGAAGGCGCTCGCGGCCGCGGCCTTCCTCGCCGCCTTCCTGCCGGCGGTCCTCGCCGCGACGCCCGGAGAAGTCCCGGTCGGCGGGACGCTTCGCGAGGCGCCGCTCTACGGCCTCACGCTCGACTTCCGCAAGCTCTCGGACCTGCGCGGCAAGCCGCTGGTCATCAACGTCTGGGCGAGCTGGTGCGCGCCCTGCCGCGCCGAGATGGGCTCGCTCGACCGCCTGGCGCGCGGCCACAACGGAAAGCAGTTCAACGTCATCGGCATCTCCACCGACGACTACCCCGAGAAGGCCCAGGCCTTCGTGGTGGGCGCGCGCGTGTCCTTCGACAACTACATCGACCGCGACCTGGTGCTGGAGAACATGCTGGGCGCCAACCGCATTCCCCTCACCGTGCTGGTGGACGCGAAGGGCAAGGTGCTCGCGAAGCACTACGGCGCGCGCGAGTGGGACAGCCGGGAGAACAAGGCGCTCATCGCGCGCACGCTGGGCGTGAAGCTGGACTGAGGGGAGCCATATTCGGTAACGCGCGCCCCCGCGCCGGCGGTGCAGAATGTTCCGAGGAACTTCCGGGACACGCATGGCCAAGGCCCCGTTCGCAACGATCCTCGCGCTGGCGCTCACGCTCGCCGGCTGCGCCGCCGCGCCCACGGCGGGGGACGCCACSCGCTTCGCGGCGGACCMCCTCTTCGCCCCGCCCTCGCGGCCCATCGCCGCCGACCAGGTCTTCGCGGTGAGCGAGCCCATGCGCCGCTACATCGTGGAGAGGATCGAGCCGCTGCAGGGCACGCGAAGCCGCCAGCGCGCCCTCGTGGAGGCCCTGCGCGCCAAGGACGAGCTCAAGCTCGAGTACGACGCCGCCTACACGCGCAACGCCGCGGAGGCCTTCGAGGCGCGCACCGGCAACTGCCTGTCGCTCGTGATCATGACCGGCGCCTTCGCGCGCGAGCTCGGCGTGGAGGCGCGCTACCGGGTGGTGAACGAGGAGGAGACCTGGGCCCGCCGCGGCGACATCTACTTCTCCGTCGGGCACGTGAACATCACGCTGGGCCGGCGCGTGGGCGCGATGACCGCGCGCTTCGACGACTCCGAGCGCTTCACCGTGGACTTCCAGCCGCCGCCGGCCTTCGTGCCCTACGGCCGCTGGCAGGAGATCGAGGAGAAGACCGTCCTCGCGATGTACCTCAACAACCGCGCGGCCGAGACCTTCGCGGAAGGGCGCCTGGACGACGCCTACTGGTTCGCGCGCGAGGCCATGAGGCGCGACCCGGCGTTCGTCGCCGCCTACAACACGCTTGGCGTGATCTACCAGCGCCGCGGGCATTTTGCGGAAGCCGCGCGCGTGCTCGCCTGGGCCTTCGAGCGCGAGCCCCGCAACACGAGCGTGATGAACAACCTCGCCAATGCCTGGGCGGACCTGGGCCGCGCCGACGACGCCGCCCGGCTGCGCGAGCGAATCGCCCGCCTCGACCCGGAGCCGGCCTTCGCCTGGTTCAACCAGGGCGTGGCCGCGATGCAACGCGGCGACTACAAGGCCGCGCGCGACCTCTTCCAGAAGGAGGTCGATCGCGCGCCCGACTACCACGAGTTCCACTTCTGGCTGGCGCTCGCCCTCGCGAAGCTGGGCGAGACGGAGGAGGCGCGCCGCCACCTGGTCCGCGCAGCCGAGACCGCCACCACCCGCGAGGAATACGACCGCTACGCCGCCGAGCTGCAGCGCATCCGCTCAGCCCGCATCCACTAGGGCGCGCCGGATCTCGCGCAGCTTCGCCTTCACCTTCGCCGCGTTGGCGTTGCCCATGCGCAGGAGCACCTTGCGCCCGGCGGACTCCGCCTCCAGCTTCGGGTCCGCGTACTCCGCCAGCACGTGCGGCACCGTCAGGCGCAGCGGCTCGGCCGGCTCGGGCGTGGCGAGCAGGTGGTCGATCACCTGCACGAGGCGCGTGTTGAAGTGCCCGTCGGGGTAGCCCAGCTCCACGTACGCCTGCTGGAACAGGGGATAGGCGCGCGCGTAGAGCGCCACCAGGCGCTTCGCGTCCACCTTCTCCAGGAGCGCGATCCAGGGCGCGTAGCGCGCGGCGTTCTCCGGCGCGATGGCGAGGCTCGCGTCCTTGCCCGTGGTGGCGAGCATGCCGCCCACGGGCTTGAGCGGGGAGAGCCGCATCGCGAAGCTCCTGCGCGGCAGGTTGTCGACGGTGACCACGATGTTGCGAACGAGGCGCTCGGGGACGAGGAATCGGCCCGTCGCGTCGCGGCCCAGCACCGAGGCGAGCGCGGCGAGCAGGGCRCCGTCGCTGTCGTCGAGCGCGGGCAGGGGCTTCTCGGCGGGCTCCGCCTGCGCCGTCGGAGCCGGGTAGTGCTCGGGCTTCGCCGGCTCCGGGGCGGGCGCCGGCGCGAGCTTCGCGGCCGGAGGCGGCGGGGCGGGCGCGGGCTCCGGGGAGCGCAGGAAATACCAGGCCGCGGCGGCAATGCCGACCCCCGCGGCGACGACGAGTGCGATCCGGTTCGGCTCCATGCCCATCCTTTCCGCGCGGCGGCAAACCCTTTCGAGGGCGCCGCCGCGCCGCGAGTTCCCTCAGGACAACGCGGCCTTCGCCGCCTCCAGCTCCTCCCAGCGCGCGAGCAACGCCAGCAGCTCCTCCTCGATCGCGGCGTGGCGCGCGTTGAGGGCCTTCAGGTCCACGCTGCGGTCCTGGTAGAGCGCGGGGTCGGCCAGGCGCGCCGCGAGCTCCGCCTGCTCGCGCTCCAGGGCTTCGAGGCGGCCCGGCAGCGCCTCCAGCTCGCGTGTCTCGTTGAAGGAGAGCTTCGTCTTGCGCCGCGGAGAACGCGTGTCGGCCCTGGCCGCGCGCGGCTCCTCGGCCTGCGCCTGTGCGGCGGCCGCCGTGCCGGAGCGCGCGCGCTGCCAGTCGGCGTAGCCGCCCGCGTATTCCTTCCAGCGCCCCTCGCCCTCGAAGGCGATCGTCTGCGTGACCACGTTGTCGAGGAAGGCGCGGTCGTGGCTCACGAGGAAGAGCGTGCCCGGATAGTCCTGCAGCAGCGCCTCCAGGAGCTCTAGCGTCTCGATGTCGAGGTCGTTGGTGGGCTCGTCGAGCACCAGCACGTTGGCGGGGCGGCTGAACAGGCGCGCGAGGAGCAGGCGGTTCCTCTCGCCGCCGGAGAGCGTCTTCACCGGGGCGCCCGCGCGCTCCGGCGGGAAGAGGAAGTCGCCGAGGTAGCTGATGACGTGCTTGCGCGTGCCGTCGATCTCGACGAAGTCGGCGCCCGGCGAGATGGTGTCGGCGAGCGTGGCCTCGTCGTCGAGGGCCGCGCGCAGCTGGTCGAAGTAGGCGACCGCGACCTTGGTCCCCAGCCGCACCGTCCCCGAGTCCGGCGCGATCTCCCCGAGGATCAGCTTGAGCAGCGTCGACTTGCCGCAGCCGTTGGGACCGATGAGGCCGATGCGGTCGCCGCGCAGGATGCGSGTGGAGAASCCCTCCACCACGCGCTTGTCGCCGTAGCGCTTGGTGACGGCCTCGAGCTCGGCCACGAGCTTGCCGGARCGCTCGCCGGCGGAGAGCGCGAGGTCGACGCGGCCCAGGCGGTCGCGGCGCGCGGCGCGCTCCAGCCGCAGGGCCTCCAGGCGGCGAACTCGCCCCTCGTTTCGCGTGCGCCTCGCCTCCACGCCCTTGCGGATCCAGGCCTCTTCCTGGGCCAGCAGCTTGTCGGCCTTGCGGTTGACGACGGCCTCGCTGGCGAGCATCTCCGCCTTGCGCTCGACGTAGGCGCTGAAGTTGCCGGGGAAGTCCATGAGCCGGCCGCGGTCGAGCTCCACGATGCGCGCCGCGACGCGGTCGAGGAAGCGGCGGTCGTGGGTCACGAAGAGCACGGCGCCGGGGAAGGCCGCGAGCGTCTCCTCGAGCCACTCGATGGCGGCGATGTCGAGGTGGTTCGTCGGCTCGTCGAGGAGCAGCAGGTCGGGCTCGCGCACCAGCGCGCGCGCGAGCGCCACTCGCTTGCGCAGCCCGCCGGAGAGCGCCTCCACGGGCGTGTCCTCCGGAAGCGCCAGGCGGCCGAGCGTGGCCTCGACGCGGTGCGCGGCCGTCCAGCCGCCGGCCGCCTCCAGCGCCTCCTGGCACTCGTGCAGGCGCGCCATCAGGGCCGCCTCCGACTCGCCGCCCGGGTGGGCCGCCAGCGCGTGCGCCGCCTCGTGGTAGGCCACCAGCAGCCGCGTGTCCTCGCCCAGCCCCTCCGCCACCGCCTCGAACACCGTGTGCCCCGGCCGGAACGCGGGTTCCTGGGCCACGAAGGCGAGCTTCAGGCCGGGCGCGAGCCACACCTTGCCGTCGTCGGCGCGCGCGCTGCCCTCGAGGATCCGCAGCAGGCTCGACTTCCCGGTGCCGTTGCGCCCGATGAGGCCGACGTGCTCGCCCGCCTCGATCACGAGGCTCGCGCGGTCGAGGAGCGCAACGTGCCCGTAGGCGAGGCAGACGTCGGAGAGCTGGAGGAGCGGCAATTCAGTGGGCGGGCAGGACGTGGTACAGGCCCAGCGTACCGTATCCCTTGGCGAGCGGGATGCGCCCCACGTAGTTCATCTGCAGCCCGTCGGCGCCGCCGGCGGCGGCCACGGCGGCGAAGGCGCTGCTCGCGTACACCTGGCCCGGGGGCGTGATGGGCTCGATGCGCGCCGCCCGGCTCGTGTGCGGGCCGGTGTAGATCGGCAACCCCGTGATGGGGTCGCGCGCGCAGTGCACGGGGCCGCAGTGCAGCGCGATGCGCAGGCTGAACTCGGGCGGCAGGCCGCAGGCCTTGCGGTCGAAGGCGGCGACCATCGCGTTCAGCTCGAGGGCGTAGCGGCCCGCGTCGGCGGCGTCGCGAAAGACCATGTAGAGGCCGTCGCCCGCGGTCTCGACGTGCTCGAAGCGGTGCGCCGTGCGCGCGTTGAGCTGCGCCACGGTCCCCAGGAACCCGGTGATGTAGCCGGGGATCTGGTCCTCGGCGAGCTGGCTGTAGCCCACGGCGTCGGCGAAGAGCATGGCGCGCATCTCGTGGCGCACGGCGGGCGCCGGCGCGGCCGGCGCGGGGGTCGCGGGGGGCACGGACTTCGTGCCGCGCAGTTCCCCGATGTCGACCCGGTCGGTGGCGATCCCGCGCGCCTCCCAGAGCGAGACGAGCGAGGCCGCCCCGCCCGCGGCGCCCGCCGCCGCCGGGTCCCACGCCGCGAGGCCGCGCAGGGGCGCATCGAGCAGGCGCGCGCGCAGCCGTCCCATGCCGGTCACGACGAGGTTCGAGTACTCGTAGGTGGCGGTGCTGCCGCTCGCGCGGTGGTCGCTCGTGACGGTGACGCTGTCGGCGGCCGCGAGCGAGCGCTCGAAGCGCTCCCCCCAGTCGCCGCCGGCGAAGTCGACGCTGGCGTCGCGGAACTCCCGCGCCGGAAACGGCAGCACGACGTGCGTCTCGCCGCCCATCTCGCGCACGAGCTCCAGGCACAGCAGGTCCGCCCCGCAGGCCGCCGATCCGTAGGCGGCCACCGGGCGGATCGCCGCGATTCGGCTGCGCAGGGCCTCCCGCACCGCGGGCTCGAGGGCCGCGGGGAAGCGCGGATTCGGACGGCCGGGCGCGTCGACCATGTGGCCGGTGAAGACGAGGACGGGGGCGGCGGCGAGCGCCGAATACGCGGACGGATCGGCGCCGGGCAGGCAGGCGGCGAGAAGGCGCGCCTGGCGGCGCGTCGAGCCCAGGTCGCCCGCGCGGCCTTCGGCGAGCTTCGCCGCGGCTGCGTAGTGGGCGGCGGCGGCCGCGTTCTCGCCGAGGATGAAGGCCGCTTCCCCGAGCGTGGCCTCGCGCCAGTAGCGCGCCGACGCGTCCGCTCCCGGCGCGTCCCCGCGACGGCCCAGGTCGCGGACCTCGGCGGCGATGGCCTTCGCCCGGGCGAGGTCGCCCGAGAGCGCCGCGGCCGCCGCCGCGTTGATGCCGGCATAGAGCGCATCGTCGCTCGCCCCTCGCCCCACCGCATCGCGCCAGGCGCGCTCGTAGAGGCGCATCGCGGCCTCGAGGTGGCGGGAGCGCTGACCGGCTTCCGCGGCCTGCGCGAGATCCTTGTGCGTGCGGGCGAGCATGCCGAGCGTCTCGGCGTCGCCGTGGCCCTCGTCGACGAGCGCCTGCAGGAGGGCCCCGGCGCGCGCCGCATCCCCGCTCCGGGCCAGCGCCAGGGCCTGGAGCTGCCGCAGGCGCAGGTGGCCCGGGAAAGCGCGCAACGCCTCCTGCGCCGCGTTGAACGCGAGCAGGGGCTCGCCGCGGTGCAGCATCCGCTCGGCGGCCTCGACGGCGGACTGCGGGTTGGCGGGTTCGGGCATCGGCGCGGATTCCGCGGGCACAGGGGCCCGATGATAGCCCCGCTATCCAACGGGCGCGGAATGCCCTACCCTTTGCCACCGACGCGCGGGGCGGGAAGCCCCGACGACAAGAAGGGAACACGGGCCATGAGCAACGTGCATCCGCTGGAAGCGCCGTCCGCACGCCTGGACGAGGACGCCTGGGAGGACCTCCTCAACTTCATCGAGGAGAAGCGCGTCATCCCGATCGTGGGGCCCGAGCTCCTCAAGGTGGAGACCGAGGGCGGGCCGCGCCTGCTGCACGACTGGATGGCCGAGAAGCTCGCCGCGAAGCTGGGAGTGGACACCGCGCGGCTTCCCTCGCCCTACACGCTGAACGACGTCGTGTGCTGGTTCCTCGCCTCGCGCGGCCGGCGCGAGGACACCTACACGCGCATGCGCAGCATCCTGCGCGAGACCGCCTTCGCGCCCCCGAAGGCGCTGCGGCAGCTCGCCGAGATCACCGACTTCGACCTCTTCGTCACCACGACCTTCGACTCGCTCCTCGAGGCCGCGATCAACGACGTGCGCTTCGCGGGCGCGCAGACGGCGGAGGTGGTCGGCTACACGCCCAACCGCGTGGCGGACCTGCCGTCCGAGCGCGAGCACCTGCAGCGCCCCGTGGTCTACCACCTGCTGGGCCGCTGCTCGGCCTCGCCCACCTACGTGATCTCGGACGAGGACATGCTGGAGTTCGTCTGCGCGCTGCAGAGCGAGCACCTCACGCCGGAGAAGCTCTTCTACGAGCTCGAGCACAGCCACCTGCTCCTCATCGGCAGCAACTTCTCCAACTGGCTGGCGCGGCTCTTCCTGCGCATGGCCAAGCGCCGGCGGCTTTCGGACCCGCGCGACGTGGGCGAGGTGCTGGCCGACGACCACACCGGCAGCGACGAGCGCCTCATGGCCTTCCTGCAGCAGGTGAGCGTGCGAACCCGCGTCTACGCCGGCGCCGAGCAGTTCGTGGACGAGCTGCACCGGCGATGGACCGCGCGCCGGCGCCCGGCCGAGGTGATCCCGCTGCCCGCGGCGCAGCGCGTGCTGCCCCCCGAGCGCGAGATGCCCGAGAACGCGGTCTTCATCAGCTACGCGCGCGAGGACCTCGCCGCCGTGCAGCGGCTCAAGGCGGGGCTGGACGCCGCCGGCATCCGGACCTGGTTCGACATGGACCGCCTCGAGGGCGGCGACGACTACGACCGCAAGATCCAGAAGAACATCGCGCGCTGCTCGTACTTCATCCCGATCGTCTCCGCGAACACGGAGCGGCGCCTCGAGGGCTTCTTCCGGCGCGAGTGGAGCTACGCCATCGACCGCACGCGCAACATGGACGACGACGCGGTCTTCGTGCTGCCCGTGTGCGTCGATCCGGTGGACGTGCGCGCCGCGCGCATCCCGGACAAGTTCAAGGCGGTGCACGTCACGCCGCTGCCCGGCGGCGAGGCCACGCCGGAGTTCGTGCGGCGCCTGGCCGACCTCCTCGCCGCCCGCGGCGGCGGGAGCGCGACATGAACGACGCCGGGCACGCCCTCGCCGGGACGGCCGCGCAGGCCGTCGTCGACGAGCAGCACCCCTGGCTGGGCCTCGCCTCCTTCACCGAGGAGACGCGCGGCTTCTTCCACGGCCGCGAGGAGGAGGTGGCCGAGCTCGGCCGCCGCGTGCAGCGAAAGCTCCTCACGATCCTCTTCGGGCAGTCGGGCCTGGGCAAGACCTCGATCCTGCGCGCCGGCATCGTGCCGCGCCTGCGTCCCGAGGGCTACTGCCCGGTGTACGTGCGCATCGACTACTCGCCGGAGTCGCCCGCGCCCGCCGAGCAGATCAAGCAGGCCATCTTCCGCGCCACGGAGGCCACCGGGACCTGGACGCAGTCCGGGGTGGCCTCGCAAGGCGAGTCGCTGTGGGAGTTCCTGCACCACCGCGACGACATCCTGAGGGACGCCGCCGGCAAGACCGTGATCCCGCTCCTCATCTTCGACCAGTTCGAGGAGATCTTCACGCTGGCGCAGGCCGACGACGCGGGGCGCGCGCGCGCCGCGCAGTTCGTCGAGGAGCTCGCCGACCTCGTGGAGAACCGGCCTCCCAGGGAGCTGGAAGCCAGGATCGAGCACGACGACACGATCACGGAGCGCTTCGACTTCGGGCGCGCCGACTACCGCATCCTCATCGCGCTGCGCGAGGACTACCTCGCGCACCTCGAGAGCCTGAAGGGCGCGATGCCCTCGATCACGCAGAACCGCATGCGGCTCGCTCGCATGACGGGGCAGCAGGCGCTCGCCGCCGTCATGAAGCCGGGCGGCCGCCTCGTCACCGAGGAAGTGGCCGAGGCGATCGTGCGCTTCATCGCCGGCGGCTCGGAGCTTCGCAACGCGGAGGTGGAGCCCTCGCTCCTGTCGCTCATCTGCCGCGAGCTCAACAACGCGCGCATCGCGCAGAAGCGCGCCGAGATCTCCGCCGACCTCCTCGCGGGCTCGCACGACACGATCCTGGCGGAATTCTACGAACGCGCGCTGGCCGACCAGCCGCCGGCCGTGCGCAAGGTGATCGAGGACCAGCTCCTCACCGAGTCGGGCTTCCGCGAGAGCCTCGCGGAGGAGCGGCTCGTGAAGGCGTTCACGGCCGCCGGCGCAGCGCCGGACGCGCTCGCGACGCTCGTGAACCGCCGGCTCCTGCGCATCGAGGAGCGCCTGGACGTGCGCCGCGTGGAGCTCACCCACGACGTGCTCTGCGGCGTGGTGAAGGCGAGCCGCGAGCTGCGCCTGGAGCGCGAGGCCAAGGAGGAGGCGGAGCGCCAGCTCGCGGCGCAGCGCGCCCGCGAGGAGGCCACGCGCAGGGCGCTCGTCCGCGCCCGGCAGATTGCGGCGGGCGCCGCCACGCTGGCGGTCGTCGCGATCGTCGGTGCGATCTTCGGCTGGGTGAACATGAACCGGGCGCGCGAGGCGGAGTCGGCGGCGCTGGAGACCCGCAAGCTCGCGGAGGGCGCGCGCGGCGAGGCGGAGAAGCTCGTGGTCTACCTGCTCGAGGACTTCCAGCTCGAGCTCGAGCCCATCGGGCGGCTGGACATCGTGGCGAGCCTCTCGAAGCGCGCGCTGGACTACTACGCCGGATTGCCGGCCGCGCTGCGCACGCCCGCCACCGAGCGCAACCGCGCGCTCGCGCAGGTGCGCTACGCGATCTCGCTTCGCAATCTCGGCAAGCTCGACGAAGCGGGAAAGGCCGCCCAGGCGGCCTACGCGACGCTCGAGGAACTCCGGGCGAAGGGCGACGCCTCGGAGCCGACGGCCATCGGCCTCGCCATGGCCTCCAGCGCCAACGCCCGCATCCTCAGCCAGCAGAACCGCCTTGGCGAGAGCCTGAAGGAAGGCGCGCGCGCCTTCGACCTGGTCAGTCCCGTGGCCTCGGCGGCCGGTTCCTCGATCGCGGCGCGGCGGGCGTACGGCGAGATCGCGGTGTCGCACGGGTTCAACCTGATGCAGGACGGCAACTTCGAGGAATCGGTGCGCGTGCTGGAGAAGGCCCGGGCCGCGTTGCGCTCCATCGACGGGCTGCAGCTCGGCGACCTGTCGTCCGCCGCGCTCTTCGTCGAGGCCACCGCCTGGCAGATGGACGCCCTCATGGCGCTGGGCCGCGTCGACGAGACGCGCAGGAACGGCGAGGAGGCGAGGCCCGTGGCCGGCGGGATCCTCGAGCGGCAGCCCGGGCACATGCTGGCGCTGCGGGCAAGGGGCCTGCTCCTGTCCAACTTCGGGGACCTCGAGGCGCAGCAGTTGCGCTTCAGGGCGGCCCTGCCCTTCTATGCGGCCGCGGCCCGGGACTACGAGTCATTCCTCAAGGTGGACTCCGGCAACACCATCTCCTGGAACAACCTCATGGCCAACCTCCAGGCGCAGGGCCTGTATGCCGAGGGCGCGGGCCGCCCGCGCGAAGGATTGCAGCTCCTGCGAAGCGCCGCCAAGACCGGCCGTGGGGGGGTGTTGACTGCCGTCCGCGCCCGCAACCTCGCCTTTACCTGGGCCCACGTCTGTCGCCTGGAAGCGGAGCTGGGCAACCCCGAGGCCTCGAAGGAGGCCCTCGCGGAGGGCGCACGGCTCACCGACATCTGGGTCCGCGACACCCCGAAGGACGCCTTCCCGCGCAAGCTCCAGGCGGCGTGGCTCCCGACGCAGGAGTCGACGCGCCTGCTCATCCTCGGGGACTTCCCCGCCGCGAGCGAGAAGGCCGCCGTGGCCGTGCGGCTCCTCGACCCCGTGCAGCCGGCCACGGACGGCCAGAAGCGCGGCCACGCCAATTTCCTCACCGACGCCCTGCTGCTGCAGGCGAGCGCCGCCTACTGGCTGAAGGACTACGCGCAGGCGGAGAAGTCGGCGCGTCGCGCCGTCGAGCAGCGGATGCGCTTCCCCCCGGTGAACCGGGTCGAGGAGCTCTTCCTCGCCGAGACCCGCACGTTCCACGCGCAGACCCTGGCGCGGCTGGGGCGGCTCGCGGAGGCGCGAGAGGTCCTCGCGCCCGTGCTCGCCTACTACGCGAAGCTTCCGGATACCCGCGAGGCGGACTGGGTCCGCTTCCGGATCGCGAGCGCGCGCCTCGCCCAGGCGCTCGCCAGCCCGGGCGAGGCGCAGGCGCGGCTTGCCGATGCCGCGCAGCTCATCGACGGGCTCGCACCGGAATTCAGGCGCACGGCTACCGTCGCCCAGGTACGAAACGAAATCGCGCTGGAGCAGGCCACGCGCCGCTGACGCGACGGGCGGCCGCGCACCCCGCGGCCCGCCTCACGGCCCGCCACCCGCGGGCGCAGTGCCCCCCGGCCGACCCGGCCGGGATCCCCTCCCGAAAGGAGCCCTCATGAACGCACACCGACACCCTCCGATTCGACGACTCGCGCTCGTCCTCGCCGCCTGCGGCCTCGCCGGCGCGGCCACCTCCCCCGCCGACCCCGATGCGGCGGCATCCGATCCCCTGCTCGCCGCCGGCGGGCGCATCTGCGGCCCCGCGACGGGCGGGCAGCCGCCGCTGCTGAAGGCGCTCATCCTCGCCAGGACCGAGACCACGCCGTTCCAGCCCGCGCCCATGAACGCGGCCGGGGGCGAGGTCCCGCTCTTCCCCGACCTGGGCAGGCTGCACCTGCGCGTCGGCACGCGCAGCCCCGCGGCGCAGAAGTACTTCGACCAGGGCCTGCGGCTCGCCTTCGGCTTCAACCACGCGGAGGCGCAGCGCGCCTTCCGGGCCGCGCAGAAGCTCGATCCCTCCTGCGCGATGTGCTGGTGGGGCGAGGCGCTGGTCCTCGGTCCCAACATCAACGCCCCGATGTTCCCCGAGGCCGTCGCGCCCGCCGCCGCCGCGCTGGCGAAGGCCGTCGAGCTCTCGAAGGGCGCGCCGGGGCGCGACCGCGACCTCATCGAGGCGCTCGCGAAGCGCTACGCCACCGACCCGAAGGCCGAGCGCGCGCCGCTGGACGCCGCCTACGCCGACGCGATGAAGGCGCTCGCGCAGCGCTACCCGAAGGACCCCACGATCCTCGCGCTCTACGCGGAGGCCGCGATGGACACGCAGCCCTGGGACTACTGGGAGGCGGCGGGAGCCCGGCCCAAGGGCCGCGGCGCGGAGATCGTCGCCGCGCTCGAGCAGGCCCTGAAGCTCGATCCCGACCACCCCGGCGCGATCCACCTCTACATCCACGCGATGGAGGCCTCGACGCAGCCGGAGAAGGCGCTCGCGCCCGCGCGGCGGCTGGCGGCCCAGATGCCCGGCGCGGGCCACATCGTCCACATGCCCGCGCACATCTACTACCGCGTGGGCCTCTACCGCGAATCGCTCGAGGCCAACAAGCGCGCGCTGAAGGTGGACGAGCGCTACTTCAGCCTCTCGCCCTCCGACCCGCTCTACCGGGCCGCCTACTACCCGCACAACATCCACTTCGTGATGGTGTCGGCGCAGATGGGAGGCGACGCGGCCACGGCGCTCGACGCGGCGGCGAAGCTGGACGCCTCGATGGCGAACGACGTGGTGCGGCAGTTCCCGATCATGCAGCCCGTGAAGGCAGCGCCCTACACGACGCACGCCCAGTTCGCGAGCCCCGAGGCCACGCTCGCGCTTCCCGCCCCCGACAAGACCCTCGTCCTGGTGCAGGCGATGTACCACTACGCGCGCGCCGTCGCGTACTCGCAGAAGAAGGACGAGGCCGGCGCCCGCCGGGAGATCGACGCCATCGCGAAGCTCGGGAAGGAGGCGGACCTCAAGCCCTTCGGTGAATGGGGCATCCCGGCCGCGGARATCATGGAGACGGCGCGCCTGGTGGCCTCCGCGCGGCTGGCCGACTCGAAGGGCRACCTGGAGGGCGCGGCCAAGGCCTACGAGGACGCGATCTTCCTCGAGGACTCGCTCTCCTACATGGAGCCTCCCTACTGGTACTACCCCATCCGCCAGTCGCTGGCCGCCGTCCGCCTGCGGCAGGGCCGGCTGGAGGAGGCGGAGCGCTCCTTCCGCGAGTCGCTGGCGCGCGTTCGCAACAACGGCTGGGCGCTGGCCGGCCTCGCGGAGGTCTACCGGCGCATGGGAGACAAGGCGAGCGAGGCGGAGGTCCGGCAGGCCTACGCGCGCGCGTGGTTCGGCTCCGCGACGCCCGACATCGGAAGGCTGTGAAGCCCGCGGCGGCGGCTCAAGGCATGGCCGAGCGCAGGCCGAGGTGCTCGACGAAGGGGTCGAAGTCGCGGTCGCTGTAGAGCAGCGCGAGCCCGCTCTCGATGCACCGCGTCGCGATGAGCGTGTCGATCGTCTTGCGGGCCGTCACGCCGCGCGCGCGAAGCGCGCGGAAGTTCCTGGCGGCCTGCACGGCGATGCGCTCCCCCCCGATTTCCACGAGAACGAGCGCGGCGAGAAGCCGGCGCGCCCGCTCGAAATCCCGGTCGTGGGCGAATCCCCGGAGGACTTCCGCCAGGATGAGGTCGCCCGTGGCGACGGGCTCCTGCCCGAGGATCGCGTCCAGCCGGCCCGCTTCGGGGGTGGCGAGGCCGCGGAAATAGTCGATCCAGACGCTCGAATCGACGAGGATCACCGATCCGACCTCATCGCCTCCAGGTCGCCCCGCCAGTCGAGCTTTCCGCGCCAGCGCCGGATCTCCTCCTGTTGGCGCAGCCGCAGCAGCGTGCGCAGGCCCAGCTCGACCACCTCGCGCTTGGTGCGGGCGCCCGTGGCCTTCAGGGTGTCGCGCATCAGCTTGTCGTCGATCACGATGTTCGTGCGCATGATGTGTACATTATCAAGAATGAATACACATTATAGCCCCGCCCCCGCCGGATTGCCGTAGAATTTCCCTCGCAGATCCCGTCGATTTCCCTCCAGGCCCCGCCCTCGCCATGCCCTCCATCAGCCGCCGGTCCGACCAGCTCGGCACCGAAAACGCCTTCGTCGTCCTCGCCGAGGTGGCCAAGCTCCAGGCCGCGGGCAAGGACATCATCTCGTTCTGCATCGGGCAGCCGGACTTCCCGACGCCGGTCAACATCCAGGACGCGGCGGTCGCGGCCATTCGCGGCGGCAAGCACGGCTACACGCCCTCGGCCGGCATCGCGGAGCTGCGCGAGGCCATCGCGAAGTACGTCTCGCGCACGCGCGGGATCGCCGTGTCCGCCGACGACGTCGTGGTGGGCGCGGGGGCCAAGCCCTTCATCGCCTACGCGATCCTGTCGACCACGGATCACGGCGCCGGCGACGAGGTGATCTTCCCCAACCCCGGCTTCCCGATCTACGAGTCGCAGATCCGCGCCATGGGCGCGGTGCCCGTGCCCATCTACCTGCGCGAGTCGCGCGCCTTCAACTTCGACCCCGCCGAGCTGGAGGCGAAGATCACGCCGAGGACCAGGCTCCTCATCCTCAACTCGCCGCAGAACCCGACGGGCGGCATCGTGTCGCGCAAGGACATGGARGCSATCGCCGCCATCCTCGCGCGGCACCCGCAGGTGTGGGTGTACGCCGACGAGATCTACTCGCGCCTGGTCTACGACGGCGAGTTCGCCTCGCTGGCCTCCATCCCCGGCATGCTCGAGCGCACCATCATCTCCGACGGCGCCTCCAAGACCTGGGCGATGACGGGCTGGCGCCTGGGCTACGCGGTGAACAAGGCGCTGGCGCCCGTGTTCACGCGCTGGGTGACCAACACGGATTCCTGCGCCTCGCAGATCAGCCAGTGGGCCACGGTGGAGGCGTTGAACGGCCCGCAGGACGCCGCCGAACGCATGCGCGCGAGCTTCCTCGCCCGCCGCGACCTCATCGTGCGACTGCTCGACCAGGTGCCCGGCATCACCTGCCAGAGCCCGGGCGGCGCGTTCTACGCCTGGCCCAACGTGACCGAGGCATGCCGGATGATCGGCGCGAAGGATTCCGAGGAGTTCCGCGTGCGGCTCCTCAACGAGTCGGGCGTGGCCGTCCTCGCCGACATCCACTTCGGGCCGCGCGTCCCGGACGAGGGCCAGCACATCCGCTTCAGCTACGCCGCCTCCAACGAGGCGATCGAGAAGGGCGTGGCTCGGCTGGCGGACTTCGTCCGCCGCAACACCCGGTAGGCGGCGTTCGTGCCTGCCTGGGCCTGGGCCGTTCCCGCGATCGCGCTGGCCGTGCTCGCCACGGCCTTCGCGACGGGCGCCGGCCCGTGGCTGGCCACGGCGAGCGGCCTGGCGCTCGTGGGMTCSGTCGTCGCGGCKGTCCACCACGCGGAGGTCGTGGCGCACCGCGTGGGCGAGCCCTTCGGCACGCTCGTCCTCGCGCTCGCCGTGACCGTCATCGAGGCCTCGCTCATCCTCTCGATGATGCTCATGGGCGGCGAGGCGCAAGCCGCGCTCGCGCGGGATGCGGTCTACGCGGCCGTCATGCTCATCTGCAACGGCGTCGTGGGCCTCTGCCTTCTCGTCGGCGGCCTCAAGCACGGGGAGCAGTCCTTTCGCGTCGAGGGCGCCGGCGCCGGGCTCGCCGCCCTCGTGGCGCTCTCCACCCTTACGCTCGTCCTGCCCGCCTTCACGACCACCACCACGGGCAACACGTACAGCACCTCGCAGCTCGCCTTCGCCGCCATCGCCTCGGCCACGCTCTGGGGAGTCTTCGTCTTCGTGCAGACCGTGCGCCACCGCGACTACTTCCTGCCCGCGGTGGACGCGGCCAACCCCGAGGTCCACGCCACGCCACCAACGGTCGGGATGGCCTGGGCGAGCTTCGGGCTCCTCCTCGTCTCGCTCGTCGCCGTCGTGGGCCTCGCCAAGGTGCTCTCGCCCGTGATCGAGCGCGCCGTGACGGCGGCCAACGCCCCGCGGACCGTGATCGGCATCACCATCGCCGCCATCGTGCTGCTTCCCGAGACCTGGGCCGCGGTGCGGGCCGCCCGGGCCAA
Source organism: Betaproteobacteria bacterium (assembly GCA_003105245.1). Classification (GTDB taxonomy): domain Bacteria; phylum Pseudomonadota; class Gammaproteobacteria; order Burkholderiales; family Usitatibacteraceae; genus FEB-7. Next base: position 2,556 of record PQAI01000240.1, on the reverse strand, counting down.
TCGCCTGCAGACGAGCATGAACCTCGCCATCGGCTCGGCGCTCGCCTGCATCGGCCTGACGATTCCCGTGGTGGCGGCGGCGTCGGTCGCGTTCGACAAGAGACTCGTCCTGGGACTCGAGTCCAAGGACCTGGTGATGCTCGCGCTCACCTTCGTCGTGGGCACCATCACCCTGGGCACCGGGCGCACCAACATCATGCAGGGCGCGGTGCACCTGGTGATCTTCGCGGCCTTCCTCTTCCTCGCCCTCGTGCCCTAGCGGCCCTGCCGGCGAACGAGCGCCCGCTCGGCGAGCTCGAACGCGGCGTGCACCACGAGCGCCAGCGCGGCCGCGGGAATGGCGCCCGCGAGGAGCAGCCGGTGGTCGTTGACGGCGAGCCCCTGCGCGATGCGCTCGCCGAAGCCGCCCGCGCCCACGAACGCCGCGAGCGTCGCCGTGCCGACGTTGACCACGGCCGCGGTCTTCACCCCCGCGAGGATCACGGGAGCGGCGAGAGGCAGCTCGATCTTCGCGAGCGCCTGCGCCGGCGTGAGCCCGAGCGCCATCGCGGCGTCGCGCAGTCCCGCGGGAACGCCCTCGAGCCCCGCGTGCGTGTTGCGCGCGATGGGCAGCAGCGCGTAGAGGAAGAGCGCCGCGAGGGCGGGAACGGCGCCGATCCCGGTGAGCGGGATGAGGAACGCGAGGAGCGCCAGCGACGGCACGGTCTGCACGAGGCCGGCTGCCGCGAGGAGTGGCTGCGCGAACGCGCGAACGCGCGCCGCGACGATGCCCATCGGCACGCCCAGGGCTACCGCCGCCGCGAGCGAGGCGAACACCAGCATCGCGTGCTCGAGSGCGAGRCGCGCGAAGTCTGGCGCGAAGAGGGCCGACCACAGCCCCCTCGACTCGCCGCCCGCCCGCCCGCCCAGGAATTCGGAGGCCACGCGCTCGAAGGGCACGCGGTCGAGCTCCGCGCGCGCGTTGAGGCCGGTCATCGTGCGCTCGTCGATCCGTCCCTCGAGGGACTTCCAGGCGGCGAAGGCGGCCGGGTGGCGCTCCGGAGCGTCGAGGCGATGCAGCACCACCGCGTCGTAGCGCGGGAAGAAGCCGCGGTCGTCGGCGAGCGCCTTCACGCCGAAGCGCGCGATCTTCGCGTCCGTGGTGTAGATGTCGATCACGTCGACCTGGCCGGCGGCGACCGCCTCGTAGGCGAGCCCGTGGTCCAGCCCGCGCGGATGCGCCTGCGGCAGGGCGTAGGCCGACCTGAGCCCCGGCCAGCCGTCCTCGCGCCGCAGGAACTCGTGCGAAAGGCCCAGGACCAGCTCCGGGTGGCGGGCGAGGTCGGAGACGCGGGCGATCCCCCTCGAAGCGGCCACGCTCTCGCGGATGCCCAGCGCGTAGCCGTTGGAGAATCCCAGGGGAACGCTCGCCGCGAGCCCGAGGGGTGCGAGCCGGCGGTTCAGTCCCGCGAGGTCCAGGGGCGCGGACTCCTTCAGGATCTCGCGCGCGATGGTGCCGGTGTACTCGGGATAGGCGTCGATGGAGCCGCGCGAGAGCGCCTCGAAGAGGATGGCGGTGTTGCCCATGCCCGGCAGGTGCTTCGCCGCCGCCCCGGCGCGCCCGGCCGACTGCGCGAGGATCTCGCCCAGCACGTAGGACTCCGTGAAGCGCTTGGAGCCCACGCGCAGCGGCTCGGCGCCGGCCATGCCCGTGGCGGCCGCGGCGAGGACGGCGGCAAGGACGGCGGAGAGAAGCGGGCGGAAGTCCATGGCGGCATCAGGATACCGCTCCCCGCCGCGCGCGCCCGGCGCGCCTAGACGATGAGGTAGACCCCCAGGGCCACCATGACGAGGCCCGAGACGAGCTTCAGCAGCCGCCCCTCCTTCTCCTGCAGGCGCTTCTGGCTCAGGGTGGCGACGCCGACCGCGAGGATCGCCACGTCGTCGAGCATGTACATCGCGTTGTAGAGCAGCAGGTAGCCGTAGTAGGTCCACGGATCCAGCTGCCGCAGCGTGAGGATGCGGGTGTAGAGCGCCGGCAGGCCCGACGTGCACACCAGCTCCACGAGCTGCACGAGGATACCGAGGACGATCGTGCCGGCGATGGCCGCGACGAGGCTCTTCTCGTTCATGAGCGCGCGCATGCGCTGGTAGATGCCCGGCTTCGCGGACTTCGGAATCGAGAGGGTGACGCCCCGGCCGAAGGCGAGGAAGTCCTTCACGTTGATCGCGCCCGCGGCAAGCGCGATGGCGCCCAGCACGATCTCGGAGGAGCGCGACAGGCCGATGAGGAGGAAGAGGTTCAGCCACGCGGCCATGAAGGCGTAGTAGGCGATGCCCTGCACCGCGACGAAGGTCCCGGCCACCGCCAGCATGCGCCGGCGGTCGCCCACCGCCGCCAGCATCGAGATCATCAGGACGAGGACCCACATGGAGCACGGGTTGAAGCCGTCGAGGAGGCCTATGACGATGGTGAAGACGGGAAGCCCCACGTCCTCGATGCCGATCTTCGCGCCGATCCAGGGCAGCGTGACCGAGCCCGCGTCGGGGGTAGTGCTCGCATCCGCGCACGGCAGC
>PQAI01000239.1 GCA_003105245.1 Betaproteobacteria bacterium | reverse complement strand
ACCGCCTGGTTGTTGGGCAGCGGCAGGATGGTCTGCACCGAGCCCTTGCCGAAGGTCTGCGTGCCGATGATCGTGGCGCGCTTGTGGTCCTGGAGGGCGCCCGCGACGATCTCGGAGGCCGAGGCCGAGGCGCCGTTCACCAGCACCACCAGCGGCACGGACTTGGCGGCGGCCGGGAGCTTGGCGAGGTAGTCCTCGCGGAAGCTGCCGCGCACGTAGTTCTCCTTGTTCGCCGTGAGGCGCATCTTCGCGTCCTCGGTGCGCCCGTCGGTGTAGACGACCAGCGCGTTCTTCGGCAGGAACGCCGAGGAGACGGCCACGGCCGCGTTGAGGAGCCCGCCGGGGTTCATGCGCAGGTCGATCACGAGGCCCTTGAGGTCGCCGTTCGACTGCTTGTAGAGGTCGTTGACGGCCTGCACGAGGTTCTCGCCGGTGTGCTCCTGGAACTGGGTGACCCGGATCATCCCGTAGCCGGGCTCGAGGATGCGCGCCTTCACGCTCTTCACGCGGATCACGTCGCGCTTGAGCTTGAAGTCCATCGGGGCGGCCTGGCCCTTGCGCACGACGGTGAGGAGCACCTCGGTGTTGGGCTTGCCGCGCATCTTCTTCACGGCGTCGTTGAGGCTCAGGCCCTTCAGGCTCACGCCGTCGAGCTTCACGATGAGGTCGCCGGCCTGGATGCCGGCGCGGTGCGCGGGCGTGTCCTCGATGGGCGCCACCACCTTCACGAAGCCGTCCTCGGCGCCGACCTCGATGCCCAGGCCGCCGAACTCGCCCTGGGTGCCCACCTGCAGGTCCTTGTAGGCGTCCTGGTCGAGGAAGGCCGAGTGCGGGTCCAGCCCGGTGAGCATGCCGTTGATGGCTTCCTTGAGGAGCTTCTTGTCCTCGACGGGCTCGACGTAGTCGTTCTTGATGCGGCCGAACACCTCGGAGAAGAGGCGCAGGTCGTCGACCGGGAGCTGGATCGTCGACTGCTGGCGGTCGGCGACCGCGGAGAAATGCAGGCTCGCGGCCACGCCGAGGGCGGCCCCGAGGACCACCAGCCCCACCTGCTGCAGTTTCCCGCCCATGTTCGCCACCTCGTCGATGTCTGGACAATGCCGCGGCCGGATGCGCGCCCTCCCCCTTTCGGGGAACTCAGCGCGCCACCCAGCGCAGCGGATCGAACGGCTTACCGTCGAATCTCAGCTCGAAGTATAAACCCGATTCCTGGGCGCCCCCCGAGGACCCGACCTGGGCCACGGCGTCGCCGCCCTTCACCCCTTCGCCCACCCGGCGCAGCAACCCCTCGTTGTAGCCGTACAGGCTCATGTAGCCCCCGCCGTGGTCCAGGATGAGGAGGTTGCCGAAGCCGCGCAGCCAATCCGCGTATACCACCCGCCCGTCGGCCACGGCCCGCACCAGCTCGCCGACCGCCGCCCGGATGAAGAGCCCGCGCCACGTCACGCCGCCCTCTTCCCGTGGACCGCCGTAGCGGTTCATGAGTTCCCCCTTCACCGGGAGCCGGAGCTTCCCCTTGAGCGCGGGGAAGGGCTGGGCGGAGGCCGAGGCGTCGGCCACCTGGTCCACCGGCGTGCCTCGCCTGCCGTCGGGGGCCTCCCGCCCCTTCTGCGCCTCGCGCGCCTTCTGGGCTTCCCGCGCCTTCTGGGCCTCGCTCGCCGCCAGCGCCCGCGCGATCTCCTGCACCAGGCGGGTGAGCCGCTCCTCGTCGCGCTTGAGCCGCCCGATCTCGCGCCGGCCCTTCTCGACCTGCCCGGCGAAGCGCTTGAGCGCGGCGGCGCGCGCCGCGCGCTCCCTCTCGAGCTGCTGGGTCTGCCTCGCCTGCGCGGCCTGGTTCTCGGCGATCTCGGCGCGCTTCTCGCGGGCCTCGGCCTCGAGGGCGGCCACCTCGTCGGCGCCGCGCTTCAGCTCGGCGAGCGTCCCGGCGCGCGCGCGCTGCACGTAGCCGTAGTAGGCCAGGTGGCGCGTGAGGGTGGCGAGGTCCTTGCCCTCGAGGATGAGGCGCAGGCGGTCCTGGCCTCCCTGCTCGTACTGCAGGCGCAGGAGCTTTTCCGCCAGCGCGCGCTGGCCCGCGATCTCCCGCCGCGCGCGCTCCCCGCGCTCGCCAAGCGCCGAGAGCTGCGCCGAGAGCGCCCGCTTCGACTGGTCCAGCTCGAACAGGGCGCGGTTCGCCTCGCTCACGGCCTTCTCCGCGGCCTTGAGGGCGTCGGCGGCCTCCCCGCGCGACTCCTCGGCCTGCGCGAGCTCCTTCTCCAGGCGCTCGATGCGGCCGCGAAGCTGCCGGAGGTCCTCCTCGGAGGCGCTGGCGGGCCTGCCCTTCGACGGCGCGGCGGCCGCGAGTCCCGCCGCGAGCGCGACGCCGGCGAGGACGGCGGCCGCGGCGCGACGCACCCGCATCCGCTAGCGGGCCTTGCCCTGGCTCGCCACCGCGGCGGCGGCCTTCGCGATCGCCTCCGGGTCGCCGAGGTAGTAGTGGCGCAGGGGCGAGAGCGTGTCGTCGAGCTCGTAGACGAGCGGCACCGCCGTGGGGATGTTGAGGCCGACGATGTCGGCGTCGGAGACGCCGTCGAGGTATTTCACCAGCGCGCGCAGGCTGTTGCCGTGCGCGGCCACGAGCACCCGGTCGCCCGCGGCGATGCGCGGCGCGATGCGCTCGCGCCAGCAGGGCATGACTCGGGCGACGGTGTCCTTCAGGCACTCCGTGCGGGGCACCTGCGGGCCCAGGCCGGCGTAGCGCCGGTCGCGCGCGGCGTCGCGCTCGTCGCCCTCGGGGAGCTCCGGCGGCGGGACGTCGTAGCTGCGGCGCCAGACGAGCACCTGCCCGTCGCCGAACTTCGCCGCCGTCTCGGCCTTGTTGAGCCCCTGGAGGCCGCCGTAGTGGCGCTCGTTCAGGCGCCAGTCCTTCTCCACCGGCAGCCACAGGCGGTCCATCTCCTCGAGCGCGAGGTTGAGGGTGCGGATGGCCCGCTTGAGCACGGAGGTGAAGGCGACGTCGAAGTCGTAGCCCTCGGCCGCGAGCAGCCGGCCGGCCGCGCGGGCCTCGTCGACGCCCTGCGCGGAGAGGTCCACGTCGGTCCAGCCGGTGAACCGGTTTTCCTTGTTCCAGGTGCTTTCGCCGTGGCGGATGAGGACGAGCTTTTTCATGGCTTTCGTGGCAGGATCGCGGGCTTTCCCATGGTATCAAACGAACGCACGCCCGACGCGCGCGGCGAGTTCCTCGCCGGCTGCCGCGACATGGCACCGGTCCTCATCGGGACGGTGCCGTTCGGCTTCGTGGCGGGGGTGGCGGCGGTGGGCGCCGGGATGACGCCGCTCGAGGGCATCGCGCTTTCCCTCTTCGCCTTCTCCGGCATCGCGCAGCTCGTCGTGGCGCAGCTCGTGGCCGCGCAGTCGCCGGTCGTGCTCACGCTCGCCGCGGCGCTCATCGTGAGCCTTCGCTTCCTCATGTACAGCGCGGCGCTCTCGCCGCACGTCGCGCACCTGCCGGCGCGCTGGCGCGTGCCGCTCGCCTACCTGATGACGGACCAGGGCTTCGCGATGGGCGTGCACATCTACTCGCAGCCCGGGGACCGTCGCCTTCGCCACTGGCACGTGCTCGGCTCGGGGGTGATGCTCTGGGTCGTGTGGCAATCCTCGGTAGTCGCCGGCGCCGTGCTGGGGGCGCAGGTTCCCGCGGCGTGGTCCCTCGACTTCGTGGTGACGCTTTCCTTCCTCGTGCTCCTCGCCCCCGCGCTGCGCACCCGGGCCGATCTCGCCGCGGCCGTCGTGGCCGGCGCCGTGGTGCTGCTGGCGGCGGGGCTCCCGTACAAGCTCTCGCTCGTGGTCGCCTCGCTCGCGGGAATCGCCGCGGGCGTGGCCGCGGAATGGATGCACAAGCGATGAGCGAGTGGATCGTCATCCTGGGCGCCGGCGCCGTGACCTTCCTCACGCGCGCCTCCTTCATCGTGTTCGCCGACCCGCAGAAGTTCCCGCACGCCTTCCGCGTGGCGCTCGCCTACGTGCCCGCGGCCGTGCTCGCGGCCATCGTCGTCCCGGGACTCGCCATCACCCAGGGCGCGCTCGACCTCTCGCCCGCCAATCCGCGGCTGGTGGCCGGCATCGCCGCCTTCGCGGTGGCCCTCAAGGTGCGAAATCCCATCGTCTCGATCGGCGCGGGAATGGCGGCCCTCTGGGCGCTGCAGGCGCTGGCGGGCTGAGGGTTCGCCGGGGGCCCCCGCCGGCTGCTAAAATGGGCGTTTTTCCGCAACCGCCAAGCCGGTCCCCGGCAACCCATGGGCCAATTCCTCCTCGACAACATCGCGCTCGTCGCGCTCTTCCTCGCGAGCGGGGCGCTCCTCGTCTGGCCGGATCTCTCCCTCTTCTCGGGCGGCGCCCAGTCCGTGGGCACGACGGACGCTACCCGGCTCATGAACCAGCCCGGCTCGCTCGTGCTCGACGTGCGCGAAGATGCCGAGTACGCCGCGGGGCACCTGCCGCGGGCGCGCCACATTCCCCTCGCGCAGCTCTCCAGCCGCCTCGACGAGATCGCGAAGTTCAAGGAGAAGCCCGTCATCGTCACCTGCCGCAGCGGCGCGCGCTCGGGATCGGCCTGCCGGGCGCTCCGGAAGGCGGGCTTCACCCAGGTCTTCAACCTCAAGGGGGGCATCGGCGCGTGGTCGCAGGCGAACCTCCCGGTGGAGCGCTAGCGCCATGGCCAAGGTCGTGATGTACGCCACCGGCGTGTGCCCCTATTGCGTGATGGCGGAGAAGCTCCTGCGCGGCAAGGGCGTGGCCGACATCGAGAAGGTCCGCGTGGACCTCGACCCGGCCCGGCGCGAGGAGATGATGACCCGCACGGGGCGGCGCACCGTCCCCCAGATCTACATCGGAGACCGCCACGTCGGCGGCTTCGACGACCTCGCCGCGCTCGACCGCGCCGGCGGCCTCGATCCCCTGCTCGCCGCCTGAAGCGCCGCGGGCCCGACCCACACACCCAACCGAAGGAAGCGCCATGAGCGACGCCCAGAACCAGCCCGTCTTTTCGATCGAGAAGCTCTACGTGAAGGACATCTCGCTCGAGATCCCCAACGCCCCGCAGGTCTTCCTCGAGCGCGAGGCGCCGCAGGTGGACATCCAGCTGCACCACCAGTCGAACAAGGTCGACGAGGGCGTCTACCAGACGCTGCTGACCGTGACCGTGACGGCCAAGATCAAGGAGAAGACGCTCTTCCTCGTCGAGGTGGGCCAGGCCGGCATCTTCACGATCCGCAACATCCCCGACGCCGACATGGAGCCCGTGCTCGGCATCGCCTGCCCGAACATCCTCTACCCCTACGTGCGCGAGGTGGTCTCCGACATGGTGTCGCGCGCCGGCTTCCCGCCCGTGATCCTCACGCCGGTCAACTTCGAGGCGCTCTTCCAGGCGCAGAAGCAGGCCCAGGCCGAGCAGCAACAGCAGCCGGCCTCGCCGATCATCCAGGCCACGCACTGACGGCTATGCGCGCGGCGGCGGCCCTGCTCCTCCTGGCGGCGCTTCCCGCCGCCGCCGCGGAGTTCCGCTCGGTCGGGGATCGCGCCGCGATCCTCTACGACGCGCCCTCGCTCAAGGCCGACCGCATCTTCGTCGCGAGCCGCGGCCACCCCTTCGAGGTCCTGGTGAAGCTCGACCAGTGGACCAAGGTGCGCGACTCCGGCGGCGAGGTCGGCTGGGTCGAGAACAAGTCGCTGGGAGACCGCCGCAACGCGATGGTGAGCGTGCCGGTGGCCGACGTGCGCGCCGCCCCCGAGGCGAAGTCGGCGCTGGTCTTCGAGGCCTACAAGCAGGTCGTGCTGGAGGTGCTCGAGCCGCCCGCCGAGGGCTGGGTGAAGGTCCGCCACCGCGACGGCCAGCAGGGCTACGCGCGCGYGGCCCACCTCTGGGGCGCGCAGTAAGCCGATGAGGATCGCGGTCCTCGGGGCGGGGGCCTGGGGATCGGCGCTCGCGATCTCGCTCTGCGCCTCGCACGAGGTACGCCTCTGGGCGCGGCGGCGCGAAGCGTGCGACGAGCTCTCGCGCAGCCGTTCCAGCCCCTACCTTCCCGAAGTCCCTTTCCCCGACGCCCTGCGCGTCGAGCCCGATCTTTCGTCCGCGATCTCCGGCTGCGACCTCGCGGTCGTGGCGACCTCGACGGCGGGCCTTCGCGATACGGCCACGGCGGTGGCGGCCATCCGGCCCCGCATCGATCTCCTCTGGGCCTGCAAGGGCTTCGAGCAGGGCTCGCGCAAGCTCCCGCACGAGATCGTCGCGGAAGTCCTGCCCGGGGCCGCGCGGACCGGCGCGCTGTCGGGGCCGAGCTTCGCGCTGGAGGTGGCGCGCGGGCAGCCGACGGCCATCGTGCTCGCCTCGCGCGACGCGGCCTTCGCGTCGGAATCCGCCGCGCAGCTGAACAGCGCGCGGCTTCGCATCTATTCCAGCGCCGATCTCGTCGGGGTGGAGCTGGGCGGCGCGGTGAAGAACGTGATCGCGATCGCCGCGGGCATCGCCGACGGGCTGGGGCTGGGCCGCAACGCGAGGGCCGCGCTCGTCACCCGCGGGCTGGCGGAGATCGTCCGGCTGGGCGTCGCGACGGGCGGGCAGCCCGAGACGTTCATGGGGCTCACGGGCCTGGGGGACCTCGTGCTCACCTGCACTGGCGAGCTCTCGCGCAACCGGGACGTGGGCCTGCGGCTCGCGAAGGGGCAGGCGCTCCCCGACATCCTTCGCGACCTGGGACACGTGGCCGAGGGAGTGCAGTCGGCCGCATCCGTGCGCGACCTGGCTCACGGGCGCGGGATCGAGATGCCGATCACGCAGGCCGTCTGCGCCGTTCTCTTCGAGGGGCGGCCGCCCGCGGAAGCGGTGCGCCAGCTTCTCGCGCGCGACCCGAAGGCCGAATAGCGCGGCCGGCGCGGCTCAGTCCCCGCCGCGCCTGACCACCGGAATTGCCACCCGCGCGGCTTCGCGCACCACGACCTCGACCCTCGTGTCCTGCTGCTCCGCGGCTTCCCATGGCAGCGGCAGCGTCTCGTTGAGGACGCGGATCACGCGGGTTCCCGGCCCGACGAAGGGAAACTCGAAGCGGCCCTGGGCATCGGTTCGCGCCGCAAAGCGGCCGTCGAGGTAGACCGTGACGCCGGCTGCGCCGCTCTCGCCCGCCTCCCGCGTGCCGCTGCGGTTGGCGTCGAGGTAAACCACGCCCTCGATGCTGCCGCCGCCCGAGGCAGGCGATCCACCCATGGGAACGCTGCGAGTTCCCGCGCTGTCCTCGTAGCGGAGAACGAGGAAGTAGGAACGGCTGTCGATCGTGGCGAGGAGGCGCTCGGGAGGCGGCGCGAGCGGGTCGACGGGAAGCGGCGCCGGCTGCCTGCCCTGCGAATAGAGGAAGTTCCCCTCGATGGACCAGTTCTGGCCGAGCCGCCAGACCAGGCTCACGTTCGCCGCGGTGGAATGCGTCCCCGTCTCGCGCCGGTCGGTGCTCGCGTTGCCCAGCAGCGAGACGTCGGAACCGAGGGGCGCGGCGAAGGACACGGCGGCGCTCCAGAGGCGGCCGGCCGCGTTCTCGCCCGATTCGCGCCCCACCGCGACGCCCGTGTTGAGCGCCCAGCCCTGCGGCACGATCCAGGCATGGTCGAGAGACAGGCGCTGCGTCCGCAGCCCGCCCCCGCTGGAGCCGTCGGCGCGCAGGCCGCTGAAGCCCCACTCGTTCTGCTGGCGCGCGTCCACGAACGCGCTGCCCGCCTTCCCGGTGTAATCGCGGAAGGACCCGCCCGCGCCCAGCGTGAGCGACCGGCTGTAGCGCCAGCGCCCGTTGGCCGAGACGTAGACGCCGGACTCGTCCGGCCGCGAGATCGAGCGCAGCGCGTCCACGTTGGCGTCGGCGGACCATTGGCGCGTGCGCCAGGAACCGCGCGCGAACACGCCCTCCGTGTCGCTCACCATGCCCTGCCCGGACCAGCTGAGCTTCGGGTCGAGGCGCAGGTAGCCCCATCCGTAGAGAGAGGTGCCGACCCGCGTCTCGCCGTCGATCCAGACGCCGCGGCGCGTGTCCGCAGTCTCCGTGGAGCGCGTGGAGACCGCGTTGACCTGCATGGAATGGGCGCCCGACTCGGCGCGGACGGCGCCGTGCGTCGAGTTGCTGTCGATGTAGTCCGAGGGCGGCGTGGGGTTCTCCCGCAATGACAGGCCGTTGCCGCTCTCGTGCCGGATGGCGGCGGCCCAGGAGCCGAACCCGCGCTGCAGGCCGACCATCGCGAGGGTGCCGGCCAGCGGGGCGAAGCCGGCGACGGGATACCCCTGCAGCCAGCCCGGCGTTCCGCCTCCCGCCATGACCTGCACCTGCTCCCCGGGGTTCAGCCATTCCGTCGTGGCCCCCCGCGTGTACTGCGAAGGCACGAAGATCCGCGACGGCAGTCGCATGAGCGAGGGGGCGAGTGAGGTCGTGACGCCGAGCTCGTTGTTGACGGTCCAGCCGCCGTCGACGGGCAATCCCCGCTGCCGCACGGTGAACGCCTTGCGGTTGTCGTCGGGGGCCGCGTTCGCGTCGATCGAGATCGTGCCGTGGTTGGGCGTCACGATGGCGCCCGCGACGGTGAAGCCGACGGAGCGCGTGCTTCCTTCGAACGGCTGCGTCCCCAGCCGCGTCTCGAGGCGCAGGAAGCGCGGCCAGCCCTCGCGGTCGTAGTGGAATTCCTCCCCCTTCTCCGCCTCCTGGGGCGCAAGGCCTTCGATCACCCGGTCGACGTATGCGGGCTGCGCGGGGGCAGCGCGTTCGGCCGGCTGGGCCGAGACGAGCCGGACCTGGGCGCCTGCCGTCGCGGTCGCCGCCGCGACCGACAGGATCGCCGCCAGCCTCAGGGCTCGAATCGCAGGTCGAGCGACTGGCGGCTCTTTCCCCATTCCAGGGTGCCCTTCACGGTCAGCGGGAATCGGATGGCGGCCGGCGGCTTGCCCTCTTCGGTGGACGGCACGAGCGCTATGGCGCGCGTTGCGCCGGGGAGGATCGGGGCGGGGTCCGGTGCGAGTTCGAGCTCCTTGCCGTCGGCGTCCTTCGCGACCAGGAACCCCTCCAGCCGTCCCGTCGCTCCCCCCGTGTTGGTGACCTCGATCACGGGTTGCCGTCCGGCCTTCGTCGTGGCAACCCGTGCCTTCCCGATGGCGAGGTTCGGAGCCACCTCGCCCACCTTGGCGTAGACGATCACGCCGATGCGCCCGGTGACCGGGAAGTTGAAGGCCCCCTGCGCCACCTTGGTGGTGTCGAGGCCCTCGATCATGATCGCGAGGCGGCATTCCCGTGCCGGCGTCCCGGCTGGGGGCGACACCTCGAACCGGAAGCGGTAGCGGCCGTTGGGGGGGATGGAGACTTCGCGGCGCTCGAGGGCCACCCAGGGGCGGCAACTCTGGGGAGCGAGGCTGTCGCTGAATTCCACCGTCCCGTCGTCCTTCAGCGTCCAGTCGTTGGTGTAGATCCGGAACCGGCCGGTCTCGCGGCCCACGTGGTGCAGTTCGATCACCTCCCGGCGCGTCTCGCCGGCCTTGGCGCCCGTCTCCACGCGGGGGGGCGAAACGTAGAGAGCGAAATCCTGCGCCCCGGCGACCGCGGGCAGGAACGCGAACGCGGCCAGGGCCGCGAGGGACGCGAAGCGCGACGTCGATCCTGGGGTGGCGGCGTGCATGCGGGTCATGGGGTGTCGATCTCGAAATGAAACGCCATGCGCTGCGTTTCCGTGGTCATCTGGCGGGCATCGGTCGCGAGATGGACCCGCAGCGTATCCTCCAGCAACGGCCCCGGGATCACGCCGGAGAAGACGAGGGCCCTCTCGCCCGAGACGAGCCGGCCCCCGAGCAGCCGGCCCTGCGACTGCCATTCGGCCGTGATGGGCCCGCCCGCGTCCACGGGAAGGACCATGTAGACGCGCCCCTGCCGCCCGGCCCACGCCCGCGTGTCGATGCGCGCCTCCACGCGGATGTGCATGTGGACGGTGTTGATGCCCGTGCGCAGCGATCCGGGCCCCCACTCCCATTGCGCATTGGGCGGAAAGACCTGGCTCGCCGAATCGTCGAGCCTGTGGGTCTCGGCACGGCACGGCGTCGCCAGCGCGAACGCCACGAGCACCGCCAGCAGGGCGACTCGACCGGGCATCACGGCGCCGACAGCGTGTAGGTGACCTGGGCGGTGTAGGTACCCTCGGGACGCAGCGCGGTGTTCGCGAACGAGAACGTATGGCAATTCTCCCGCAGGGTCCCCTGGGCCACGCTGGTGAGCAGTTGCGTGCCGGCCGCGAAAGTCCCGGCGGGTATCGCGGTGGGGTTGGGGTCGTTTCCGAGGGCCGAGACCGTCCAGCTGATCTCGGTGATCGGGATCGTGTCGCCGTTCGCGTTGACGAGGTTCGCGGGCGCCGTCACCTGGAGGCTCGCGTTCGCGGGCTGCGAGGTGAGCCGCCGCTGGTAGGCCGCGCCGACGTAGACCTGCGTCGGCGGCGTGCACACCGAGAAGCCGTCATAAGGGCTCGTGGACTGCGTGCTGTTGCTCGTCATGGCCTGGGCCGTCCCGCTGCCGACCTGGGCCGCCGGAACGGTGACGCTCACCGTGTTGACGGTCGTGTTGTTCTGCCACAGCGCCGCCGCGCCGTTGCCCACCATCATGAAGACCCGCGCCGGGTTGTTGGTTCCGAGCCCCGTGATGATCCACGCGTGGGCGGTCGGTGGCACGGCGCACAGCGTCGCGAGCACCAACTGGAGCCGGATGTTCCCGGCAAGGAAAAGGCGTGGCATACCGTCGATCTTCTCAAAATCCGGGGTGCACGGCCACTTCGAGGCCGTCCTTCAACGACCGGGGGCGGCATGAGCCGCCCCCCGATTGAGCCGAAGCGTCCGGCGAAGCGGTCAGGGCAGGGAGGCGGTATAGGTGACTTGACCCTGCTTGGCCGCCGTTCCGCCGTAGGTGCCTTCGGCGACCACTGCCGCGTTCGAGTACCGGAAGGTCCAGTTCGCCGTCTGGTCGAAGACCCGGTTGGTCGCCGTCAGGGTCACGGCGGTGCCGTTGCCCGCGGCCGCGAAGGCGGGATGGCCGAGCGACGCGTTGTCGGTCGTGGCGGAAATCGTCGTGAAGGCGAGCTGGTCGCCGCTGTCGTTCAGGAGCGGGCCCGGCGTGTTGGAATTCAGGGTGACGTTGCCCCCGTTGCCGCGCACGCGCACGGCCACCGTGGCGCCTGCGGCGACCGAGGTGCCGTCGCCCACGTTGGCGGCCGGGACCGAGATCGACACCGTGTCGACCGTGGCGACGTTGTTGGGGTAGGTGCCCGTGCCGACCTGCAGGAACAGGATCTTCGGGATCGTGACCTGGATGTTGAGCTTGGCGTTGGCGCTGAGGGGCGTCGCGCCGCTCACGAAATTCGATTCCGCGGCGGCGATGGCCGGCACCGCGAGGGCGACCGCGAGGGCGATCTTGGTGAGGTTCGAGGCTTTCATCTGCTTTCTCCTGTTTTCGATGATGGATAGGTCACTCAACTATCTGTTTCGGCTTCGGCCGCTTCGTGCGCTTGCGGCCTGCGCCTGGATCTCTGGGTTCTCTCCGGAACCGGGTGCCGGGCCTTTGGGGGTCGTCGGGGATCTCCCCGGGGGCTCCGTTACGTTTCTCTATCGACGCTGCCATTAGGCGCCCAAACACCGCCGATTTCCGTGAACGGAATCACAGAACATCATGATTTATTGGTGGTTTTTGGCCATTTTTGATTACACCGGTAGTCCGGGTGAAACATTGGCCCGGCCCCGGCCGGGGCCGGCAGGAATTCCATCGCGGCGCGGCTTCGGGACGTGCTGAATACCGGCTCAGGATTTCGCGGCAAGCTGTTAAATCCACTACACTTTTGCGACACGCCCCATGCCACAATGGCGACCAGACGAGGGCCCCTGCAAGCGGTCCCGCGCCCAACAAGAAGGTCGAACCCGCAGGAGTCGATGTCCGATAGTCGCAACGAATTCGAAAGGCCCCGTCCGACCGGCAAGAATGCGCGGCTCGGAGCCATCGCAATCGCGGCCTCTCTCCTCGCGGCGCCGGCCGTCGCCCAGCAGGCGCCATCCCCGGCCTCCGTCGCGCCGCGCACCGTCGCGCAGTCGGCGCCGATGGCCGGCATCACCAATCTCACGATTGCCGCGGGCGAACGTCCCGCGCCCGCCGTGCCGCCTGCCCCTGCCTACGTCGACCAACTGATCGAGGGCGTGGCGCGGGAGGACGAGGCGGCCGTTGCCGCGCAGCCCGGCGACCTTTCGCCGGGTCTGCGGGTCTGGTCCGCCGAGTTCGTTCTCGATCAACGCGACGTGAGCGACATCGGGACGACGACGTCGCCCGGAGTGGCCTTCCGGCATCGCCGAGAGACGGAGCGGTACGGCGACTTCCTCCTGGAGCTCGACGTGGCGCGGGGCGAGCAGTTCCCCTCGGCGCCGCGGCTCACGCGCGGCCGCTTCACGCTGTTCCACGACCAGTTCGCTCTCACGGACTCGTGGATGGCCAACTCGGTGCTGGGAACCTGGAGGTCCGCCATCGCGCCCTGGCTGGCGAGCTCCTACCGCATCACCTTGCCCTCGTCACTCGCGGCCGGCGCCTTCACCACGCTGACCGGCAGGGATTCCGAGTTGCGCGCCGGCGTGGGCCGGATAGGACGGCTGGTCGGCATGTCCGTCCAAGGCTTCGAAACCCTCGACGGGACGATCGCGAGCGCCGACTACTCGAAGCGGCTTCGGGACGGGACCCTGGTGGGGGGCGGCGTCGTATCGATCCACGGATCGCGGGACGTCCCGGACCACGTGGCGGCCACGATCGCGGCCGACATGCCCGTGACCCTGCCGGGGTTAGACGGCCGGGCGAAGGTCCAGGCGGCCATGGACGACAACGGCGAGACCGGCTTCTGGGCGGACGGCCGCGTCAGGATGGGCCGGTACAACCACCGGATCGGCGTGTACCGGATGGCGCCCGACCTGCTCTTCGGCGAGATCACGCCGCAGAAAGACAGCCAGGGCTTCTACTGGCGGGCCGACACGCGCAGCAGCGCGATGACCGCCAACGCGGGCCTCGACGTCTCCGCCACGAACCTCGACCGCGCCCCGGCACGCGGCGGCAGCGACTCGGTGGAGGGCTACGGCAACCTCTCCCTGCGGCTGGACCGCTCGACGAGCGTCGGGGCCGGGCTGAGCCTGCGCGACGACAACGCACGGACGGCGGCAGGGCTGACGGGCCGCCGCGCCGCGACGAGCGGCTGGGTCTCGCGCGTGACGCCGTGGGGCGTGAGCCGCGTCGACGCGACCTACACGCGCACGACGATCGAGGGGCGGGCGGACAGCTCACGCTACTACGGCTGGTCCCACGATTGGCCGCAGTTGGGCGGCAGCGTGTCGCCGAGCACTCTTGTCACCTTCACGGACGAGCGCATCGACGGGCGCCCCGTGCGGCGCACTTCCGCCAACCTGCTGCTGCGCGGGGAGTTGGTGGGTCCCGCGAGCTGGAGCCTCTCCCTCACCGGGGTCGACGTCGACGATGGGCCCGACTCCGAGCGCAACTACAACGCGGCGCTCTCCCTCGACTGGCAAGCCTCGCCCGAGTGGCTGGTGCGGCTGCAGTGGCAGCGCAACCAGATCCAGCCGACGGCCACCAGCGCCGTCGCCCCCTTCACGCGGGACAACACCGTGATCCTGAGCGCGCGCTTCGAGTCGTTCGAGGGCACGCCGTACCCGCGGGTGGCGGCCGTGGGCGGGCGCTCGGGAACCGGAAGCATCACGGGCACCCTGTATTTCGACGAGAACCGCGACGGCAAGCGCCAGCCCACGGAACGCGGGGCGGGAGGCGTCACGATCCTGCTGGACGGCCGGCAGATGCAGACCACGGACCAGGACGGGCGGTTCGCTTTCTCGCTTGTGCCGCCCGGCGAGCACCGCTTGAGCGTCGTCCTGGAACGCATCCCGCTGCCTTGGGGACTCGAGGACGAGACGCCGCGCCCGGTGACCGTGCAGGTCCGGGAGGACGCGAGGGTCGACATCGGGCTCACGCGGTTCGCGCCCTGAAGCGCGCGGCGTTCAGGGTACCTGAGTGTCCACCTTCGCCTGGCCGCCTTCCCACTCGATGGTCCCCTTGATCCGGAAAGGTGGCGAAAGCGGTTCCTTGCGCGCGGAATCGGGCTCCTGGGGCCAGAGGGGGATGCGCCGGGTCTCGCCCGGCAACACGGGCAGCGGAGAGACCACCAGCTCGAAATTGCGCCCCTTCGCATCGGCGCCTTCCAGCACGCCTTCGGCGCGGCCCTGGGCGGTGCCTTCGTTGCGCAGGAACGCCACCGGCGTCGGGCGGCCGTTGACGGGTTCGATGGCCAACCGCTCGACGGTGATCGCCGGCCTGGCATTGCCGACCCGCACGTAGACGATCACGCCGACGCGGCCCTGCAGCGGCATCTGGATGTTCTCGATCGGCGAGATCTGCGCGGCGATCGATCCCTGCTCGATCAGAAGGGCGAACCGGCACAGCCCATCCCTGGCATCGGCCGGCACGTGCACCTCGAAGCGGTACTTGCGCCGCGACTTTCCGCCGACGCGCACCTTGAACCGCTCGATTCGCACCCACGGGCGGCAGCTGTCCGGCGCAAGGATGTCGGGCTGGAACTCCACGCCCCCGTCGCGGTTGAGGGTCCAGTCGGAGGTCCGCAGGATGAAATCCGCGACGCCCAGGTCGTCATTGCCGATGTCCAGGGATTCGCGGAGCACCTGCCCGGGCTTTGCCTGCAGCTCGAAGCGCGCCGGCGTCACGTTCACCGCGAACTGGGCCGCCGCCGGCAGCGGAGCCAGGAGCAGGGCGAGGATGAGGGCGTGCAGTCGGGACATGTCTCGTCAGGGGGCGGGCTCGATCTCGAAATACGGGTCCACGCGCAGGCCGGGGCCGACGTAGCGGGAATCGAGGTCGAAGCGGAAGTCGAGCCGCACGACCGTGTACGGCCCGGCGATGGCGCCATCATAGACGAGCGTCCGGGAGCCGGGCACCGCCTCTCCCGAGGCGAAGACGCCGCGCGACAGCCAGCTCACGCGCAGCGCCGTCGGCGAAAGCAGGCCGGGCACCTGGGCCGGTACCGCGAGGTAGATCCTTCCCCGCCGGCCGGCGTAAGCGCGCGTGTCGAGCCGGACTTCGACGTTGGCGGCCTCCGCCACCATCGCGTGCAGCCAGTCGCGGTTGCCGGAACTCTCGTGTTCCGCGAGCCACCGCGGCGCGACATCGACGCGCGCCCGGGGCGATGCCGAGTCGTCGAGCCGCACGGGGGCCGCGATGGCACAACCCGCCGCGAAGGCCAGCGCGGCCAGCAGCGCCCGCTTCATGGCATCACCAGGTTGTAGGTCACGCTGCCCTGGTAGTAACCCGTGCCGCCCACGGAGCCGGGATACACGCCCACGTTCAGGAAGTTGAACTGGTTGCAGGTGCCGATCTCCTGCGAGGTGTTGATGTTGTTGCGCAGCACCACGACTCCCCCGGCCGAAAAGGTCCCCGACGGGATGTCGGCGGGCTCGCTCGAGACCCAGCCGATCTCGCCGAACGGGATCGTGTTGCCCGAGGCGGCATGGATGAGGTCGGCGGGCGCGCTCACCTGCAGCGTCGCGACGCGGGGGGCACCCACCGTCGACCGGGCGCGGGCGACGATCCGCACCTGGTTGGCGGGGCACGCCGGGAAATTGGGCGTCTGCGCGGCGCTGAAGGCCCCGGCAGAGGCGGCAACGGTGCCCGGGATCGGCGTTCCCGTGCCGAGGATTCCCTCCTGGCCCGTGAGAACGAAGCTCACGATGCTGGTCGTCCCGCCCGTGGCGCCAATGCGCAGGTAGATCTGCGCGGCCCCGTTGGCGATCGGGAACTGCAAGGCGGCGGCGGGAAGCACTGCGCCCGCCACGGCGAACACGGCGGCACGCTCGAGAACGCGCCGCAACGGAAGGGGGAAAGTCCGGGAGCTCATGGCATCGTCGCCGTATAGGTTACCCTGCCGCCGGTTCCGGAGCCCGCTCCGTAGGTCCCCGCCGAGGGAATCGTGGTGTTGAGGTAGCTGTAGGTCCACACCGCCGTGCGCTGGGTCACGAGAACCGTGTTGAGCGTGGGCTGCACCGCGGTGCCGCCGGCATTGCTGAGCACGGGCGCGGGGAGCTGGGCACTGCTGCTCGCCGTCTGCACCTGGTCGTAGTTGATGTAGCCGTCGCCCGCCGTGCCGGTGCCCAGCCCGAGGCCGCCGCCGTTGTTCGTCGGCGTGATGGTGATCTGGCCGAAGTTGCCGACGATCTCGACGTTGGCGGCCGAGCCGCCGCCGGCCTCGCCTCCGGTTCCCGCCACCGGCGTGCCGTTGCCGATCTGCGCGACCGTGGGCGAAAAGGTGATCAGGTTGGTCGTGCCGCCGGTCGCGCCGACGCGGAAGCGCAGGAAGCGGGGATAGGTGACCCGGAAGGTGAGGTCGCGGCTGAGGTTGAAGGGCGCGGCATTGTCCGTCCCGGAGCCGGCGCCGGCCGGCTCCGCGGCAAGGAGCGCCACCAGGCCCAGCGCCGCCGCCATCAGGATCGGGTATGCCTTGGCCATCGTCGCGCGGTCTCCCGAACGAAAAAGGGGCGCGGATGACCGCGCCCCTTTCAGTCCGCGGGCTGCCCCCGTCGTCAGGGCGTCGTGGCCGTGTAGGTCACGCTGCCGCCCGTGCCGCCTCCCGCGCCGTAGGTACCGGCGGAAGGTAGCGTGTTGTTCGAGTAGGCGTACGTCCACGTGCCGGAGCGGTCGGTCACCCGCGGGCCGCCAACCCCCACGTCGCGGCCGAGGGTCGGCGCGGAAGTGCCGCCGCCGGCGTTCGACAGGGCGGGCGCCGGAAGGCTCGCGTTGCTGGGCGTGGTCGAGATCTCCGTGTAAGCGATGTAGCCATCCGCCGGAACACCGGTGCCGAGGCCGTTGCCGCCGCTGTTGTTGGTCTCGGTGATCGTCACCTGGCCGCGGTTGGCGCGCACGGCGACGGTGGCCGCGCTGGCGGCGGCATCACCGCCGGTGCCGGCGATCGACGAGCCGTCTCCGGCGTTCGCGACGGTTGCCGTGAAGGTGATCAACCCGATCGCCGCGCTGTCGGCGCCGCCGAAGGGGTTGCCGGGGCCGACGCGGAAGTAGAGGAACCCGGGAATCACGATCGAGAAATCGTGCTGGATCGCCACGCTGAATGGCGCTGCCGAGTCCGTTGCCGATCCCGCCATCGCAGGACCGCTGAGTGCCGTTATGCCGGCGGCCGCGAGGGCGGTCGCCAGGACTTTCAAGGTGCGAGTCGTTCTCATGGTGTCACTCCTGGCAATAATTGGTCGATGTCCGGTTCGTGGGAGATGTTACGCAAGGCACGTGGAAATGTCCAATTAGTCAATCTGTTAAATGATTTTCTTCCGCCACCTTGTCAACTGTTAGGAGCCCCTGCGCTTCCTGCACGACGCCGTATTGCCGGCCATCCGTTCGCATCTGCGTCGGGGCACCCCTCCAAAACCATCTCTCATGCTGCCATTGGACGCCGGTTCGGCCACGATGTCCGTGATCCGCATCACATGTCGTTCATGATTTTGCGGCGCTTTTTCGGAAATCGCGTTTCAGCGGTTGCCCATCTGAAACGAAATGCCCGAATCGGCCCCAAAGGCGCACCTCAAGGCCAGGAACCGGCATACCCTGCTTGCCTCCAGGCCTCGAAGACCGCCACCGCCACCGCATTCGAGAGGTTCAGGCTGCGATTGCCGGGGATCATGGGCAGGCGGATCCGGCCCCCGGGCGGGAACCCCGCCAGGAACGCTTCCGGCAATCCCGCCGTCTCCGGCCCGAACACGAACACGTCGTCCGGACGGTACCGAACCCGGTCGAATCGCTCCAACCCACGGGTGGTGAAGGCGAAAAGCCGCCTGCCCGAGAGCCGCGCCTCGCAAGAGGCCCAGTCGGAGTGCACCGTAACGTTGGCCATCTCGTGGTAATCCAGCCCCGCGCGCCTGAGCTGCCGGTCGTCCATCGAGAATCCCAGGGGTTCGACCAAGTGGAGCGGCGTGCCCGTGTTGGCGCAAAGCCGGATCACGTTGCCCGCGTTCGGGGGGATCTCGGGATTCACCAGGACGACGTCGACCATTCCTTCAGTTCTCCTTCGGGAGCTCCGGCGTGCGCGCCGCGACCCAGCCCGAGACGCGACTCGCGCCCGCCTCGCGCAATTCTCGCGCGATGGCGGAAAGCGTCGACCCCGTGGTCATCACGTCGTCCACCACCGCCACGTGCAACCCATCCACGCATTCGCGCACCGCGAACGCGCCATGGAGATTCCGGCGGCGCGCTGCGCGGTCCAGCCCCGCCTGCGGCGGCGTATGGCGGATCTTCGCGAGGGCGCGCCCGTGGGCAGGGATGCCGAGCTCCCTTCCCACCGCCCGGGCGAGGACGAGTGCGGGGTTGAATCCGCGCTCGCGAAGGCGCTGCACCGAGGCGGGCGAGACGACGAGGAGGTCCGGCGGCGGCGCACCTGCTGCCCGCCTCGCGAGCGATTGGCCGAGGTAGGCCCCCGCCGCGAGATCCGCGGAGAACTTGAACCGTCCCACGAGGCGGTCGATCGGGAACCGGTAGTCGAAGGCGCTCAGCACGTCGTCGTAAGCAGGAGGGTTCGCGAGGCACTCGGCGCACCAGCCTTCGACCGCCAGTGGCAGGTCGCAGCGGACGCAGCGCGGCCCGGTGTTGGCTAGCAAGCGCTCACAATTGTCGCACACGAGGCGCTCGCCGGCCGGCTCCAGGCACAGGAGGCAGTCGGACGGCCACAGCCGGGAAAGAAGGCTACTGTAGCCTGTTTTTTGGGCAACCGTTCGGAACCGGTCGTACATCCGTTTGACGCAGTCCCGATTCTCCATGATCATCAGCAACTTGCAACCCCTCCCCGTGGAACCCGCCTTGGACCAGATCGTCCACCTCGTGCCGCCGGCCAACCCGAAGGCCCGGGCCCTGCGCGAAACCGCCCTCGCCCTCCTCGACCTTCCCTTCAACGATCTCGTCTTCCAGGCGCAGACAGTCCACCGCGAGAATTTCGACCCCAACCGCGTCCAGCGCTCGACGCTCCTGTCGATCAAGACCGGCGGCTGCCCGGAGGACTGCGGCTACTGCCCGCAGTCGGCCCGGCATTCGGCCGGCGTCGAGAACGAGGCGATGCTGCCCCTGGACGAAGTCGTGCGCTCCGCGAAAGTGGCCAAGGACAACGGCGCCACGCGCTTCTGCATGGGTGCGGCCTGGCGCGGGCCCAAGGCGCGCGATCTCGAGCCCGTGCTCGACATGGTGCGCGAGGTGAAGAAGCTGGGCCTGGAGACCTGCTGCACGCTGGGCATGCTCAAGGACGGGCAGGCGGAGCGGCTTCGCGAGGCGGGCCTCGACTACTACAACCACAACCTCGACACCGCGCCGGAGTTCTACGGCGAGGTGATCACCACGCGCGACTACCAGGACCGCCTCGACACGCTCGAGCGCGTGCGGGAGGCCGGCATCCACGTTTGCAGCGGCGGCATCGTGGGCATGGGCGAATCGCGCGAGGAGCGCGCGGGCCTTCTCGCGCAGCTCGCCGCGCTGGATCCGCAGCCCGAGTCGGTGCCCATCAACCAGCTCGTGCAGGTGGAAGGCACGCCGCTCGCCGGCACCGAGGCGCTGCCCTGGACGGAGTTCGTGCGCGCCGTCGCCGCGGCGCGCATCCTGATGCCGAAGAGCTTCGTGCGGCTGTCGGCCGGCCGCACGCAGATGCACGAGGCGGTGCAGGCGCTGTGCTTCCTCGCCGGCGCCAACTCCATCTTCTACGGCGACAAGCTCCTCACCACCGGCAATCCCGACGTCGCGCGCGACGACGCCCTCTTCGCCGCGCTCGGCCTCACCGCCGCCTGACGAGGCGGTCACGCACGCCCGTATCGCCGGGTTGACGGGCTCAGTCGCGGCGCAGCGGGTGGGCCCCGGCGTCGAGCACTTCCTGCATGCCCTGCATCGCCCGCCCGGACCTGCGCGGCAGGCCGACCATGTTGAACGAGGCCACGTTGCCGTAGGCGTTCTGCGGGTTGCCGAAGAAGTTGTCCGGATCGAAGAGCCTGGGCACGTGCCACCACAGGCGATAGTCCATCGCGAACAGCGTCTCGATCAGCGCGCGGGAGCTGTCCAGGCGGTCGTTCTCGACGTACAGGGCGGGGCGGTGGCGCCCGATGGCGAGCGCCGCTCCCTTCAGCACCTCGATCTCCATGCCCTCGACGTCGATCTTGAGCAGGTCCAGGCGGTCGTGGCGGTAGAGGTCGTCCAGGCGCAGGATCTCGACCTCCTCGCCCGCCGCGTCCGCCGCGAGCGAGACGCCGCCGAAGTTGCCCTCCGCCGCGTAGTCGACGGACGGAAGGCGCAGCGTCCCGCGTTCCGCTCCGAGGCCGCACTGCCGGCAGTCCACGTTCAGCAGGCCGTTGAGCGCGAGGTTGGCGCAGAGGTCGCGGAAGATCACGGGCTGCGCCTCCACGGCCAGGACGCGTCCCGACGGCCCGACCCGCTTCGCGAGACCCACGGTGTGCGTGCCGACGTTGGCCCCGACCTCCACGACGAAGTCGCCGGCATCGCAGATCGCCTTAAGGAAGTCGGCCTCCTGGCGGTTGTACTCGCCATAGAGGATGAGCGAGCGGCCGATGTAGACGTCGTTCTGGCTCGCGAGAAAGAAGCCGTCGCGTCCGCGGACGAGGACCTTGCCGCCGCCGAGATCGAAGCGAAAGGGGTGGGGCAGCTTCGGTTGCATCGATTCGCAGGATATCAGGGGTTGCCCTCCCGGGAGCGGCCTCTCCGGCGCGGCAGGCAGTCCGCCGGCCCATGGAATTGCATAAATATTGAGCGCTCGTCAGGCGTCAAGTGGAAGCGCGTTTGACAGGATTCACATTCTCCCGAATCATCAGCAACTTAGAACCGGACCGCAGAATGCCCTTGGATCAGATCGCCGCGCTGGCGCGCGGGCTGGAGGAACTCGATCGCGTCGGCCTCCGCCGCCGCCGGCGCGTCCTCGATTCGCCGCAAGGGCCCGTCGTACGGGAAGGCGGCGCGACGCTCGTCAACTTCGCCTCCAACGACTACCTCGGGCTCGCGAGCCATCCGCGCATCGTCGCCGCGGCCCATCGCGCCCTCGACGAATACGGCTTCGGCGCCGGCGCCTCGCCCCTCGTCGTCGGCCACTCGCGGCCGCACCAGGAAGCGGAGGAGGCCTTCGCGCGGTTCGCGGGCCTGCCGCGCGCGATCCTCTTCGCGAGCGGCTATGCCGCGAACCTCGGCATCCTCGCGAGCCTCGCCGACCGCTCGGCCGCGATCTTCGCGGACCGCCTGGACCACGCGTGCCTCGTCGACGGCGCGATCCTCTCGCGGGCGGCGCTCCACCGCTATCCGCACGGCGACCTCGGGCGCCTCGAGGCGATGCTCGCCGCATCGAAGCCCGGCCTGCGCATCATCGCGACGGACGCCGTCTTCAGCATGGACGGCGACGTGGCGCCCGTGCCGGAGCTGCTCGCGCTCGCCGAGCGCCACGACGCCTGGCTCGTGCTCGACGACGCCCACGGCATCGGCGTGCTGGGCGGGGGGCGCGGCACCCTCGCCCATTTCGGCGTCCGCTCGCCGCGCATCGTGTACATGGCCACGCTCGGCAAGGCGCTCGGCGGCTACGGCGCCTTCGTGGCCGGCGAGCCGGGCGTCGTCGAATGGCTCCTGCAGCGGGCTCGACCCTACGTGTTTTCGACGGCCCTTCCGCCGGCGGCGGCGGCCGTGGCCACCGAGGCCCTGCGCGTGCTGGAGGAGGATCCGGCGATCGTGCGCCGTCTGCACGAGCGGATCGCGGGCTTCCGCGACGGCTGCGCGTCCCGCGGCATCGCGACGGCCTCGCCGACGGCGATCCAGCCCGTCGTCGTCGGGGAAGCGGCCCGTGCCGTCGCGCTCGCCGCGCGGCTTCGCGAGCGCGGGCAACTCGTCCCCGCGATCCGCCCGCCGACCGTTCCCGAGGGCACCTCCCGGCTTCGCGTGTCCCTGTCGGCAGCCCACACGCCCGCGCAGGTCGCCACCCTCGTGGCGGCCCTCGCGGAGGCGCTCGGCGATGGCGCTGCACGCTGAGGTCCTCGGCCAGGGGCCCGACCTCGTGCTGCTGCACGGGTGGGGCCTGCACGGCGGCGTGTGGCGGTCACTCGCGACGCGCCTCGCCCCCGCCTTCCGCCTTCACCTCGTGGACCTGCCCGGCCACGGCCTCTCGCGCCAGGTGCCCTTCGGCCGCCTCGACGACGTGGTGGACGCCGTGGCGCTTCAGGTGCCGGCGGGAGCGACGCTCTGCGGCTGGTCCCTGGGCGGACTCGTCGCGCTTCGCCTCGCGACGCGCCACCCGGGCCGCGCGTCGCGGCTCGCCTTCGTGAGCACGACGCCCTGCTTCGTGCAGCGGCCCGACTGGCCCCACGCCATGGCGCGCGCGACGGCCGAATCGTTCGCCTGCGACCTGCACGCCGAGCCCGCGAAGACGATACGCACCTTCGTGAACCTGAACGCCCTGGGCGGGCCGCAGGCGCGCGACCGCGTGCGCGAGCTGGCCTCGCTCCTTGCCGAGCGGGGCGCGCCCTCCCGGGAGTCGCTGGAGGCGGCGCTTGCGGTGCTGCACGACGAAGACCTGCGCGACGAGGTCGGGCGCATCGACCGGCCCTGCACCGTGATCCACGGCGCGAGGGACGCGCTCACGCCCGCGGACGCCGGCCGCTGGCTCGCCGGCGCGCTGCCCTTCGCGCGCTTCGTGGAGATCCCCGGGGCCGCGCACCTTCCCTTCGTGAGCCACCCGGAGGCGGTGGCGCAGGCCCTCGAGGCGCTGCATGGATGAGTCGGCCCTCCCCGTGAAGCGCGACGTGCGCCGGTCCTTCGACCGCGCCGCGCGCACCTACGACGAGGCGGCCTTCCTGCAGCGCGAGGTCTGCGCCCGGCTGGTCGAGCACCTGGAGCCGATGCGCCTCGCGCCCCGGCGCGTGCTGGACCTGGGTTGCGGGACGGGACACGCGTTCGACGCCCTGGCGAAGCGCTTTCCGTCGGCTCACATACTCGGTCTCGACATCGCGCCGGCCATGCTCGAGCGCGCCCGCGACCGCAGCCCGTGGTGGCGGCGGATGCTGGCCTC
>PQAI01000238.1 GCA_003105245.1 Betaproteobacteria bacterium | reverse complement strand
CGGACGCAGAGCCACGACTTCCACTGAGGCGGGCCCTCAGTCGATCAGCTTGCCGTTCGCGTCGTAGAACGGGAACCGGCCCCCGTAGTCGCCAATGAAGGTGAGGTGGCTCACCAGGCCCGCGCCCTCGCGCCAGTAGTGCAGCTCGCAGGTCGGCGGCTCGAGGACGAAGTCGTGCGAGGCGTCCGGGTCCAGGTCGAAGACGCAGGAATGCGACGGGCTCGGGGCGATGCTCGCCGTGACGCCGTGCCAGGCCAGGTGAATGGGGCGGTGGACATGGCCGCAGAGCAGGCGCGTGACCTGCCGGTGACGCTCGAGCAGCGCCCCGAGCGCCTCGCCGTTGTGGCAGTTCTGCCAGTCCATGTTGGCGAGGCCCGTCAGGAAGGGCGGGTGGTGCATGAAGAGCACCGTCTCGCGCTCCGGCGCGCGGCGGAGCTGGGCATCCAGCCAGCCGAGCCGCGCCTCGCACAGCTCCCCCCGCGGCTCGCCGGCGACCACGGTGTCGAGCCCGATCAGGCGCAGTGGATAGTCTTCCAGGACGTAGTGCAGGAACTCGCCCGACTGCGGCAGGTAGGCCTGGTCGGCGAACGCCTTGCGCAGGGCTCCGCGCTCGTCGTGGTTGCCCGGAATGACATGGATCGGCATGCGAAGCGGCGAGAGGATCTCGCGCAGCAACGCGTATTCCTCGGGTCTGCCGAGGTCGACGAGGTCGCCCGTCAGCAGGACGATGTCGGGCCGGGGCGCGAGCGCGTTGAGGTGCGCCACGCAGTTCGCGAGCTTGTCCGCGGAATCCACCTTCCGGTAGGCGAGCCTGCCCGCGGCCTTGATGTGGGTGTCGGTGACCTGCGCGATCAGCATTTCAGTCGCGAAGCCGCAGCAGCGCCCCGGGCTCGATGCGAAGGCCGATGGACTGGCCGACCCGGAACTCCCGGTGCTCCGTGGTCTCGACCACCACCGTGCGGTCGGCGACGCCGGTCACGTGCAGGCGCGTGCGGTCGCCCAGGAAGAACTGCTGCTCCACCACGCCGCGCAGGGGCGCCCGGGCGTCGTCGACGATGCGCGCGTCGTTGGGGCGGAAGAGGACCTGCATCTCGCCGGAGCCTTGCTGATCCGCCCAGTCGATGCGCCCGCCCGGCAGCTCCAGGGCGCCGTCGCGCAGCGTGCCGGTGACGCGGTTCATCGTGCCGATGAAGTCGGCCACGAAGGAGCTGGCCGGCTTGTAGTAGATCTCGCGCGGGCTTCCGGTCTGGACGATCGCCCCCTTGTTCATCACGGCGATGCGGTCGCCGATGGCCATCGCCTCGCCCTGGTCGTGGGTGACGTAGGCCGCGGTGATGCCGAGCGAGTGCAGCAGCACGTCGATCTCGATGCGGAGCCGCTCGCGCAGCAGCGCATCCAGTGCAGTGAGGGGCTCGTCGAGAAGAAGAACCCGGGGTTGCACCGCGATGGCGCGGGCGAGCGCCACGCGCTGGCGCTGCCCGCCGGAGAGCTCCGTGATGCGCCGCTCGCGCAGCTCCGAGATCTGCATCATCCGCAGCATCTCGTCGACCCTCTTGGCGCGCTTGTCGGGCGCCACGCCGTGGACCTTGAGCCCGTAGGCGATGTTGTCCCCGACATTCATGTTGGGAAACAGCGCGTAGGACTGGAACACCATGCCGACGTTGCGGTGCTCGATCGGCTGGCTGGTCACGTCCTCGTCGTCGAAGTAGACCCGCCCGCCTTCATCCGGCGACTCCAGGCCGGCGATCACGCGCAGGAGCGTGGTCTTGCCGCAGCCCGAGGGGCCGAGGAACACGATCGTCTCGCCGCCGCGCATCTCGAGGGAGGTCTTGTCCAGCGCGCGCGTGCCGTTGGGAAACGTCTTGGCGCAGTCCACCAACCGAATTGCCGTGCCGACCTTGCCGTTCATGCGCCTTTTCTTGTCCGGGTACTTTGAACGCCGTAGCGCTGGAGCGCGACGAGGAGCGGGGTGATCATGATGAAGAACACGAGCGTATAGGCGCTGCCGATCTCCAGGCGCATCGAGGCGTAGCTGTCGGCCAGCCCCACGGGCAGCGTCATGGTTTCCGGAGTATGCATCATCCACGTGAGGTTGAACTCGCCGATCGATAGCGTCACCACGGTGAGCGCGCCGGCGACGATCCCGGAGCGCGCGTTCGGCAGGACGATCCCGAAGAAGCGGCGCCAGAATCCCGCGCCCAGGCTCGCGGCGCTCTCCTCGAGGACCTGGAAATTGAACGACGACAGCACGGCGAGCACCGAGCGGACCATGAAGGGCAGGGTGTAGAGCACGTGGCCGACGAGGATGAAGCCCCAGCTCGTGCGGAAGTCGCGGAATCCGCCGTAGGTGATGATCAATGCCAGCGCGATCGCCAGGCCCGGGATGGCCACCGGCAGCACCAGGAACTCCTCGATCATCCGCGTCATCATGCCGGGGCGCTTGGCGAGCACGTAGGCGGCGGGGACGCCGACCACGAGCGTCACGGCGAGCGTCGCGAGCGCGATGTACATGCTGCGGAAGATCGTCGGCGCGTAGAGCTCCCACACCACGCCGATCCAGCGCGTGGTGAAGCCGCTCTTCACGCCGACGAAGAAGTTCTCCGTGAGCCCCGCGACGATCGACATGAACACCGGCACGAGCAGGAACGAGCACACCAGCAGCGTGAACGCGAGCTGCAGCCAGAAGTAGGGCGGGCGCCGCATGGCCGTCTCAGCCCGCCGCCGCCGCGGTTGCGCCCGCCGCGACCCGCGAGAGCGCCAGCGTGGCCCAAGTGATGACCCCGAGCACCATGCTCAGTGCCGCCGCCAGGGCGATATTGGCGAGCAGCGTGAACTCGGTGTAGATCACGATCGGCAGCACCTTGATGTCGGTGGCGAGCGTGAACGCCGTGCCGAACGCGCCCATCGAGGTCGCGAAGCAGATCGCGCCCGAGGCGATCAGCGCGGGCTTCAGTGCCGGCAGGATCACGTCGACGATCACCCGCCACGGGTTGGCGCCAAGCGACTTGGCCGCCTCCTCGAGCGCCGGGTCGAGCTTCTCCGCCGCCGCCATGATGGTGAGGATCACGCGCGGGATGGAGAAGTAGATGTAGCCGGTGAAGAGCCCCGCGATGGAGTAGGCGAACACCAGGCGGCCCGCGCCGAAGGTCGAGGTGATCTCGCCGATGAGCCCGGTGCGCCCGGCGAGCATGATGACCATGAAGCCGACCACCACACCGGGAAATGCGAGGGGCAGGGTGAGCATGGAGATCAGCGCCTCGCGGCCGAGGAAGTGGTTGCGCTCCAGGAAGACGCCTGCGATCCCGGCGATGACGAGCGTGGCGACCGTGACGGTCACCGACAGCACGATGGTGGAGGCCAGCGCCTGGAAGTACTGCGGATTCGTGACGACGGCCGTGTAGGCCGCGAAGCCCAGCTTGCCGGTGGCGCCGACCACGGCCAGGCGGGCCAGCGGAAGCAGGAAGAAGGCGGCGCCGACGACGATCGCCGGCGCCACCATCAGCAGCAGGAAGCGGTTCTCGCGGCCTCGCATGGAAGGTCGCGGATCGTCCTCAGCGGACTTCCTTCTGGTAGAGGTCGCGGAAGGCGTTCTGGCCGGCTTCCATCTTGGCGTAGTCGATCACCTTGGCGCGCTTGTATTCTTCTGCCGGAGGGAACCGGGCCGCGACGTCGGGAGGCATGGCGGACGCGCGGATCGGCCTGAGGTAGGCGTTGGCCCAGATCGCCTGGCCCTTGTCCGACATCAGGTAATCGAGCACCTTCTTCGCGTTCTCGGGGTGCGGTCCGCCCTTCACCAGGCTCATGACGTAGGGGAGCACGATCGTGCCTTCCTGCGGGATGACGAACACGCAGTTGCACTTGTCCTTGTACTTCGCGCGCAGCGTATTGAAGTCGTAGTCGAACATGATCGGGATTTCCCCGGAGAGCACGCGCGCGTACGAGGTCTGCAGCGGCACGATCGGGCGGTTCTTCTTGAGATCCTTGAAGTACTTGATGCCCGGCCCCCAGTCGCTGGTCGTGCCGCCGAGCGCGAGGTTGGCCGCGGTCGCTGCGGCGTATCCCACGGCGGCGCTGGTCGGATCGAGGTATCCCACCAGGCCCGCGTACTCGGGCTTGAGCAGGTCCTTCCACGACTTCGGCACCGGCACGCCGCGAAGCGCGTCGACGTTCACGAAGAAGCCGATCGTGCCGTAGTGGATGGTGAACCAGCTGCCGTCGGGCGCCTTGAGGCCGTCGGGGATCTCGTTGAAGTACTTGGGGATATAGGGCGCGATCACTCCCGCCTCGCCCGCCTTGATGCCGAAGGTCACGCCGAAGTAGGCGATGTCGGCCACCGGATTGGCCTTGTCGGCGATCAGGGTCGAGAGCGTCTGGCCGGAGTTCTTGTTGTCGTGCGGAACGTCGAGCTTGAGGTCCGCCTTGATGGCCTTGAGCATGGTGCCCCAGTCGGCCCATTCCGGCGGGCAGTTGTAGCAGATTGCGTCGGCGGCCGCGGCAGGTCCGGCAAACGCGACGGCGGCGGCGAATCCGGCAAGCAGTGACTTGACCTTCATGGCCCTCTCCCTTCGGGATCGCGATGGAAAGAGCCTATCCCGTAATTGCTTCCACCGGTTGACTGGCGTCAGCAAGGCTCCGCGGCCCGGCGTCCGTGCGTGAACGTTCCTCCGGTATCGTCGGGGGCGGATGGGGCGTCAGGGTCTGGGGAGGTCTGCCGACGGATCGAGGGCTTCCAAATGAATATTAGAAACAAGATTAAATAACATATGGAAAGCAATGATTTAAAGCTACAAAATGCACGAAAAGACTTCCCTTCTGGATCCTGATGGCGGCGCGGAGCCGGTACCGGTCACGTTGCCGTCGCTTGTCGCGGTGATGGCATTTGCCGCTATCAGCCTGGGCTTCCACGCGTCCATGGGCTGGGTGCCGCTGCTCGACAGCGCGAACCTCGCGCTTCACGAGGCCGGGCATCCCCTGGTGGGCATCCTGAGCAACCGGCTCGCAGTCTACGGCGGCACGCTTTTCCAGCTCGCATTCCCGGTGGCCGTGGCCTTGCATTTCCATCGCCGCGATCACGCGGTGGGCGCGGCGGCGGGCGCGGTATGGCTCGGCGAAAACCTCCTGAACGTCGCGCGCTACATGGCCGACGCAAGGGTGCAGCAACTCCCGCTGGTGGGCGGCGGAGACCACGACTGGGCGGAGATCTTCACGCGCTGGCACCTGATCAACGCCGACACGAAGGTGGCGGGCCTGACGAGGATCCTGGCCGTGGGGCTCATGGCGTGGGCCGTCTGGTGGCTGTACCGACGCTGGCAACTTGCCCGGGGACGTTGAGCGGCGGCTAGCCGTCCGCTCCTGCGACGTTCCCGATAGCCCCATTTAGCGTCGCATAATTGTTATTATGTAAACATGATGCTACAGGGGCCCGAACCAGGTACGAGCAAAGGACGCGAGGTTGGGCACGAGGTCGGTGAACCCGTGAAGCAGGACCACGAGGCCGAGACTGCGCGTACGCGCCCATAGCACTCCGAAAAGGAATCCGATCGGCGAGACCACGACGATCGCGTAGGCCGCTGAAGTGAACGGATCCGGGGCGATCGTCATCCCCTCCGCCACGTGGCCTCCGCGCAGGACGTAACCGGGCGCGTGCGCCAGGCCGAAGAGGACCGCCATCGCGAGGATCGCGGCCGTGCGGTTGCGAAGCCATGCCTCGAGCCGTGTCTGCAGCAGGACCCGGAAGAGGAATTCCTCGGAGAGCCCGGCTTCCAGCGTCATCCAGGCCAACGCCAGGGGCGCCACCAGGGCGAGATGCCCGGCCGACCAGCCCCACTCCCCCTGCAGCTTCGCAATTTCCCGGGGGCCGCGCCCGACCGTGAGCTGCAACAGGAGCATCAAGGCGCACAGGATCGCGAGCGCGCGCCAATGCCGCTTCCCGCCGACGATGCCGGTGCCGGCAGGCACCAGTTCCCGCAGGCCCACGCCCAGGCGCAGGAAGATACACGCCGGAAGGATCACCATGGCCACGAGTTTCGCAACCAGGATTCCCGAGCGCTCGATCCTGCCGTCGGGCAGCCATTCCCGGATGAGCGTGAGCCCGAATCCGAGGAACAGCACCGCGAAGGCTGCCAGGTASGCGAGGATCGCGATCGACTCSTGCGCGGGACGCYGCACGGCAATGGGCACCGGTTCRATGCCGCGGGTGGCAGCCCAGGCGATCGCGGTGAACCCGATTCCGAAGATGAGAAGGATCCCGGCCGCCTCCCCGCCCTGGAATCCGGGTGCCCGGGCCAGGATTGCCAGGCAGGCCCCATAGGCCGCGGCATAGACGGCTATCGCGCCCGGCGCCATGAATCGGCGGGAATAGCGGGGTGCCTGGAGGGTGTTCACGTGCCTATGACGGCCTCGCGGGCCCGGACGGATTCACGGCCGCTCCACGGCCGTGAAATTGCCCCTATAATAGTTCGCGTTAGAACTAATTACCCTGTCCCTTGTCCAGAGCCATCGTCGTCCCGGTGATCCGCGAGCTGGCGCGCTGCTACCAGGCGTTCCAGCGGGCTTCCGATGCCCATATCCGCCTTTCCGGGCTCACGCCGCCGCAATTCGACATCGTGGTCACGCTGGGGAACACGGACGGAATGACGTTCAAGGAACTGGGCAGCCGGACCCTCATCACCAAGGGGACGCTCACCGGCGTGGTGGACCGCCTCGAGGCTCGCGGCCTGGTCGCGCGCGCGGCCAGCCCGACGGACGGGCGCTCGACCCTCGTGAAGCTCACGCCCGAGGGCGAGCGCCTCTTCCAACGCGTCTTCGAGCCCCACCTCGCCTTCCTCGCGCCGGCCTTCGAATCGCTGCCGGAATGCGGGCGCAAGGAGCTGGAAAAGCGGCTGCGGCAGCTGCGGCTGGCGCTGGAAAGAAGGAGCCATGAGCTTGCCGGACAGGAATGATTACGGGGCGACGGCGATCGGCCTGCATTGGCTGGCCGCGGCCCTCATCGTGGCGAACCTCGCCCTCGGCCTGTACATGGTCGACCTTTCGCTCTCGCCCGCCAAGCTGCGGTACTACTCGTGGCACAAGTGGGCCGGCGTCACGATCTTCCTGCTCTCCGCGCTGCGGCTCCTGTGGCGCCTCACCCATCGCGCGCCCGCCCTCCCCGACTCGATGCCGACCTGGCAGCGCGCAGCCGCCCACGCCTCGCACCACCTGCTCTACCTGCTCTTCTTCGCCGTGCCCCTGACGGGCTGGCTCTTCAGCTCGGCGGCCGGCTTCCAGACGGTGTACTTCGGCGTCGTGCCGATCCCGGACCTCCTCGACAAGAACAAGGAGCTGGCCGACGTGCTGAAGCTGGTGCACCGCTCCCTGGCCTATGGCCTCGCGGCGCTGGTCGTCCTGCATGCCGCCGCGGCCATCAAGCACCACGTCGCCGACAACGACGGCGTCCTCGCCCGCATGCTCCCTTTCCTCAAGCCGAGGTCCTGAACCATGATCGCCCGTTGCCTTGCCGCGTCCGCCGCCGTGCTCGTCCTCACCCTCCCCGCGGCCGCGCAAACGCCGCAGAAGGTGGCCGTGGAGAAAAGCCACATCCGCTTCGCCTTCAAGCAGATGAACGTCCCCGTCGAGGGCCGCTTCCGCAAGTTCGACGCCACGGTCGCCTTCGACCCGCGCAAGCCCGAGGCGACGAAGGCCGAGTTCGAGGTGGACCTCGCCTCCATCGACCTCGGCAACCCGGAAGGCGAGACGGAAGCGCGGCGAAAGCCCTGGCTCAACGTCGAGGCGTTTCCCAAGGCGAAGTTCGTCGCGGCTTCCGTGAAGGCCACCGGCCCGGGACGCTACGAGGCCACCGGGCCCCTTTCCATCAAGGGGGCATCGTTCAACATCACCGCGCCGTTCACGCTCGTGGACGCGGGCGGGATGCGCACCGTCGAGGGGCAATTTCCCCTCAAGCGCCTGCAATTCAGGATCGGCGACGGACCCTGGTCGGACACGGAAACCGTGGCCGACGAGGTCACCGTCCGCTTCAAGTTCGTCATACCCTCCACCCCGTAAAGGAGCCTCACCCATGAATCGCATCGCCCTCGCCGCCGCCCTGGCCGGCGCCCTCGCCTCCGCGCCCGCCCTCGCCGCCGAGACCTACACGCTCGACTCGACCCACACCTTCCCGAGCTTCGAGGTCTCGCACCTCGGCTATTCGATCCAGCGCGGGCGGTTCAACAAGACCACCGGCAAGATCACGCTGGACGCGGCCGCGAAGAAGGGCAGCGCCGAGATCACCATCGACGCCGCGAGCATCGACACGGGCCTCGCCAAGCTCGAGGAGCACCTGCGCGGCGACGACTTCTTCAACGTCGCCTTCTTCCCCACCATCACCTTCAAGGGCGACAAGTTCGCCTTCGAGGGCGACAAGGTGAAGAGCGTGGGTGGCACCCTCACCCTGTTGGGCGTCTCGAAGCCCGTCACGCTCACGGCCACCCACTTCAACTGCGCGGACCACCCGATGACGAAGAAGAAGGCCTGCGGCGGCGACTTCACCACCACCATCAAGCGCACCGACTTCGGCATGAAGTACGGCGTGCCCGCCGTCGGCGACGACGTGACGCTGCGCATCCAGGTCGAGGCCTTCAAGGACTGACCGTCGCCGTGCTGGCCGCCCACTTCTCGCGGTTCTTCGCCGCCAATCCGGGGCTGCTGCATTTCGCGGCCCACAGCCACCATCCGTGGCCGGACGTGTCGCGCGAGGCGCACGCGCGCTACTGGGAGGACTCGGCCACGCTTGCCGACCGCAAGTGGGCGCGGGTGTTCGCCGAGGCGGTGCCGCGCGCCCAGGAGCACGTGGCGCGGCTGCTGTCGCTCTCCGACCCGCGCCAGGTCGCCTTCGCCCCCAACACGCACGAGTTCGTCGCGCGCCTGTACTCGTGCCTGGACTGGTCGCGGCCCGTGCGCGTGCTCGCGAGCGCGCACGAGTTCCACAGCTTCCGGCGCCAGACGCGCAGGCTCGCGGAGACCGGGCGCCTCGAGCTCACCGAGATCGCCGGCGAGCCTCGGGAGAGCTTCGGGGAGCGCTTCGCGGCCGCGGCGCGCGGTGCCGACTGGGACCTGGTGTGGCTCTCGCACGTCTTCTTCGACTCCGGCTTCCGCGTGACCGACCTCGAGGCGATCGTGGAAGCCGTGCCGGCAAGCGCCCTGGTGGCCATCGACGGCTACCACGCGTTCCTCGCGCTGCCGGTGGATCTCTCGCGCATCCACCGGCGCGCGTTCTACCTCGCCGGCGGCTACAAGTACGCCATGTCGGGCGAAGGGGCCTGCTTCCTCGCCATTCCCCCGGAGTGCGCGCTGCGTCCCGCGGACACCGGCTGGTTCGCCTCCTTCGACGCCCTCTCCGGCCGGCAAGGCGAAGCGGTGCCCTACTCCGCGGACGCCTTCCGCTTCTGGGGATCGACCTTCGATCCCTCGGGGCTCTACCGCTTCAACGCGGTGATGGACTGGCTGGCGGCGCTTGGCGTGACGGTCGCGGACATCCACGCGCACGCCGCGAGGCTGCAATCGCGCTTCCTTTCCGGCCTCGAGGAGCTGCGCCTGTCGCGCCTTCCGATCGGCTCTCTCGTGCCGCCTGCCGGATCTCCCCGCGGCAACTTCCTCGCCTTCGACGTCGACGATTCCGCGGAAGTGCAGCAACGGCTGCTCGCGGGCGGCGTCTACGTCGATCGCCGGGACCGGCGCCTGCGCTTCGGCTTCGGCGTCTACCACGACGAGGCCTCGGTGGATTCGCTCCTCACCGCCTCGACGAAGGCGCTGCGATAGAATCGGAGGCATGAAAACGTTCCGATTCATCGCCGCCGCGGTCCTCGTGGCCGTGGCGCCCTTGGCCCTGCACGCCGCCGAGCCCTTTCCCGGCAAGCAAATTCGCTTCGTCGTCCCCTACCCGCCCGGAGGCCCTCTCGACACGGTTGCGCGCCTGCTGGGCCAGAAGGTCTCCGCCAGCGTGAAGCACCCGGTGGTGATCGACAACGTCCCTGGCGCCGGGGGCAACAT
Source organism: Betaproteobacteria bacterium (assembly GCA_003105245.1). Taxonomy (GTDB): domain Bacteria; phylum Pseudomonadota; class Gammaproteobacteria; order Burkholderiales; family Usitatibacteraceae; genus FEB-7. The sequence goes on along the minus strand of PQAI01000238.1, from coordinate 6,767 downwards.
CGGCGCGGGCATGGTGGCGCGCGCGGCACCCGACGGCTACACGATCCTCATGGGCGCCGTGGCCACGCACGCGATCAACCCGACGCTCTATCCCACCATCCCGTACAACGCGGAGAAGGATTTCGTCGCGGTGACGCAGGTCGCCTCCACGCCCAACGTCCTGGTGGTGAACCCCGCCCTCGAGGCGGCCACGGTCGCGGAATTCATCAAGCTCGGGAAGTCGAAGCCGGGCAAGCTCAACTTCGGATCCGGCAGCACCGGCAGCGCCGGCCACCTCGCGGGCGAGCTCTTCAAGTCGATGGCCGGCGTCGACATGGCGCACATCCCCTACAAGGGCGCGGCGGCCGCGATGCAGGACCTCATCGGGGGCCGCGTGGACCTCATGTTCGACAACTTCGCCTCCTCGGCCGCGCAGGTGAAGGCCGGGCGCGTGCGCGCCCTCGCGGTGACCACGGCGAGGCGAAGCGCCCTCGCCCCGGAGCTGCCCACGATCGCCGAGTCGGGACTTCCCGGCTTCGACATCAGCACCTGGTTCGGGATCTTCGTCCCGGCCGGCACGCCGCGACCCGTGGTCGAGCGCCTGCACGACGAGTTCGTGAAGGCGCTGGCGGCCCCGGACGTGCGCGAGAAGATGCTCAACCTCGGCGCCGAGCCCGTCGGCAACACGCCCGAGGAGTTCGCTGCCTACGTGAGGTCGGAGGCCGCGAAGTACGCGAAGCTCGTCAAGACCTCCGGCGCCAAGGTCGACTGACGGCGAGGCCACTTCCCATGGTCCGGCGCCTCGCGTGGATCCTCGCCCTGATGGGCGCCGTGCCCTTCCTGTTGTCCACGGCGGCACTCTTCGTCACCGACGCCTCCAGCGTGCGCGTGCCGGCGATCACGGCGCTCGTCACCTACTCCGCGGTGATCCTTTCCTTCCTTGGCGGCATCGAGTGGGGACTGGCCCTGCGCGACGAGCACGGCACGGAATCCACGCGCGTGATCGCGCTGGGGCTCTCGACGGTCTCCTCGCTCGCGGCGTGGGCGGTGCTGTGGCTGCCCTCCCCCACCTGGCAGGTGGGCGCCGCCCTGGGCCTGTTCGTGGCCGTCTGGGGAGCCGACGAGTGGATGGCCGGGCGCGGGCTCCTGCCCACCTGGTTCGTCGACCTGCGCACCGCCGTGAGCGCGATCGTCGCGGCGATCCTCGCGGTCGCGCTCTGGCGCCTCTAGCGGCGCGCTACCGTCGGCCCTTGCGCCGCGGCGGGGCGTGGCGCTCGAGCCACGCGAAGAACTCCCGGTACCACAGGCGCGAGTTCTGCGGCTTGAGGATCCAGTGGTTCTCGTCGGGGAAGAACACCAGGCGCGCGGGCACCTTCCTCGCCTTGAGCGTGTTGTAGTAGGCGAGCGCCTGCGCGTCCGGCACGCGGTAGTCGAGCAGGCCGTGGATCACGAGCGTGGGCGTCTTCATGCGCCCGGCGAGCGCGCGCGGGTTCTGCCCGTCCACCCGCGCCGGGTCGTCCCAGTAGGTGGCTCCCAGCTCCCTCGGCGACCAGTACCAGACGTCGTCGGCGAACATCGCCGTCCAGTCGAAGCAGCCGGCGTGGCAGACGTAGGCCTTGTAGCGGTCGGTGTGGCCGTTCATCCAGGCGACCATGTAGCCGCCGTAGCTGCCGCCCGCGGCCAGGAGGCGCCGGCGGTCGATGTAGCCGGTGCGCAGCAGGTGGTCCGTTCCCGCCTCCACGTCCGCGAGTTCGCGCTTCCCCCACTGGCCCGTGATGGACTCGAGGAACTTCTGGCCGAAGGAGGAAGAGCCATGGTAGTTCACGCACGCCACCACGTAGCCCTGGGCCGCGAAGACGTGGTTGTTCCAGCGGAAGTGGAAGTTGTCGCCCCAGATGCCGTGCGGCCCGCCGTGGATGTTGTGCAGCAGCGGCCACTTCTTCTTCGGGTCGAAGTCGGGCGGGTAGATCACCCACATCTGGACCTTCTCGCCGTGCCAGCCGCGGATCCACATCTCGCGCACCGTGCCCAGGGGGATGCCGGCCATCACGTCGTCGTTGAAGGCGTCGAGGCGGCGCTCGCCGCGCTCCGGCGTCGTGCAGAAGACCGCGGGCGGCGTGCTCATGGTGTTGCGCACGAAGGCGAGCGCGTCGCCCGCCACGGCGAAGTCCATCACCGTGCCGCCGAGGGCGGCCACCTCCGGCTCGTCCTCTCCGAGGCGCCAGCGCCAGGCGTGCGTGCGGCCGCGGTCCTCCGCCAGGAAGACGAGCGATCCGGAATCGCCGCTCCAGGCCACGGGCGCGTGCGCGCTGCGGTCCCAGGAAGCCGGCAGCGGGTGCAACCGGCCCGAGGAGCGCTCGAGGAGCGCGATGCGGGTCTCGGCGAGGTAGCTGCGGCGCAGGTTGCGCGTGAGGATGGCGAGCCACTTGCCGTCGGGGGAGTAGCTCGGCCCCTCGTGGTCCAGGCGCGAGCCCTTCGTGAGGGTGCGGAAGCGCTTGCGGCGAAGGTCGAGGGCCACGATGTGGTGCTCGTGGTCGAAGCGCTTCTCCTCGTGCGGATCGAAGGTGAAGGCGATCTCGCCGCCGTCGGGGGAAATGTCGTAGTGGTGCGCCGCCGGGTCGGCGCGCGGAAGCTCGTAGGGCGTGTTTGCGAAGAGATCGGTGATTCGCTGCGTGCGCACGTCGACCACGAAGAGGCGCGGCACGCGACCGTCGGAGAGCCAGTGGTCCCAGAAGCGGTAGCTCTCGTGCTCGACGACGTGCGCCTTGACCTTGGATTCCTTCTGCGCCTTCAAGCGCTCCTCCAGCGCCCTGTAGCCCACCGCGTCGGGCCAGACCCAGGAGATGAAGGCCACGCGGCGCGAGTCGGGGAACCACTTGATCCCGGCCACGCCCGTGGGCATGCGCGTGATCCGCCTCGCCTCGCCGCCGTCGGGCGCGATAAGCCAGAGCTGCGGCTCCTCGTCCTTGTCGCGCCTGGCGACGAAGGCGATGGTCGTGCCGTCGGGCGACCAGCGCGGCTCGCCATCCTTCTCCCCGGCCTCGGTGAGCGGGCGCGGCTTGCCGCCGAAGGTGGACAGGAGCCAGAGCTTCGAGGTGCCCTTGTTCTCCTCCATGTCGTAGGTGGTGACCGAGACGCAGGCCTGCGCGCCGTCGGGCGAGAGGGTGGGCTGCGCGGGACGCGCGAGCCGCCAGAGGTCTTCGGCGCTGAGCCGGCGGTTTCGGGTAGCCATGGGCGGCGATTCTACCGTCGCCCGGCGTTAGAATGGCGGGCAAACCCGGAGAGACCATGAAAAACGACGCCGCGAAGCCCACCTTCCAGTGGGACGACCCCTTCCTGCTCGAGGACCAGCTCACCGAGGAGGAGCGCATGGTGCGCGACAGCGCCCGCGCCTACTGCCAGGAGAAGCTCAAGCCCCGCATCACGGAGGCGCACCGGCACGAGAAGTTCGACCGCGCGATCCTCAGCGAGATGGGGGAACTGGGATTCCTCGGCTCCACCATCGAGGGCTACGGCTGCGCCGGCGTGAACCACGTCTGCTACGGGCTCATCGCGCGGGAGGTGGAACGCGTCGACTCCGGCTACCGGTCGGTGATGAGCGTGCAGTCCTCGCTGGTGATGCACCCCATCCACGCCTACGGCACCGAGGCGCAACGCGGCCGCTGGCTGCCGAAGCTCGCCACCGGGGAGCTCGTGGGCTGCTTCGGGCTCACCGAGCCCAACCACGGCTCCGACCCGGGCAGCATGGTCACGCGCGCGCGCAAGGTCGACGGTGGCTGGCGCCTTTCCGGCTCGAAGATGTGGATCTCCAACTCGCCCATCGCCGACCTCTTCGTCGTCTGGGCCAAGGACGACGCCGGCGACATCCGCGGCTACGTGCTCGAGAAGGGCATGAAGGGCCTGTCGGCCCCGAAGATCGAGGGCAAGTTCAGCCTGCGCGCCTCGATCACGGGCGAGGTCGTGATGGACGACGTCTTCGTGCCCGACGACAACTACCTTCCGAACGTGAAGGGACTCAAGGGCCCCTTCGGCTGCCTCAACAAGGCGCGCTTCGGCATCTCCTGGGGCGCGCTGGGCGCGGCCGAGTTCTGCTGGCACGCGGCGCGCCAGTACACGCTCGACCGCAGCCAGTTCGGCCGCCCGCTCGCCTCGAACCAGCTCATCCAGAAGAAGCTCGCCGACATGCAGACCGAGATCGCCATCGGCCTGCAGGCGGTGCTGCGCGTGGCGCACCTCCTCGACGGGCACCGTGCGACGCCGGAGATGATCTCGCTCGTGAAGCGCAACTCCTGCGGCAAGGCGCTGGACATCGCGCGGGCTTCGCGGGACATGCACGGCGGCAATGGCATCGCGGACGAGTACCACGTGATCCGCCACGTGCTCAACCTCGAGGCCGTCAACACCTACGAGGGCACGCACGACGTGCACGCGCTCATCCTCGGGCGCGCGCAGACGGGGATCTCGGCCTTCTGAGCGGGGGGCCTTCGCGGCCCCTTCAGTGGACGCCCTCGTCGAGGACCAGTCCCGGTGGCAGGGCGAGGGCATCGACGCCCTCCTCGGCCAGCTCGGCGGCTTCCTCCGGCGTCACGCGYCCCCGGATTCCGCGCCTTTCCTCCTCGCCGTAGTGGATGCGGCGCGCGACCTCGGGGAACTGGCGGCCGACGTTCTCGGTGTTCGTCTCGACGAAKGTCTTCAGGGCGGCGAGCGCCGTCGCAAGCTCGGGCGAGGCAGCGGCGGCAGGCGAGGCCACCGGCAGGGTCTGCGTCCCTCGGGCGCCCGTGTTCACGTAGGGCGCGGAGGGCAAGCGCGAAACCCCGCTTTCCCCGCACACCGGGCAGCGCACATGGCCCGCGGCGCGTTGGTCCTCGAACGCCTCMGCGGAGGCGAACCAGCCCTCGAAGTCGTGGCCCTGGGCGCAGGCWAGSCGGAATACCTTCATGGGCTTSAKRTGGGGACGCCGGGCRCGCGCTTCAAYGCCGCCCTTCAGSTGCCGACGAGYCCCTGGCCCTCCCCTTCGGCCATGCGCACCTGGCGCTCCACGGCGGTGGAGCACACGACGACATGGCGGTTCACGTAGCTCTCGTGGTTGCGCTCCACGTCCTGCAGGTCGTAGACGTAGTTCACCATCATGCCCAGGGACTGGCGCAGCCCCCTGGGCGAGGTGTCCGCGAGCCAGTTGATGCGCTCCAGGCGGGCGCCGTTGCCGAGGTGGAATCGCGCCACCGGGTCGAGGACGTGCCCCTCTTCCCACTGGTGCGCGAGGTAGCGCGCGGCGAGCGCCTCGAGGGGATCTCGCAGCTCTTCGACCGGAACGCGCGCGGGCTCGGCCTGTGCCAGCGCGCGGATCGGCGCGGCGGCCGCCAGCCCGTGCCCGGGGTCCTGGCGCCGAAGCCAGGCGCGGAAGCCGGGGATGGGCGAGAGGGTCGCGAACTGGCGGATGTTCGGCAGTTCCTCGTGGAGGTCCTGCGCCACCTGCTTGATGAGGAAGTTGCCGAAGGAGATGCCCTTCAGTCCCGGCTGGCAGCTGGTGATGGAGTAGAAGACGGCGCAGCGCGCCTTGCGCGGGTCGCCCACGGCGGCCTGCGGCGAGAGGATGGGCGCCACCGCCGAGGGCAGCTCGTCCACGAAGGCCACCTCGACGAAGACCAGGGGCTCGCCCGGAAGCGCCGGATGGAAGAAGGCGAAGCAGCGCCGGTCGCGCTCGAGGCGGCGCTTGAGGTCCGGGAAGCCCTGGATCTCGTGCACCGCCTCGTAGGCGATGAGCTTCTCGAGGATGGCGGCGGGCGTTCCCCAGTCGATGCGGCGCAGCTCGAGGAAGCCGCGGTTGAACCAGGAGCCGAACAGGTGCACGAGGTCGTCGTCCACCAGGGCGAGGTGCGGATGGGCCGGCAGCACCTCGAGCAGCGCCTTGCGCAGGCCGACGAGGACGGCGGTCGCGCCGGGCGCCATGTTCATGCGCCGGAAGACCTCCTGGCGCGGCGGCTCGGTCACCACCTGCAGGCGCGCGAGGGTGGCCGCGCCGGGCTCGCGGCGGTAGGCCTCCGCGGCGGCGAGCACCTCGTCGGGATCGGGAGAGAAGTCGCGGGCGAGGAGGTCGAAGAAGAGCGCCCTGCCCTCCTCGTCCAGGCCGTTGTAGAGCGCCACGGCCCGGCGGGCCATGAGGGCGCCCGAGGACTCGCCCCGCTCGGTGACGAGCGTGCGCAGGAGCTTCGCCAGGCGCACGGCGCGCCGCTCGCTGCGGCTGCGGGTGGCGGCGGCGAAGGTGCCGACGAGGCGGTCGATGAGGGCGCGCGTGCCGGGCACGGTCACTCCCCCTTGCCCGAGTAGCGGTCGCGAAGCACGTTCTTCTGCACCTTGCCCATGGTGTTCCTCGGCAGCTCCTCCACCAGGAAGACCCGCTTGGGCACCTTGAAGTTCGCCAGCCGCGACTTGAGCCAGGCGATCACCTCGGCCTCGGTGGGCGCCGTGGCGCCCGGGCGCGCCACCACCACGGCGGTCACCGCCTCCCCGAAGTCGGGATGCGGCACGCCGACGACGGCCGATTCGGCCACGCCGGGCAGCTCGTCGATGGCGAGCTCGACTTCCTTCGGGTACACGTTGTAGCCGCCCGTGATGATGAGGTCCTTCGAGCGCCCGACGATCGAGAGGTAGCCGTCCGCGGAGAAGGTGCCGACGTCGCCCGTGCGGAAGAAGCCGTCGGCGGTGAACTCCTCCTTGTTCTTCTCGGGCATGCGCCAGTAGCCCGGCAGCACGTTGTCGCCCTGGACCTGGATGTGGCCGATCTCGCC
>PQAI01000237.1 GCA_003105245.1 Betaproteobacteria bacterium | reverse complement strand
GACGTCTCGGGCTGGCGCAAGAACATGCAGCGCACCGCCGCGTTCTACTTCACGACGCTGCCCGATTCCTACGCCGCGCGCACCGGCCGCCCGGACGACGTGGGCGTGATCGGCGTGGCGCTCTTCAAGCGCAAGCCCCCGGAGCCCGTCGCGGTCGAGCCGTGGCGGCCGATGCCTTTCGCGAAAGGCGAGTCTTCTTCCGGTGCGCCCGCGCCCGCCGCGCCTTCGTCGCAGGCGAACGAGATGCGCGACTCCGCCGCCAAGCGAGCGCAGGCCGAATCGCCGCTGGGCACGGGCCACGGCCGCCAGGAGAGGAACCCCGCGCACTGGGTGGAGTTCGAGCGCGCGACGCCCTACCCCGTGGAGACGATCGCGATCTACTACGACAGCACGCGCAACCTCGTGGCCCAGGGCGTGATCCGCGCCGCGCCGCGCCCGCGCGACCCGAATCCCTTCCCGGGCTTCGTGCCGGACCCGGTGTCGCAATACCGCTCCTGGCACCGTCCTCCGGGAGCGTGAGGCGGCGGGCTTCGCCGGCGGCGCGGGGAGCGTAAACTCCCCGCGTGTCCGATACCGACGAACAGCTCATGCTCGCCTTCGCGCAGGGGGACGCCGGCGCGTTCGACCGCCTCTACGCCCGCCACAAGGGCACCGTCTTCCGCTTCATCGCCCGCTCCCTGCCGTCGAAGGCCGACGCCGAGGAGATCTTCCAGGAGGTGTGGATGAAGGCGATCGAGGCGCGCGCCCGCTACGAGCCGCGCGCGAAGTTCACCACCTGGATCTACGCCATCGCGCACAACCGCCTGGTGGACCTGTGGCGCAGGAAGGGGCTCGCTCTCGTGCCGATGGACGGCGGCGACGACGGCGATCCGGCCATCGATCCGCCCGGCGATCCCGGCGACGAGCCCTTCGCGCAGGTCGCGGGCCAGGAGGCGATGGCGCGCTTCGCCGCCGCGCTCGAAGCCCTGCCGCCCGTGCAGCGCGAGGCGTTTCTCCTGAAGGAGGAGGCGGAGATGTCCATCGCCGAGATCGCCAAGGCCACGGGCGCCAACGAGGAGGCGGTGAAGAGCCGCGTGCGCTACGCCACCGCGAAGCTCCGGGAGGCCCTCGATGGCTGATCCCCGCGACGATCGCGTCTCCGCCGCCTACCGCGAGCTGCCGGGCGAGGGCCCGCCGGCCTCGCTCGACGCCGCCATCCAGGCCGCGGCGCGGCGCGCCGTGGGTTCGCGTCCGGGCGGCGCGCGGCGCTGGCAGGTTCCGGTGTCCATCGCCGCCGTGCTGGCGCTCGCCATCGGCATCTCGCTGCACGTCGAGCGCGAGAAGCCGGTGGTGGTGGACGGCACGCCGGTTTCCTCGGGAAGCGCGGAGTATCCCGTGCCCCAGGCGGCTCCGGAGAAGGAGGATCGCGCGGTCGCCGCTCCCGCTCCGGCGCAGGCTCCTGCCGCGGCGGCCCCGGCGCCCGCGCTCGGCAAGACGCAGAAGCCGGCGGCGAACGAGGTTGCGCCGGCATCGCGAATGCCCGCGGCGCCACTCCCTGAAGCGAAGCGCTTCGCGCCCGCGGCCGCTCCAGCCTCGCCACCCGCGTTCGTTCCCGCCCCGGCGCCCGCCGCGGCGGGAGCCACCGTTTCCGGCGAGGCGATGCGCGCCGCGCCGCAGGCGGCCAAGCGCGCCAAGTCCGAGCTCGCGCGCGAGCAGACGCTGCAGGAAAAAGCGATGTCGGACGCGATGGAGACGCCGCAGCGCCGGCTGGAACGCATCGCCGACCTGCGCGAGAAGGGCCTGCACGAGGAGGCCGACCGGCAGCTCGCCGAGTTCCGCCGCGCCTATCCCGACTACCGCATCCCCGAGGAATGGCTGCGCCGGGTGCAGCGGCCGTGAACGACCGGCTCGTGCTGGCGGTGCGCGTCATCGCGGCGGCGAGCGCCGCGGGCGTGCTGGCGCTCATGGTGTGGGCGATGACCTTCTCGCTGGAAAGGCTCGCCTTCGTCGCCGGGCTGATGGCGTGGTGCGTCTCGCCCTACGCCGTGCTCGCCTTCGCGGCCGGCGCGATGCGCGCCTCGCGGCGGGGCCTCGTCACGCTGCTCGCGACGACGGTCCTCGTGGCGGGTGCCGCGGCCGTCGCCTACGTCGACACCTTCTTCATCCACCTCGACGCCCAGGGCGCGCTGATCCTGCTCTTCATGCCCGTCTGGCAGTGGGTGGCCGTCGTGATCGGCCTCGTGGTCGCCTCCCTCCTTCCCTCCCGCCATTCATGAGGCGACGAGCGAGTTGCCTTTCTTCCTGAGCAGGTCGACCAGCCGCAGGCCCGCGGGCGAGAGGTAGGCGTCGCGCCGGTAGACGAGGTCGAAGCGGCGGCGCATGGTGGTCTCCCGCAGTCGCACCTCCCGCAGCGTGCCGCCCGCGTCGTTCTTGCCGACGTGCAGCCGCGAGGTGAAGGTGAGCAGGTCCGTCTGGTGGATGAGCGTGGGCATCATCAGGATGAGGTTGGTCTCGATCTGCACGTCCGGGACCGGCAGCCCGCGCTGGCGGAAGACGCGGTCGAGCCACTGCCGCGTGCCGACGGTCGGCGGCGCGAGGACCCAGCGGTAGTCGAGCAGGTCCGTGAGCCCGGGCCTGCGCCGCGCGAGGATGGGGTGGCTGCGGCTCGCGATCACGACGGCGTCGTCCTCGAGCACCGGCTCGGCCACCAGGTCTTCCGACGCCTGCGTTCCCGTGGTGAGGATCATGTCCACCTCGCCCGCGTCCAGGCGCGCGCTCAGGACGTCGTTCTGCGCGATGACGGTGTGGATCCGCACCCCCGGCGCGTCCTTCAGGAACACGCGACACAGGGGCGGCATCAGAAAGCGCGCGAGCGTGGGCAGCACGCCGATGCGAACCTGCCCCGCCACGCCGGCGCCGATCTCCGCGATCTCTCGCACGGCATCATCCGCCGAAAGCCGCAGCGAGCGGGCGCGGCGCACCAGCGCCTGTCCCGCCGCCGTGAGGCGGATGCCGCGCCCTGCCTTCTCGAAGAGCTTCGCGCCGAGCGCCTCCTCGAGCCGGCGGATGCAGCCCGTCAGCGCGGGCTGCGTGCGGTGCAGGACGGCCGCCGCGCGACCCAGGCCTCCGGTCTGCGCGATGGCCTCGAAATAACGCAGGTCACGCAGGTCCAATTCATTCGCCATGGTTATCGATTCCAAGAAAAAACAAAATGGACGCGATGAATTGTCTCACCGATGATGGCGGGAAATCCAGCGACCCGGGACAGGACCCGGGCGCCCCAACCGCCAGGAGGAATGCCATGAATCGTCGATCCCTCGTCGCCGCCGCCGCGGCCGCGACTCTCTTCGCCATCGCGCCGTGGGGCGCCAACGCGCAGTCGGGTTATCCCGACAAGCCGATCCGCTTCATCGTCCCGTTTCCCCCGGGTGGCGGCACCGACATCCTGAGCCGGGTCATCACCGACAAGCTCAACGCCAGCCTCGGCTGGAAGACCGTGGTCGAGAACAAGGCCGGCGCCGGCGGCACCGTGGGCCTCGACGCGGCCGCGAAGGCCAAGCCGGACGGCTACACCCTGGTGATGGCGCAGACGAGCAACCTCTCCATCGCGCCTTCCATCATGTCCGCGCTGCCCTACGACCCGGTCAAGAACTTCACGCCGGTGCGCCTCGTCGCCTCCGTGCCGCTCGCGATCGTGGTGAGCGCCAATTCACCCATCAAGTCGATGGCAGACCTCGTTGCCGCCGCGAAGGCGAACCCCGGGAAGCTCCTCTTCGCCTCCCCGGGCAATGCCACCGTGGCGCACCTGGCCGGCGAGTACTTCCAGAAGGTCGCCGGCATCAAGTACACGCACGTGCCGTACAAGGGCACCGGGCAGGCGCTGCCGGACGTGATCAGCGGCCGCGCCTCGTTCTTCGTGGCCTCCATCGAGTCGGCCATGGGCCCGGTGAAGTCGGGCCAGGTGCGCGCCATCGGCGTCACCTCGCTCAAGCGCGCTCCGCAGTGGCCGGACGTGCCCACCGTGGCCGAGTCGGGCTTCCCGGGCTTCGAGGCCGTCACCTGGTTCGGCGTGGCCGTGCCGGCCGGCACGCCCGCGCCCATCATCCAGAAGCTCGACACGGAGATCGCCAAGGTGCTGGACATGCCGGACGTCCAGGAACGGCTGGAGGGCAAGGTCGACGTCGGCCCGGCCGCCTTCGCCGCCCTCATCAAGAACGACCACGACAAGTGGGCCGTCGTGGTCAAGGAAGCCGGCATCAAGGCGAACTAGGCGCAGCCGAAGGACGCCTGCCGTGGAACGGCCGGAGCTCCTCCACAACCGCGACTTCCTCGCGGGCCTCCTGTTCGCCGTCATCGGGGCGGGAGGGCTCTACGTGGCCCTCTCCTACCCGTTCGGGAGCCTGCAGCAGATGGGCCCCGGCTTCTTCCCGCGCGCGCTGGGCGTGATCCTCATCGGATTCGGCGCGGTGACGATGGTGCGGGGACTGCGCTCGGGCGAGCGCGTGGAGGGCGCGTGGGGGTGGTTCCCGCTCGCCATGCTCACGGCCTCCATCGTGGCCTTCGGCTGGCTCATGGAGCGGGTGGGCCTCGTCCCGTCCCTCGCGGTCCTCGTGGTGGCGAGCGCCTTCGCCGGGCGCGAGTTCCGCTGGCGGGAGGTCGTCGTGCTGGCCGGCGTGCTTTGCCTGCTCGCGGTGGCGATCTTCGTCTGGGGCCTGGGCTTGCCCTATCCCCTCTTCGCCTTCGAGTTCGGGGCCTAGCCGCATGGACGTCCTCGCCAATCTCGCGCTCGGCTTCGGCGTCGCGCTGACGCTCAAGAACCTCGCCTACTGCTTCCTCGGCGTGTTCCTCGGCACGCTGATCGGCGTGCTGCCGGGCGTGGGGCCGCTGGTCACCATCGCCATGCTGCTGCCGATCACCTTCGGCCTCGACCCCGTGAGCTCGCTCATCATGCTGGCGGGGATCTTCTACGGCGCGCAGTACGGCGGCTCCACCACGGCCATCCTCGTCAACATGCCGGGCGAGGTGTCCTCGGCGGTGACGGCGATCGACGGCTACCAGATGGCGCGGCAGGGGCGCGCGGGCCCGGCGCTCGCGACCGCCGCGATGGCGTCCTTCACGGCCGGCATCCTCTCGACGCTGGTCGTGGCCTTCTTCGGCCCGATGGTGGGGCACCTGGCGCTGGAATTCGGGGCGGCGGAGTACTTCGCCCTCATGCTGATGGGCCTCGTCTTCTCCGCGGTGCTCGCCCACGGCGACCTGGTGAAGTCGCTCGCGATGGTGGTCGTGGGGCTCATGCTCGGGCTCGTGGGCACGGACGTGACCTCGGGGCTGCCGCGCTTCTCCTTCGGCGTCGCGGAGCTCCTCGACGGCGTGGGATTCACCGTGGTGGCGGTGGGCCTCTTCGCCGTCTCCGAGATCGTCGTGAACCTCGCGCGCAGCGGACCCGTCGAGGTGTTCGCGAAGGACGTGAAGGACCTCATGCCCACGTGGGCCGACATCAAGGCGACCGCGATGCCGACCCTGCGGGGCACGGTGCTCGGCTCCTTCTTCGGTGCGCTGCCGGGCGTCACGGCCTCCGTCGCTTCGTTCTCGGCATACATGCTGGAGAAGAAGCTCGCCAAGGACCCAGACCGCTTCGGCAAGGGCGCCATCGAGGGCGTGGCCGCGCCGGAGGCGGCCAACAACGCCGCCGCGCAGACCCACTTCATCCCGACGCTCACCCTGGGAATCCCGGCCACCGCCGTGATGGCGCTCGTGCTGGGCGCCCTCACCATGCAGGGCATCCAGCCCGGCCCGCAGGTGATGACCACGAAGCCGGAGCTCTTCTGGGGCCTCGTCGCGAGCATGTTCGTGGGCAACGTGCTGCTGCTCGTGCTGAACCTCCCGCTGGTGGGCGTGTGGGCGCGTCTCACGCAGGTGCCCTACCGGTGGCTCTTCCCGGCCATCCTCGTCTTCGCCTCCGTGGGCAACTACAGCCTCAACAACAGCGCCGTCGACGTGTACCTCTGCGCGGCCGTCGGCGTGCTGGGCTACGTGTTCGCCAAGCTCGAGTGCCAGCCGGCGCCCCTCATCCTGGGCTACGTGCTGGGGCCGATGCTCGAGGAGAACCTGCGCCGCGCGCTCCTCATGTCCGAAGGCAGCTTCTCCGTCTTCGTCACGCGTCCCATCAGCCTCGTGTTCCTCGCGATCTCGGCCGCGCTGCTCCTCGCGATGGTCCTGCCCGCCGTGAGRCGGGGGCGGGCGCGCGCCACGGACGATYCCGAAGCCGGCTGACCGGCCCYACCCATYCCTCCCCGCACGATCCGAAAGGTTTTCCCATGAGCGATACCACCGTCTCCGACGTTCGCCGCGACATCGAGCGCGTCTCCCCCGACATCGTGGCCCAGGCGGCCAAGTACCAGGCCGCGATCCTCGCCGACGTGGCCGGCCGGCGCGGCACGATCGACGGCGTCTCCGCGCTGGCCCCTTCGATGAAACTCGCGGGCCCGGCCTTCACCGTCGAGGTGCGCCCCGGCGACAACCTCATGATCCACGCCGCGATGGCGATGGCGAAGCCCGGCGACGTGCTGGTCATCGACGGCAAGGGCGACACGAGCTGCGCGCTCATGGGCGCCCTCATGCTGAACGGCTGCAAGGTCCTCGGGCTGGGCGGCGTGGTGATCGACGGCGCCGTGCGCGACACCGAAGAGCTGCGCGAGCTGGGCTTCCCGGTCTTCGCGCGCGCCGCCAATCCCAACGGCCCCACCAAGTTCGTCCCCGGCCGCATCAACTGGCCCGTCTCCGTGGGCGGCGTCGC
>PQAI01000236.1 GCA_003105245.1 Betaproteobacteria bacterium | reverse complement strand
CCCGTCAGGGACACCGCACGTGCGGGCAGCGATTGACCTCGATCGACACGTGGGCGAGCGTCCCGATGCCCGCCAGGCGCTCGCGGTAGCCATCGGGCGTGAGCGGCTCCCGGGCCACGATGGTGAGGATGCAGGCGTAGCGGGCGCGCCCGACGCGCCAGACGTGCAGGTCGGCGATCTCGGCGTCGCCGTCGCTCTGGATGGCGCTTCGCACCTGGGCGGCCACGGGGGAGTCCATCTCGCGGTCGAGGAGGATGCGCGCCGACTGCACGAGCAGCCCGCGCGACCACCAGGCGATGACCGCCGCGCCGACGATGCCCATCACGGGGTCGAGCCACGCCCAGCCCGCCCACATGCCGAGGGCCAGGGCCACGATGGCGAGCACCGAGGTGAACGCGTCGGCCAGCACGTGCAGGTAGGCGCCGCGCAGGTTGAGGTCGTGGTGGTCGTGGTGACCGTGCTCGTCGTGACCGTGCTCGTGATCGTGGTCGTGGTCATGGTCATGGTGCYCGTCGTGGCCGTGGTCGTGACCGTGATCGTGATCGTGGCCGGCGAGAACGAAAGCCGAGACGACGTTGACCAACAGCCCGACGATGGCCACCGCGAGCGCGGGGCCGAAGGAGATCTCGTGCGGCCTCGCCAGGCGGATCGTCGATTCCACCGCCATCGCGAGGGCGACGATCGCGAGCACCAGCGCGCTCGAGAAGGCCCCCAGGATCTCGATCTTCCAGGTGCCGAAGGCGAAACGCGAGTCGCGCGACCAGCGCCGCGCCAGGGCGTAGGCCAGGCCCGCGAGCGCGAGCGCCGCCACGTGCGTGCCCATGTGCCAGCCGTCGGCGAGGAGTGCCATCGAGCCCGTGAGCCAGCCGCCCACGATCTCGGCGACCATCGTGACCGCCGTGATGGCCACCACGATCCACGTGCGTGACTCGCCCCCGCGGTTGCCCGCGTCGAAGGCGTGCTCGTGCCGCCAGGCGGAAAGGTCGTGGAGCGCCATTCAGGCGCCGGCGCGCACCGGCGTGAAGCCCGCCTTCGAGATGGCTGCGGCGACGCGGTCTGCCGATAGCGCGCTCGCGACCTTCACCCGCCGGGCCGCGAGGTCGATCTCGCAGCGCCCGTCGGGGTCGAGGGCCTTCACGGCCTCGGTGATGGTGGCCACGCAGTGGCCGCAGGTCATGTCCTGGACGGTGAACTCGTGCATGGTCATTTCGCCTTCTGGAGCCGGGTCACGAGGTAGCCGCCCTTGACCTCCTCGGCGTGGAAGCGGATCTTGCTGCCCGCCTCGAGTCCGTCGAGCATCGCGGCGTCCTTCACGCGGAAGACCATCGTCATCGGCGGCATGCCGAGGTTCTCGATGGGGCCGTGCTGGATGGTGAGCTTCTTCGCCTCGCGGTCCACCTTCTTCACCTCCCCGGCGGTGAGGGCGGCGGCCTTCGCCTTGGTTTCCGCCTTGGCCGGGGCATCGGCGGCCGGCGCGGCGAGCGGCACGGCGGACAGCAGGAGTGCCGCGGCGAGGATCCAGGCGCTCTTCATGGGTCGTTCTCCTTGTGTGGGTCGGCSCTATTCTAAGCCTTGGCGGCCCCCGCGAGGTCGTCCAGGATGGGGCAGTCGGGGCGATCGTCCCCGTGGCAGCAGTGGACGAGGTGCTCGAGGCTGCGGCGCATGCCCTGCAGCTCGGCGATGCGCGCGTCGAGCTCGGCGATGTGCTTCGTGGCGAGCTTCTTCACGTCGCCGCTCGCGCGGCGCTTGTTCTGCCACAGCCCCAGCAGGCCGGCGATCTCCTTCATCGTGAAGCCGAGGTCGCGGGAGCGGCGGATGAAGCGCAGCACGTGCACGTCGGCGTCCCGGTAGATGCGGTAGCCCGCCACCGTGCGCCCCGCCTTGGGCACGAGCCCGATCTCCTCGTAGTGCCGGATCATCTTGGTCGACACGCCCGAGGCCTCGGCCGCCTCGCTGATGTTGAAGAAGCCCTCGCGGCGCGCGTCGGATAGCTCGAAGTACCTGGCCTGCGGCATGCGTTCCTCCCGTCTTCAGTGTGGATCGCCCCGCGCCTTCCAGCGCGCGAGCAGCAGGGCATTGGACACCACGCTCACGCTGGAGAGCGCCATGGCGGCGCCGGCGATGACCGGCGAGAGCATCCCCAGCGCGGCGAGCGGCACCCCCACCACGTTGTAGGCGAAGGCCCAGAACAGGTTCTGCCAGATCTTCGCATGGGTGCGGCGCGAGATGTCGAGGGCGTCGGCGACGAGCGAGGGATCGCCGCGCATGAGGGTGATGCCGGCCGTGTGCATCGCGACGTCGGTGCCGGTGCCCATCGCGATGCCGATGTCGGCCGCGGCCAGCGCCGGCGCGTCGTTGATCCCGTCGCCCACCATCGCCACCGTGCCGTGGGCCTCGCGAAGGCGCGCGACCACCGCCGCCTTGTCCTCCGGGAGCACCTCGGCGTGCACCTCGTCGATGCCGAGCTCGCGGCCCGCGGCCTCGCCGGCGCCGCGGTTGTCGCCGGTGACGAGGACGGTCCGCAGACCCAGCGCGCGCAGCCTCGCCACGGCGGCGGCCGATTGCGGCTTCGCGGCGTCGCCGAAGGCGAGCAGCGCCAGCACCCGCGCCTGCGGCGCCGTCTCCACCAGCCAGGAGACCGTGAGGCCGCGCGAGGCGAGGCGGGAGGCCTCGGCCTCCAGGGCCTGCGTGCCCCGCACCGCCAGCTCGCCCGCCCAGTGGCGGCTCGCGATGGCGATGCGGCGCGCCTCGATCGTGGCCTCGACGCCGCGGCCGGCCACGGTGCGCAGGTCGGCTGCGGCCACGATGGGCACGGACTCGCGCGCGGCGGCCTCGAGCACCGCCTTCGCGAGAGGGTGCGTCGAGCCGCGCTGCACGGCGGCCGCGAGGCGCAGGGCCTCCTCGCGGGCGATGCCCTGCGCGACCACCTCCACCAGCGAGGGCTTGCCCTGCGTGAGCGTGCCCGTCTTGTCGAAGGCCACGACGCGCGCGCGGTGCGCGATCTCGAGCGCCTCCGCGTCCTTGATCAGGATGCCGTGGCGCGCGGCCACGCCGGTGCCCGCCATGACCGCGGTGGGCGTCGCGAGCCCCAGCGCGCAGGGACAGGCGATGACGAGCACCGCCACGGCGTTGAGGACGGCCGCCTCCCAGTTTCCGGTGCCCAGGCCCCAGGCGAGGAAGGTCACGAAGGCGACCGCCACGACGGCCGGGACGAAGACCTCGCTCACGCGGTCCACGAGCCGCTGGATGGGCGCCTTGGCCGCCTGCGCCGACTCCACCGCGCGGATGATCCGCGCGAGGGTGCTCTCGGCRCCCACGGCGACGGTGCGCGCGACGAGCCGGCCCTCGGCGTTCACGGACCCGCCGGTGATGCGGCTGCCCGCGGCCTTCGCCACGGGAAGTCCCTCGCCGGTCACGAGCGACTCGTCCACGTGGCTGCTGCCCTCGGTCACCTCGCCGTCCACGGGGATGCGATCGCCCGGCAGCACCACCACGAGGTCGCCCACGCGCACGGCGGCCACGGGCACCACCTGCTCGGCGCCGTCGCGCAGCACGCGCGCCGTCTCCGGCCGCAGCGCCGAGAGCGCGCGAATGGCCTCCGTGGTCTGCCGCTTGGCGCGCTCCTCCAGCCACTTGCCGGCCCGCACCAGCGTGATCACGACCGCCGAGGCCTCGAAGTAGAGGTGCGCCGTATCCTCGGCGAGGGCGAGGTAGACGCTCAGGCCGTAGGCCGCGCTGGTGCCGATGGCGACCAGCAGGTCCATGTTGCCGGCGCGCGCGGCGAGCGCCTTCCAGGCCGAGCGGTAGAAGCGCGCGCCCACGGCGAACTGCACCGGGGTGGCGAGCAGCCACTGCAGCCACGCCGGCAGCATCCAGTGCGCGCCGAAGAGGCCCGCCACCATGGGCACCACGAGCGGCGCGGTGAGGATCGCGGCCGCCGCGAGCTCCAGCGTGCCGCGGTCGACACCGGACTTCGGCGCGGCGGGCTTCTCCGCCTCCCTGGCCGAGGCTTCGTAGCCCGCCTTGTGGATGGCCGCGATGGCCGCCTCCCGCACGTCCCCTGCCGCGACCACCGTGGCCGTCTCGGTGGCGAGGTTCACGGTCGCGGACTCCACGCCCGGCACCTTGAGCAGCGCGCGCTCGACGCGCGCCACGCACGAGGCGCAGGTCATGCCCTCGATCCTGAGGTCGAGGAAGTCGACCTCGGCAGCCACGCTCACCCCTTCGCCTTCGCGACGACCGGCGAGTAGCCGGCGTCGGCAATGGCCTCGAGGAAGTCCTGCGCCGGCTGGGCGGTGGCGATGCGGACCGTCTTCGCGGCGAGGTCGATCTCGCAGCGCGCGGCGGGGTCGGTCTCGCGGACGGCCTTCGTGACGACCGAGGCGCAGTGGCCGCAGGTCATGTCGTTGACGGCGATTTCGATCATGGCGGGTCTCCCGGTGGGCTGGACAGCGCCACGATGCACCTTCCCACCGTGGGAAGGTCAAGCCCCCCCTACCCTCACCCCCAACCCCTCTCCCGGAGGGAGAGGGGAGCAACGTCTCCCTTCTCCCTTGGGAGAAGGGTCGGGGATGAGGGTATCCGCGTGCTAGTCGGCGAAATCGGGGCCGATGACCGCCCGCAGCAGGCATTCGCTCACGCGCGCCTGGCGGTCGACCTTGCCCGTGAACCACCAGAGGGCGCCCTTCTTGACCGCCAGGTCGTCCGCGCGCCCGGTGAGAAGCCGCGAGGCGAGGCGCCCCAGCGTGGGCTGGTGGCCGACGATCAGGACGTTCCTCGCGTTGGCGGGCCACTTCGCCTCGCGCAGCAGGGCGTCCTCGCTGGCCGAGGGGCCCAGCGGGATGCGCACGTCGTACTCGAGGTCGAGCGCGTCGGCCGTCTGCCGGGCGCGCAGCGCCGGGCTCACGAGGATCTCCCACTTGTCCTCCATGCGGGGGCGCAGCCACTTCGCGACCCGGGCGGCCTGCCGGCGGCCCTTGTCGGTCAGCGCGCGCTTCATGTCGACCAGGCCGTCCTCCGCGTCGGCGTGGCGCCACAGGACCAGTTCCATCTCGAAGGCGCTCCAGAAGGTTTCGAAGCTCGATTATGGCGCGGCGGGGCTGCCCGCGGTCCTCGTCGCCTCCTCGGGCACGAATCCCGGCATCCCGAACTGCCACAGGAGGAAGGCGTAGATGTCGGCGAGTTCCTCCTCGCGCTGGGTGCGGGTCGAGCCGCGCCCATGGCCGCCCTCCCACTCCACGCGCATCAGCACCGGCTTGCCGCTCGCCGTGGCCGCCTGCAGGCGCGCGGCCATCTTGGCCGCCTGCCAGGGATCGACGCGCGGGTCGTTCATGCCGGTGGTGAGGAGCACCGCGGGGTAGGCCGTTCCGTCCTTCACCTGGTGGTAGGCGGACATCCTGCGCAGCGCCTCGAAGCCCTCGGGCGTGGCCACGGAGCCGAACTCCGGGATGTTGGCCGGCCCGTTGGCCGCGAACTCGAAGCGCAGCATGTCGAGCACCGCCACCCGCGGCACGACGGCGGCGAAGAGGTCCGGCCGTCGCACCATCGCGCCCGCCGAGGGGATGCCCCCGGCGCTCGTGCCCTGGATCGCGAGGCGGCGCGGGCTCGTGAAGCCGTACTTGATGAGGAAGTCGGCGCAGGCGATGAAGTCGAGGATCGTGTTCTCCTTCGTCGCCTTCTGCCCGGCGCGGTGCCACGCCTCGCCGTACTCGCCGCCCCCGCGGATGTGGGCGTAGGCGATGATCCCGCCGCGCTCCAGCCACGCGAGGCGCGTGGCGTCGAAGAAGGGCGTCTGCGGGATGCCGTAGGCGCCGTAGCCGACGAGCAGCGTGGGGTTGTCCGCCGACAGGACGGTCGTCTTCTTGTAGAGCAGCGTCACCGGGATCTTCGTGCCGTCGTGGCTGCGCGCGTAGAGGCGCACCTCGTCCATGGCGGAGAAGTCCGCGGCCGGCGCCGGCTGCAGGCCGGTGTTGCGCAGGTTGCCGGTCTTCGCCTCGACGCTCACCACCACCGGGGGCTCGATGAAGCCCTGCACGTGCAGGATCGCCCCCGGCCTGGCCGGGTGCGTCACCATCTGCGAGATGGCCACGTCGAAGGCGGTCTTCACGAACTCCGGSGTGCGCGAGGCGCCCAGCCCCAGGTTCAGGCGCTCGAGGCGCTCGAGCCCGCCCACGGTGGAGCGCAGGTASAGCGCRTCGGAGGCGAGCGCCATGTCCAGGATCACCGCCTCGCCCTCCGGGACCGCCACGCGCGGGCGCGAGGCGCCGTCGCTGCCCACCTTCACCACCAGCACCCGGTTGAGCGGCGCGCCCTTGTGCGTGAGGAGGTACAGGTCGTCCTTCCAGGCCTGGATGGCGGTGACGCCGTCGTCGAAGTCGACGATCCGGGTCCAGCGCGGCAACCCCTTGGCAAGGTCCCGCACCGTCGTCGCGTGCACCGCGATCTCGCGGCGCACGCCGTCGCGCACGATGGCGTAGGCGTGCGTGGAGTCCTCGGGCACGACGAKGGAGGGATAGACGAACTCCGGCACGCCGCGCGCCCCGCCCGCGCCCGAGGCGAAGACGATCTCGTCCTGCGCCGCCGGCCGGCCGATCACGTGGCGGTAGACGCGGATGCCGGCGTAGCGGTGCGCGGAGTCCTTCTGCCCGCCCTCCGGGATGCGCGCGTAGTAGAAGGCGCGGCCGTCGTGGTGCCAGGCAAGCCCGGAATTGAAGCGCGCGCGGTCGATGGCGATGCCCAGGTCGCGGCCGTCGCGGGTGTCGAGCACGCGAAGCGTGGCGTCCTCCGTCCCCCCGGCCGAGACTCCGTAGGCGACGAGCCTGCCGTCGGGCGAGGGGCGGTACCAGTTGATGGCCGCCTTCGCGGTGCCCACCGCGTAGCGGGCCGGGTCGACGAGGACGCGCTCGGCGCCGGCGAAGCCCTCGCGCACGCACAGCACCGGCGTCTCCAGGCCCGGCGCCAGCTTGAGGTAGAAGACCCTGCCGCCGGCCATCGCGATGTCGCGCACGCTCACCTGCGCGGCCGACAGCTCCCGGATGCGCGCGGCGATCTCGGCGCGGCCCGGGATGGCGGCCAGGGCCTTGCGCGCGGCGTCGTCCTGGGCGCGGAAGTACGCCTGCGCGTCGTCGGAGCGCACGTTCTCGAGCCACCGGTAGGGATCGACCACCTCGACGCCGTGCAGCGTCTCGCGCACCTCGCGCACGGGGGCCGCGGGCGCCGTGGAAGCCGCCGGCAGGCCCGGGGCCGGCACGACGGGCGCGGCAGGCGGCGGTGCCGGCGCGGCAGGCGGCGCCGCGGGTGCGACCGAGCCCTCCGGCGCAGCGGGCGCCGGCGCGGGCGCCTCGGCAAGGGCGGCCGCAGGCAGCAGGAAGGCGAGCAGGAGGGCGCGGGCGCGTTTCATCGGAGCAGGGCATCGGTCGTCGCGGCGAACTGCAGGGCCGCCAGGCGCGCGTAGAGCCCGTCCTCGCGGACGAGCGCCTCGTGCGTCCCGGAGGCCACGACGCGGCCGCGGTCCATGACGACGATGCGATCGGCGGATTTTACCGTGGCCAGCCGGTGCGCGATGATGAGCGTCGTCCGCCCCTTCATGAGCCCGGCGAGCGCGAGCTGCACCGTGCGCTCGCTCTCGGCGTCCAGCGCGCTCGTGGCCTCGTCCAGCAGCAGCACGGCGCGGTCGGCGAGGATGGCGCGCGCGATGGCGATGCGCTGGCGCTGCCCGCCCGAGAGCTTGACTCCCCGCTCGCCCACCGGCGTGGCGAGGCCCTCCGGAAGGCGGTCGGCGAACTCCAGGCAMYAGGCCAGGCGGCAGGCCTCGCGCACCTCCTCGTCCGTGGCCTCGGGCTTTCCGTAGCGCACGTTGTCGGCGAGGCTCRAGGCGAAGATGACCGGCTCCTGCGACACGAGCGCGAAGCGCCGGCGCCACTGCCTCGGGTCCGCCGCGCGGGCGTCGACGCCRTCSAGGCGCACCGTGCCCTCCTGCGGGTCGTAGAAGCGCAGGAGAAGCTGGAACACGGTCGTCTTGCCGGCGCCCGAGGGACCGACGAGCGCCACGACCTCGCCGGGCGAGACCGAGAGCGCGAAGTCCTCGAGGGCGGCGGAATCCGGCCGCGAGGGATAGCGGAAGCCCACGCCCGAGAGCTCGACGCGCCCCTCGCCGGGCTCCGGCAGCGGCGCGGGGCTTTCGGGGGCGCGGATCGCGGGCTCGGTGGCGAGGATCTCGGTCAGCCGCTCCGAGGCGCCCGCCGCGCGCTGCAGCTCGCCCCAGGCCTCGGCGATGACGAAGGTGGCGTTGGCCACGATGACGGAATAGAAGATGAAGGCGGTGAGGCTCCCCGCCGAGAGGCGGCCGGCCAGCACGTCGTGCGCGCCGACCCACAGCAGCAGTCCCACGGCCCCGAAGGCGAGCACGATCACCGCCGCGATGAGCAGCGCGAGCGAGGAAGTGCGGCGCAGGCTCGCCGCGAACACGGCCTCCGTGAGCGAGCCGAAGGTCCTCTCCTCCTGCGCCTCGTGGGCGTAGGCCTGCACGGTGCGGATCTCGTGCAGCGTCTCGTCGGCGTGCGACGACACTTCCGCCAGCCGGTCCTGGGCCTCGCGCGAGAGCCGGCGCACGCGCCGCCCCAGCAGCCCGATGGGCAGCACCACCACGGGCAGGCAGGCGAGCGCGAGCACGGAGAGCTTCACGCTCGTCACCGCGAGCATCACGGCGCAGCCGGCGAGCGTGAAGGCCATGCGCAGCGCGTAGAGGAGCGTGCCGCCCATCACGGTCTCCACCAGCGTCACGTCGGCGGTGAGGCGCGAGATCACCTCGCCGGTGCGCGCGGACTCGAAGAACGAGGACGAGAGCCCGAGCATGTGGCCGTAGACGCGCCGGCGCAGGTCGGCGGTGAAGCGCGCCCCGATCCAGTAGACGTTGTAGACGCGAAGCCAGGTCACGGCGCCCAGCACCGCGATGAGGGCGGCGAGCGCGGCCACCCACGCGTCGAGCAGGTCCGCGCGCCCGCGGCCGAACCCCTCGTCGATGACGCGCTTGAGGCCCTCGCCGATCACCAGGACCATGGCCGCCGACACCAGCAGCGCCGCGAAGGCGAGCGCGATGCGCGCGCGGTAAGGCGCGAGCATCCGGAAGAGCGGAAGGAGGCGCGCGATCCCGGCGCGGGCCGGCGCCGGCGCCGCGCGCGGCGCGGAGGCCAAGTCGGGCTTCAGCCGCCGCGGCGCAGGATGGGCTTGGCCACCGAGCCCGAGACGGCGAACCCGCCGCGGTCCTGGGCGACGTTGGAGCGGATCTCCACCGACAGCCGCCCCGACAGGGCGCCGTTGTGGCCGATGTCGATGTTGCCGCCGCCGCGCAGCACGCCGCCCTGCAGGTTGAGGTTGCGGTAGGCCACGCGGCCCTCGCCGGCGCCGAACTCGCCCGTGAGCTCCGCGAACTTGGTCACCCCGGCGCGGCCGGCCGCATCGGGCGACTGCATCGCGGCCACGAGGTCGGCGTTGGACACCGACCCGTCGGCCAGGCGGAACTTGCCCTGCGCGCGCGGGACCGCGAGCAGGCTCTCCAGGGCCGCCGACTCGGCGGCGACGGTGAAGTTGCCCTCGAGCTTGCCGGTCACCGCGATGTCCTTGGTGAACGCGCCCATCAGCTGGTCGGCGCGCACGCGCGCGAGCGCGAGGTCGGAGGCGAGCCGCACCGCGCCGCCGCCCCAGGTCACCTTGAGCGTGCCGTTCACCTTGCCCTCGAGCGCGTCGGCCTCGAACTCCGAGAAGGTGATGTCGTTGGGCGTGAGGAGACCCTTGGCGGTGACGTCGCTCACCGGGATCGGCGCGCCGAGCGGCAGCTCCCAGCTGCGGGCGCTGAAGCCCACGTCGTATCCGCCCTCCACCGGGCGGATCGTGCCGCTCCACTTGCCCTCGCCGGAGAGGTTGGCGCTCTTGAACTTGCCGTCGCGGCCGAAGGCGAGCGTGGCCTCGAAGGGCTTGAGCTCCGGCTTCACGTCGAGCTTCACGCCGCGAAGCCGCACCGACTCGATCACCGCGGACTCGGCCTTGCCCTCGACCTTGCCCCACGACAGGATTCGCCGCGGCGCCTCGCCGGTGATGGAGACGTTCTCCAGCTCCAGGACGTTGATCACCACCTTGTCGCCCAGCAGGGCCGGGATGTCCACGAAGAGGCGGCCGTGGGTCGCCTTGGCGTCGAGCGCCTTGCCGACGGTGAAGCCCTCGATCTTCAGGTGCGGCGAGGGGATGAGCGAGAACTTGAGGTTGGAGATCGAGACCTCCTCGTGCAGCCAGCCGCCGATGCCCTTCTCCAGCTTGTTGGCGAAGCCGCGCAGCGGCACCACGTGCAGCAGGCCCACGCCGATCACGAGCAGCGCAGCGAGGCCCATCACGATGTTGCGCACCCAGTTGACCTTGCGCCGCGGGCGGCGCTTGACCGGGGCTGCGGCCTCCTCGGCGGCATCGGACTCGACCTTGGTGCGCAGGACCTCGGCGATCTCGCGCGCCTTCCTCTCCTGCTCGGAGCGGATCCTGGCCTCCTCGTCGAGCTCGGCCTGCTGCTTGGCCTGCATGTAGGCCTTGGCCTGCGCCTTGCCCTCGAGCTCGGCGCGGCGGGTCATGTCGCCCTCGATCTCGGCCTTCACCTTCTCGCGCGTGGTCTCCTCGACCGTCTCGCGGGCCCTGGCCTCGATACGGGCGCGCTTCTCCGCCTCCTCGCGCGCCTTGCGTTCCGCCTCGATCTTGCCGGCGAGCTCCTTCTCGCGGCGCTCGCGCTCCTCGGCCTCGACCATGGCGCGCGCCTCGGCCTCGATCTTGGCCTTGCGCTCGGCATCGAGCCTCGCCTGGGCTTCGGCGCGCTCCTTGGCGGCGAGCGAGGCGGCGGCCTCCTTCTCGCGGGCTGCGGCTTCGGCTTCCTCGCGGGCCCTCGCCTCGAGACGGCGCAGCCTGCGGGTCTCCTCCTCCGCCTTCTCGCGCGCGGCGGATTCGGCGGCGGCCCTCGCCTCCGCTTCCTCGCGCAGCTTCATTTCCTGGTCGGCGCGCTCCTTGGCGGCGCGCTCGGCCTGGATGCGCACTTCCATCTCGGCCTTCTGCAGCGCCTCGCGCTCCTCGCGCAGCCGCTCCTCGAGCTCCGCCTTCGCGGCGAGCCGGGCCTCGGCCATGATCTGGGCCTGCATCTCGGCGCGCGCCTTCTCCTCGATCTCGTCGCGCAGCAGCGCCTCCATCTCGCCGCGGATGCGCGCCTCGATCTCCTCCTTGAGCCGCGCCTTGAGCTCCTGCTCGGCGCCCACGGCTACCTGCGCCTGCCTGGCGGCCGCGGCCTCGGCCTCGACCCGCGCCTTGGCGAGGGCCTGCGCCTCCGCTTCGGCCTTCGCGCGCGCATCGGCGAGCGCGCGGGCTTCCCGCTCCGCCTTGGCGCGCGCCTCGGCGAGCCGCTGCGCCTCGGCCTCTTCCCTCACCTTTTCTTCCGCCGCCGCCTTGGCGAGCGCCTCGCCCATCACCCGCTTGCGTTCCTCCTCGGCCTTGACCTTCGCCTCCAGCTCGGCGCGGGCCCGGGCGTCGGCTTCCGCCTGGGCCCTGGCCTTGAGTTCCGCGAGCTCGCGGGCCACCACCTCTTCCTTCGCCTTCTGCTCGGCGGCGAGCTTGGCGGCGTGCTCGGCGGCGGCCTTGCGGCGGACCTCCTCCTCGCGCGTCTTGGCGTCGAGCTCGGCCCTGGCTCTCTCGGAAGCTTCCTTGGCGCGCCGGGCCTGCTCCATGGCGCGCATTTCCGCCTCGGCCCTGGCCTTCGCCTCGGCTTCCGCGGCGGCCCTCGCCTCGGCGCCCTGCCGCGCCTTGTCGCGCGCGGCGTTCTGCGCGTTCTCGCGCGCCTTGCGGTCGGCTTCCGCCTTTTCCTGCTGGCGGGAGAGCTCGCTGATGTCCAGGGCGGCGGCGGCCACCACGCGCTGCGTGGCGCCGGGGAGCTTGCCCGGGGCCGTGAAGTCGAAATCGTCCTCGCCGAAGGGATCCGGCTCCTTCTTCGTCTCGAAGACGCGCGCGAAGCCGTCCTTGATCAGCGTGTTCATCGCCTTCTCGAGGACCGGCTTGTCGACCTCCGCCTTCTCCATGATCTGGGCGAAGGTGGACTTCCCGTCGACGAGCTTGAGGACCTTCATCAGGTCCTTCGAGAGGGATGCCGAGCGCTGGTTGACCTGGGTGATGCCCTTCGCGGTCTTGGTGAAGACGGTGGTCTTGTCCATCCGATGGTCCCGGGGAGAGTTCTTCTTCGCTGGCGGAAGGCGCCGGCGGTGCGGCATTGCAGGGAGCAATCACGTCGGTCCCGGACCCCGCCGCGCCGACGCAGGATTCCACGGCAATAATGGCATGAATTCAGGGTGTTGGAAATTCCTGCCCTTGGGGTAGGCTGTCGTCGGCAGCCGACGGACACCGTTTGTTACACGCCGTGCTGTATTCCGGCCGCGGGGGCCGGCCGTTATGCCATCACGGAACCGGCGTTTCGCCGGCGATCTCGGGAAAAGGGTCTGACATGAAACGACTGGCCGCCTTGCTTTCGCTCGCCGTGCTCTCGCTCGCCGCCTGGGCGGCGGATCCGCCCGGTCGGGTGGCACGGCTGTCCCTCGTGGAGGGGGAAGCCGCGGTGTACGTCGATCCCGACGTGGGCTGGGAGGGCGCGCGCATCAACGCCACCCTCACCGGCGAGAACTCCGTGTGGACCGAACCCGGCGCCCGCGCCGAGATCCTCTTCGGGGCCACCGCCCTGCGGCTCGGCGAGACCACCCAGCTCGACATCCTTCGCCTGGACAACGAGAGCTTCCAGGCGCACGTGACGCGGGGCGCGCTCACGCTGCGCCTGCGCGAAGTCGGCAAGAACGAGTCCTACTTCGTCTCCACGCCGGAGGGACGCTTCCAGTTCCGCGGCAACGGCCGCTACCGGCTCGAGTCCGATCCGGCGCGGGGCGAATCGGTCCTCACCGTSTTCGCSGGCACCGCCCGCCTCGAGATGCAGGGCGGCTACSTGAACGTCGACACCGGGCGCGCCGTGCGCGTCAGCGGCGGCGMGCAGCCCCGCTTCRCCTTCGAGGCCGTCTACTCCACTTCCCTCGACGAGTGGGCGTACGCGCGCGACCAGCGCTGGGACCAGCGCGAGTCGCTGCGCTACGTGCCGCGGCAGATGACCGGCTGGGAGGACCTGGACGACTACGGCACGTGGAGGAACGACGCGGAGTACGGCGCCGTCTGGTACCCGACCCACGTCGATGCCGGATGGGCCCCCTACCGCTACGGCCGCTGGACCTGGGTGCGCCCCTGGGGATGGACCTGGGTCGACGACGCGCCCTGGGGCTATGCGCCCTTCCACTATGGCCGCTGGGTCTACGTCGGCAACCGCTGGGGCTGGTACCCCGGCCGCTACTCSGGCCGGCCGGTSTGGGCACCGGCGCTCGTCGGCTGGATCGGCGGCAGCGGCTGGAACCTGAGCTTCTCCACCGGCGTCGGCGGCGCGCTGGGCTGGTACCCGCTGTCCCCGTACGACGCCTTCCAGCCGTGGTACGTCGCCGCCCCGACCTACGTGACCTACGTGAACCGCATCGTGCTGCCGCCGCACCATCGCCGCGAGCACCAGCACGACCGCGACCGCCGCCACGACCACCGCGAGTACGGCGCCACCGTCGTGCCGCGCGACCAGTTCGGCACGCGCCGACCGGTGCAGAGCGTTCTCAGCGCGGTCGCGCCCGAAACGATCGCGCGGCAACCGGTCGTCGCGGGTGCGGCGGTGCTGCCTCCGCGGCCCGCGACGCGCCCGCCGGACAAGCCCTTCCAGGTCAAGCCCACCGCGCCCGCCGCGTCCGGGGCGCCCGTCGCACCGGGTGCTGCGCCGACTTCGACGGCCCGACCGGCTCCCACGGTGAAGCCGTCGTTCCCGGCCGAGCCCGTCGGGCGCCAGCCTGCTCCCGCACCCGCGCAACCGGCCCTGCCCGTCACGAGGCAGCCGCAGGCCGCTCCGGCAGCCCAGCCGCAGGCCTTGCCGCGTGCTCCCGCGCCGTCCGAGCGACCCGTGGCCGCGCCTTCCGCACGACCCGCGCCTTCCGCGCCCGCAGAGCGCCCATCGCAGCCCGTGACGCGCCCCACCCCCGCGCCGGCGGAACGCGCCGCTCCACCTGCAACGCGCCCGACCCCTGCCCCCGTCGAACGCGCGCCGCAACCCGCATC
>PQAI01000235.1 GCA_003105245.1 Betaproteobacteria bacterium | reverse complement strand
CTCGACCTCGCCAGCGCCGGCGACCGCGAGTTCGAGACGCTCGCCGGGATGCTGAGGCGCGACCTCGGCCGCCTGGACGCGCTCGTCCACTGCGCCGTGCACTTCACGCCGCTGGTGCCGCTTCGCGACCAGCCCCTCGAGCAGTGCCTCACGCACCTGCGCGTGAACCTGGCCGCGCCCTTCGCCCTCACGCGCGCGTGCCTCCCGATGCTGGAGGCCTCCCCCGACGGCGCCGTGGTCTTCACCGCCGAGACCCACGCCTTCCAGCCGGCGGCCTACTGGGGAGCGTTCGCCATCTCGAAGTCGGGCCTGGGAACGCTCGCCGCCATCTGGGCCGACGAGTGCGAGCAGCGGGGGAAGCCCCGCTTCCACGTCGTGGTGCCCGGCCCCGTGGCCTCGCCGCAGCGCATGCAGAGCCATCCGGGCGAGAACCGCGCCGCGCTTCCCGCGACCGAAACGGTCGCGAAGGCCTACCTGCGCCTCCTCGGACCCGAGGGCCGCTCGCTCGGCGCGCAGCCGCTGACGATTGTGACCTGAACCACAGGCATCGCGGGCGGGAATCGGCTAAACTAGGCTTCTCCCGAACTTCGTTCGGTAGGTCCTTGTTTCTCTAAGAAATACTGCCCTAGAGGGAGGCGGCGCACGCCGTTCCAGGTCGCTCGATGCTCGATCAGGCCAATCGAACGTTCATCTGCAGCGTGGTCTTCATCGACCTCGTCGGCTATTCCAAGAAGCCGGTCGCCGAGCAGATCCGCCTCAAGACCAGCCTCACGAACAACCTGTCGGAGGCGATCAAGGACATCCCGGTCAACGACCGCATCATCCTCGACACCGGCGATGGCGCGGCGCTTTCCTTCCTGGGCGACCCCGAGGACGCGCTCTTCACCACGCTGTCGCTTCGCGAGGCGATGATGCGCGAGGCGCAGACCGCCACCCAGATCGAGGAATCCGGCGACGACTCGGTGCGCATGGGCATCAACCTCGGGCCCGTGAAGCTGGTGAAGGACATCAACGGGCACCCCAACATCATCGGCGACGGCATCAACGTGGCGCAGCGCATCATGAGCTTCGCGCGGCCCGGCCAGATCGTCGTGTCGCGCTCCTACTACGACGTCGTCTCCAACCTCGCGAGCGAGTACGCCAAGCTCTTCACCTACGAAGGATCGCGCACCGACAAGCACGTGCGCGAGCACGAGATCTACGTGGTGGGCCACAACGAGGGCGCGCTCAAGAAGGCCAAGGACAGCATGAAGGACCGCGCCGCGACCACGAGCACCAACGTGAAGCGCACGGCGTCGGCGGCCTCCCCCACGGGCACCGCCACGGTCACCCTCACCATCCCCAATTTCGTCCAGGACAAGAAGAAGCTCACCGTGGTGGCCGGCGCGCTGGCCGGCGTGGTGGCGATCCTGGGATTCCTCGTGGCCACGAAGAAGGGCGAGCCGCCCGCCGTGCCAGCCCCCATGGTGGCAAGCGCGCCCGCGCCCGCAGCGACACCCGCCACCGAGCCCGCGAAGCCGGCCGCCCCCGTGCCCACGGCCGAGGCGCCCAAGGCCGCGCCCGCCGCCGGCGACGGCAAGGGCGAGCCGCCCAAGACCGACGCCGCGAAGGCCGAAGCGGCCAAGGCCGCGGGCCCGCAGGTGCACGCGAAGGCCGAGCCCGCCAAGGCCGAGCCCGGGAAGGCGGAAGCCGGCAAGCCGGCCGCGCCCGCCGCGCCCGCCGTCCCGCCCGGCACGATCATCTTCGCCATCCAGCCCTGGGGCGAGCTCTACGTGAACGGCAAGGCGAGCGGCGTGAGCCCGCCGGTGAAGTCGCTCAAGCTCCCGCCCGGCAAGTACAAGATCGAAGTCAAGAACACCACGTTCGCCGCCTACTCCGAGAACATCGACGTCAAGGCGCGCGACGAGATCACCATCCGCCACAAGTTCCAGTGATGCGCACCCCCGCCGCCCTTCGCCTCTCCGGAGCGATCGCCTTCGTCGCTGCGCTCGCCGGCTGCGCGCAGCTGCAGCCCGCCGAGGCGCCCAAGCCCGTGGCGCCGCAGATCACCGAGGACACGCTGCGCGTGCGCGCCAAGGAGCAGCTCGCCGCGGGCGTGAAGCTCTACGAGACGGGCGACTTCGACGGCGCCGCCAAGAGCCTGCAGGCCTCCCTCGACCACGGGCTCCTCGAGAAGACGGACCAGGGACGCGCGCGCAAGTACCTCGCCTTCATCCACTGCGTGGCCGGCCGCGAGGCCCAGTGCGCCGCCGAGTTCCGCAGGGCCTTCGAGATCGACCCGGCCTTCGCCCTCACGCCGGCCGAGGACGGGCACCCCATCTGGGGACCGGTGTACCGCACGGTGCGCGCCACGCTCATCGCCGAGCGCGAGGCCGCCCAGGGCAAGCCCCGGGAATCGCTTCCCAAGGCCGAACAGATGCTGGTCGACGGCCTGGTGAAGTACGAGGCCGGCGAGTACGCCGAGGCGCACAAGCTCCTCGAGGCCGCGCTCAAGGAAGGCCTCAAGGACAAGAAGGACCAGGTACGCGCCCTCAAGCACTCCGCCTTCTGCCTTTGCCTGCAGAGCAAGTACCGCGACTGCCGCGCGGAATTCATCAAGATCTACGACGTCGATCCCGACTTCGACCTCACGCCGGCCGAGGCGGGGCACCCGTCGTGGACCAGGACCTTCGCGGGAGCCAAGGCGCAGGCCAAGAAGGCCCTGGCCGACAAGGCGAAGGCCGAGCCCGCCAAGAAGAAGGCCCCATGATCCCGGTGCTGGGCCGCTACAAGATCGTCTCGGAGATCGGTCAGGGGGCGATGGGCACGGTGTACAAGGCCGTGGATCCCATCATCGACCGCACGGTCGCGATCAAGACGATCAACCTGAACCTCTCCAAGCAGGAGCTGGAGGAGTACGAGCAGCGCTTCCAGCAGGAGATCAAGGCGGCCGGGCGCCTGAACCACCCCAACATCGTCACGATCTACGACGTGGGCAAGACCGAGCAGGTCGCCTACATGGCCATGGAGTTCCTCGAGGGCCAGGAGCTCAAGGACATCATCGCAGGCGGCAAGCTCCTGCCCATCGAGCAGGTCGTGGACATCATCGCGCAGGTGGCCGACGGGCTGTGGTTCGCGCACCAGCAGGACATCGTCCACCGCGACGTGAAGCCCTCCAACATCATGGTGCTCAAGGGCGGGATCGCGAAGATCACCGACTTCGGCATCGCGCGGCTGCCCAACTCGGCCGTGAAGACGATGACGGGCCTGATCCTCGGCTCGCCCCGCTACATGTCGCCCGAGCAGGTGATCGGCAAGTCGCTCGACACGCGCACCGACATCTTCTCGCTGGGCGTGGTGCTCTACGAGGCGCTCACCGGCATGGCGCCCTTCGACGGCGACAACGTGAACGCGATCATGTACGCGACGGTGAACACCACCCCGCCGCCGCCCTCGACGCACAACCGCGGCGTGCCGGCGATGCTCGACCTCATCGTGGCCAAGGCCATGGCCAAGAGCCTGGACGACCGCTACCAGGCGGTGAAGGAGTTCGCCGACGACCTGCGCGAGGTCCGCCGCCAGCTCGACGCCGCGAAGCCCTCGGTGGCGCTCAAGGCGCGCTCGGCCCCGCCGCCGCCGCGGCCCCACTCGGGCGCCGACCTCGTCACGCCGGACATCTCGACCATCCCGATGGCCGCCGACGCCAGGCTGGACAARGCMCCGGTCAAGGACGACGAGACGACCAAGCCGCTGGGCATCGCCAAGGGCTTCGACTCCTTCGACGCGACGCTGCGGCTCGCGTCGATGACCAACCAGACGGAGGAGTTCGAGGAATACATCACGGCCACGCAGAAGATGCGGGCCTACCGCGGCAAGATCGAGCCGGGCAGCCCGCTCGCGCCCGCCACCCCGCCGCCGCCTCCGCCTCCGCCGCCCGAAGAGGAGCCCGCGGCCGTCGAGCCCGAGCAGCCTCGCTTCAAGCCCATTCCGCGCTTCGTGGCCCCGCCGCCCCAGGCCGCCAAGGCCGCCCCGGCCTTCCCGGAGAGCACCACCTCCAACATGCCGGCCATCGTCGCGATCGTGGTCCTCGCGATCGCCGCCGTCGCCCTCCTCGTCACCCTCCTCGTCAAGTAGCCGGTACCAGGTACACGTACCAGGTACCTGGTACCGGCTACTTGAGGTAGTCGACGGCGTCGGAGAGGCGGTCGACGGCGATGATCTCGAGGCCGTCGATGCGCTGCTTCGGCTTGTTGGCCGCGGGGACGATGGCGTGGGTGAAGCCGAGCTTGGCGGCCTCCCGCAGGCGTTCCTGGCCACGCTGGACGGGCCGCACCTCGCCCGCGAGCCCCACCTCGCCGAAGACCACGTGCTTGGCCGGCAGCGCCCGGTTGCGAAGGCTCGAGACGATGGCGAGCGTGACGGCGAGATCCGCCCCCGGCTCCGCGATCCGCACGCCCCCCACCGCGTTCACGAAGACGTCCTGGTCGAAGAGCGCGATCCCCGCGTGCCGGTGCAGCACCGCGAGCAGCATCGCGAGCCGGTTCTGCTCGAGCCCCACCGTCAATCGCCGCGGCTGCGGGCTGTGCGCCTCGTCCAC